>JBPCMM010000188.1:0-7589 GCA_051002255.1 Pyrinomonadaceae bacterium
CTTTGGATTCCCGTAACGCAACCTCCAGTTAAGCCACTGAATTCTTCGCATGGCTACCCTCGATAATGAAAGAAACCGAACGCTGGAGCTGAGGGGCGGCGCACTCAACGTGATTACCACCCAAGCCCTGCGAAGAGAGCCGCGCTATTCGCCGTCCCCTTCAGCGACTTGTTATGCCGCAGTGCTACCGCAGGACGAGGAACCACTCTCTTGGATGCCTGAATTTTGCGGATATTTTAGTGGGTAGTTTTCTGGTTGATCTTGCTACGCCAGAGCAGCGCGGCCCCAGCCGTAAAAAACACTGTGGTCACAAGCGCATAACCGAGCCCCGGCTCTCGTAATCCTGTAGCACGCAGATTGATCTCGTGAAGCACGTTAATAATCCCTAAGAGGATAAGACAGTAACCGGCCATCTTGAATGTCTTCACCTTGCTATCTCCTTCTTAAAGCGATCCCTGGCGATCGCCCGCTTAGACATCTATTCCAGGGAAAAAGTTCCCTCGGCGCTCGACTGTTGTCCTATATCCATAACACCATCGTTCAGGTCAACGATCACAATCTCTGAAGTCAGAGCCTTGTGGACCGGGCATTTATGCGAAATCTCTTGCAGTCGCGCCCGTTGCTCACCACTCAAATCACCCTCGAAAGAGACTGCGCGCTCGATGCGATGGACGAAGCCGTCCTTGGAGCGTTCACACTGATCACAGTCTTTGGCGTGAATTCTTTGCTGGCGTAGATGCACTGTTACCCGCTCGAGTGGCCACTCTTTTCGTCGCGCGTAGAGCATCGTGGTCATCGAAATGCAACTGCCGAGCGCGCCTAACACCAGTGCGTAAGGATCGGGGCCAGCATCTTCGCCCCCGGCGTCTCTTGGCTCATCCGTGATGAAGGTGTGCGTGCCGTAGCGCACTTCGTTTTGAAGATTTGAAAGGGAAGTTACCGTGACATCGCTCATAGAGCATGCTCCTTCTGCTGGTATACTGCGTCTATGGAATGTTCAGAATTATCCTTCAGTTGAGAGAGCTTTTGAAAGGCGCATTGTAGGGGCCGGCACTCCGTGGCCACCCCTCGTTTGCAGCAACGCAAGCCGGAGGCACTCAACCCGAGCGCGACCGACTCAGCGCACAGAACTATTTGCGGTAACCAATGGATCTCAACACAAGCAGGAGGCACTGCGCCCTAACCGGAGTTTGAGAGGCTCTGATGGTGTTGAGTGCTGGGATCCTTTGACTACCGCAAACGGTTCTGTGCGTTGTTTCTTTCCCGTCATCTGATTCCTTGCGATAAAGGCTGTTCCTTTGCCTTGGCTTGCAGCACCGTCAGGTGTGTGGCTACACTCCTCTCCGCTTCAGAATAAAATTCTAATTGAGACGACCGAACGGGACGGTCGTCGGAGAAGATTTCCGATGAAGATACACGAGTATCAAGGTAAGGAACTATTACGAAAGTTTGGTGTAGCTGTGCCGCGGGGTTTGGTGGCTCGTTCACCAGAAGAGGCTTACCACGCTGCCAAAGAACTTGGGACGGAGGTGATTGTAGTAAAGGCGCAAATTCATGCAGGCGGTCGCGGCAAGGGCGGGGGCGTAAAACTTGCCCGAAGTGCTGACGAAGCCCGTCAGATTGCTCGTCGGATGCTGGGAATGAAACTGGTAACACATCAGACCGGGCCCGAAGGCAGGGAAGTACGTGTCCTCCTAATAGAGGAAGGCTTGCCTATCGACAGGGAGTTTTATCTGGGCATCGTGTTGGATCGAGCGTCAGGCCGGCCAGTGTTCATGGCGTCTGCGGCTGGTGGAATGGACATCGAAGAGGTGGCCGCCAAAACTCCGGAGCAGATAATGAAAGAGACGGTCGATCCTGGGGTAGGCTTCCGTTCTTTCCAGGCAAGGAAGCTCGCCTTTGGACTTGGCATTCCTGGTGTACTGGTGAACCAGTCGGTGAAGTTTATGCAATCCCTTTACACGGCTTATGAGCAGATGGACGCATCGCTTATGGAAATCAATCCGTTTCTTCTCACCAAAGACAATCGCCTCATAGCGTTGGACGCAAAGGTTAACTTTGATGATAACGCTATGTTTCGTCACAAAGAGTTCATCGATCTGCGGGATCTGAATGAAGAAGACCCCTCGGAGATCGAAGCCTCGAAGTTTGACTTGAACTACATCAAGCTCGACGGAAATATTGCCTGCATGGTAAATGGCGCGGGCCTGGCCATGGCCACTATGGACATCATCAAGCTTGCGGGCGGCGAACCAGCAAACTTTTTGGATGTCGGAGGTGGCGCGTCGCAGGAGCGAGTCGAAGCGGCGTTTCGGATTCTACTTGCCGACGAACACGTGAAGGCGGTTCTGATAAATATCTTCGGCGGAATCGTGCGTTGCGACATGGTAGCGCGCGGGGTGGTTGAGGCCGCGAAGAAGCTCAATATCAAGGTGCCGGTCGTGGTGCGTCTCGAAGGTACGAACGTAGGAGAGGGGCAGCGCGTAATTCGCGAATCCGGTCTCAATTTCACGGTAGCGAAGGGAATGAAAGACGCCGCGGAGAAAGTTGTAGCACTCGCAGCGTAGGAATCTAGGTGCGGAGATACGGGGACGGGGAGAAGCGGGGAAATGGTCAATGACGTTTCTGGGGCAACTAGGGACTCAGCGCCATCTGAGGTGCTCCACGCGTCAGGGCGTGGCCGCGTCCCCGCCTCAGTGCTGAAGTGGCTAGTGCAACTCAGCCGCTTCGGTCTAGCCGCGCTCTTTCTGGTTACTGCGGGCGCGAAGTTGATAATGGTTCGAGCGTTTGCAGCGAACGTCGCGGAACTATTGAGCGCCTCCGGTTTCAATTATAAAACATGGATGTGGCCCATCACGATCGCTGTGATCGTGGCTGAAATCATTACAGCACTGCTGCTGCTGCTGCCGCGCACGGTGCGCATTGGCGCACTCTGTTCAGCGTTACTCTTGATCGGCTTTGCGAGTTACGCGCTCTACTACGTTTATCTGCTCCATGGCGAGCCTTTGGAATGCGGTTGCTTCGGCGGAATCATCGGCAGTCAGTTGGGAGTGAAGACTGCTTTGCGCAATCTCGGGCTACTCCTCCCCGCGATTCTCATCTTTATCGGTTACAAGCGCACGCGAGTTTTCTCTTGACTAGGCCGGCATCTGTCAGAACCGAGAGCCGTAGCGACCGGGTCGTTGCTTGTCCCCAGTTGAGACCGGGTCGCTACGGCTCGCCGTTCTGACAGGGGTTCGCGGAGGTTTTCAGCGGCGATATCAAATTCGTGTACTGCCTAGTCGGCAACAGGAGGTTTCTTGGCAACACTTTCGTTTTGGGGAGGCGTGGGCACGGTTACAGGTTCGAAGTATTTGATCGAGACCGATCGCGGGAGCGTATTGGTCGATTGCGGAATGTTCCAGGGCCTGAAGGAGCTGCGCGAGCGCAACTGGCAAGACCCGCCCTTCGATCCTCGGGCCCTTAATGCCGTTCTAATCACTCACGCACACATTGATCACACGGGATATCTGCCACGGCTCGTCAACCAGGGGTTCACGGGTCCTGTTTATTGTTCGCGGGGCACCGCAGAGCTCTTGAAGATCTTGCTGCCCGACGCCGGGCGCCTGCAGGAAGAAGATGCGGACTACAGGAACCGGCATAAACTGACTCGGCATAAACCCGCATTGCCTTTGTACACGGAGAAGGACGCGTTCGCGACGCTCAAGCTGGTTAATCCGCGTCCGAATACAGGTGAAGCAGTCGAGGTTGCCCCGGGCATTCGCGCGGGTTTCCGCGTCGCGGGTCACATACTCGGTTCAAGTCTGGTGCTGGTGGAGCTTGATGACGCTGGAATCGATCCATCGGGACGGCGCGTGCTGTTCTCCGGCGATCTGGGCCATTACGATCAACCGATTATTCAAGATCCCGTTGCTCCCTCTGCATGTGATTACCTGCTCGTCGAATCGACCTATGGCGATCGCCTGCACGACCCGGAAAACCCGAAAGACGCGCTGGCGCGAATAATCAAGGACGCTGTGGGACGCAATAGCCCGGTGTTGATCCCCGCGTTTGCTGTCGGACGAACGCAGGAGCTGC
The DNA here is from genome assembly GCA_051002255.1 of Pyrinomonadaceae bacterium. GTDB lineage: Bacteria > Acidobacteriota > Blastocatellia > Pyrinomonadales > Pyrinomonadaceae > PSRF01. The sequence goes on from JBPCMM010000188.1 coordinate 4,078, forward strand.
TTTATCTAATCCGTGAGTTGGAGGATGAGAAAGCGATCCCTATTGTGCCGGTGTATGTAGACTCTCCCATGGCTGCCGCCACCACAACGGTCTATGGAAACCGCAAAGAGGAACATGACGAGGCCTACGCGAGTGTGTTGGCAAGAAAGCAACACCCGTTGCGCACGCATTCGTTAGTCACCGTTTCATCCAGGGCAGAATCGAAAAGCCTGAATGAGGTGCATGGAGCGCGTGTGATCATCAGCGCCTCGGGGATGATGACCGGCGGTCGCGTTCTTCATCACGCGCTGCGGTTGCTTCCTGATCCTGACGCGACAATCGTGTTTGTGGGGTACCAGGCCGCGGGCACAACCGGAAGAAGAATTCTCGATGGCGAGCGGGAAGTAAGAATCCTGGGTCAGCGTGTTCCTGTGCGCTGCCGCACTGCGCGCATTGGCGGCTTCTCCGCACACGCGGATTGGAAGGAGGTCCTCCACTGGTTGGAGGGAATGCCGGCTGCGCCGCGTCGGACGTTTCTGACTCATGGCGAGCCGCCAGCCGCGAATGCGATGGCCAATCATATTAAGGAGAGATTTGGCTGGACGGTTGAAGTGCCGGTTTACGGACAACGGTTTGAACTGGCGTAAGGTGTGTTAGCGCCAAAGCGACCGGTCGGCTATACTTCCGTTTCATTCAATAAAAATTAGAGTTGGAATCTTTGAGTCCTTATAACTCAAGTCTCCAGGAGCAGACCCATTGAGCGTTCTCGTAAACAAAAGCACGCGTCTCGTAGTGCAGGGAATAACCGGCAAGGAAGGTTCGTTTCACACGAAGCAGATGGTTGAGTATGGGACAAATGTCGTAGGTGGTGTCACGCCCAGCAAAGGCGGCACCACTCACGAAGGTATTCCCGTATTCAACACAGTGAGCGATGCGGTTAAAGAGGCGGGTGTCAATGCCTCGGTGATTTACGTGCCCCCCACCTTCGCCGCCGACGCGATCATGGAAGCTGCGGAGGCGGGTGTGGAGCTGGTGGTCTGTATTACCGAAGGAATTCCCACGCTCGATATGGTTAAGGTTAAGGAGTACTTAAGCGATAAAGCTACCCGGCTAATTGGGCCCAACTGCCCTGGAATTATCTCGCCTGGCAAATGCAAGATCGGCATCATGCCGGGACACATTCATCGCGAAGGCCGGGTGGGTGTCGTTTCTCGTTCGGGAACTCTCACCTACGAAGCGGTGGGCCAACTGACGGCACTCAATCTTGGGCAATCAACTGCGATCGGTATTGGCGGTGATCCTATTGTGGGCACTACGCATGTTGACGCGCTGGCTTTGTTTCAGGCGGATGATGAGACCGACGGCATTGTGATGATCGGCGAAATTGGGGGCACGGCTGAAGAAGAAGCCGCGCAGTTTGCTAAGGAGAACGTGACCAAGCCGATAGTTGCATTTATCGCCGGCCAAACCGCGCCACCTGGACGCCGCATGGGCCATGCAGGTGCGATCATTGCCGGCGGCAAGGGCACCGCCGCTGAAAAGATGAAAGCGTTGGCAGGCGCTGGGATCCGGGTTGTGAAGTCGCCAGCGGATATTGGATCGGCTATGAAGGAAGCTCTTAATAATTGAGCTTGGAACTTTGTGCTTTGACCTTTGACTCCTTCTCGCGGAGTCAGGAATTTCTCGGGTGCACTCCTAGTAGACGCTAAGGGGTGGGTATTTTCAGAGAGGATAAAGACGATCCACGAAAAGGACACGAAATAACTCGAACCGAGGACTCCTTTTGGGTCGGTTCGTGTGATTTCGTGGATTGTTTTCTAATTTTTCAACAGCCCGCCAGGCAAGGTTCAAATTGAAAGAAAACAGCTGGAGGAACTAGTTTAGGAGAATGGGCAACCTTACATTCGGAATTATCAAACCCGACGCGGTAAAGGCGGGAACAACCGGTAGCATTATTCAGCGGATCATCGATGACGGCTTCAGAATTCGCGCTTTGAAGTTGCTTCACATGACGTTGAAGCAGGCGGAGGGCTTCTACGCAGTTCATCGGGAGCGCCCATTCTTCCCTGGCTTAACCGAGTTTATGTCTAACGGCCCTTGCGTTGTGATGGCCCTGGAAAAGGAAAGCGCGGTAAAAGAATGGCGCAATCTGATGGGCGCAACTGATCCAGCAAAAGCCGATCAAGGGACGTTGCGGAAAGAGTTTGGCGCGTCGATGGGTGAGAATGCCGTTCACGGATCTGACTCCGATGAAAACGCCGCAATCGAGATCTCATATTTCTTTAACCAGCTCGAGATCGTCTGATCATTGGTGCCGCGTCAAATTAGCAGAGTATGAAAAGCTGTCCTACTTGTAAGAAGACCTTCGCTGACCCAAACCTGAGTTTCTGTCTTGATGACGGAACGCCGCTCGTCTCGGTTGCAGAACCCGAGGATGAGACCACCGTGGTTTCGCCGTCATCAGGCGCCAGGGCGAGCACCCCGCCGCCCACGGAGGTGTACAAGCCGCGAGATTGGCAAGCCGCAGACTACCAGCCACCCGGATTTCAAACTTCCACAGCCGCCCCGAGCAGGAAGAAAGCGTGGCCCTGGGTTGTGGGAATTTCGGCAGCGCTGGTAATCCTTATCGGAATCGGTATTGCGGGAGGGATCCTCGTCCCCAAAATGCTGCGGACGGCGTCCAATAAGAGCAGCTCCAATACAAATGCAGAGCGCAGCGGTAGTCAACAAGGTCAGGGTGGTCAACAGGGTCAGGGTGGTCAGCAAGGTCAGGGTGGTCAGCAAGGCGGCGACCCAAACTCCAATCTGAACTCGAAAGCGCCAGTTTCACAATCTGAAAACAGTGGCACGCCCGTAGATGATGATGCAACTCCTCCACCAACGGACAAGGATGCAGTGCTCGCAGCCCTTACAGACCTCGAGCATGAGTGGACCGTCGCAAACATCAATGCCGACAAGCAGAAGCTCAACCGAATTCTGGCCGACGACTACGTTGGGATGTCCAGCAACGGCAAGAATCAGGGGAAAGCGGAGTACCTCAAGACCATAGAGCGCGATACGTCGATTCAAAAATGGGAGTTCGAGGACTTGAAGGTGACCTTGATGGGAGACAGGGCAATTCTAGACGGCGTGATTCGTTTACAACTTACTGATCAGGAGGCTGCATTCAGGTTTACGGATAAGTTTGTCTGGCGCGACGGACGCTGGCAGGCTGTCGGCTCAGAAGTTTCGCAGATAAAATGAGGAGGGGTGCCGGGTTAGGTGTTCGATTAAGACCGCAGTTGAAGCTGAAACATTAGACAATGAGCAAACACTCTCACTGCTCTTGATTTGAGATCTCCGATCTGAGATCTCAAATCAAAACGCAGAAAGCAAAAAGCTAAAGCAAAAGTACAAAGCACAAAGCACAAAGCACAAAGCACAAAGCACAAAGCACAAAGCACAAAGCACAAAGCAAATTCATGCCTAGTCCTTTGCTCATCGCGATTGATGGCCCGTAGGGTGCTGGCAAGTCGACGCCTGGCCGCATGCTG
>JBPCMM010000189.1:0-23650 GCA_051002255.1 Pyrinomonadaceae bacterium
CTACGGTTGAGGTCAATGACGGAAATCAGCACACAGCTAATGCTTCGACCACGGTGACGGTGGCGGTATGCGCTTGTGCGCCTCCTCCGTGTCCGACGGTTTCGGTGAGCTGCCCGTCTGATGTTCCGCAGGGTACGCCCATTACCTTCAGCGCTTCAGTCACAGGTGGTCCAACAGGCCTGATGCCGACCTACAATTGGTCAGTATCCGCAGGGACCATCACGAGTGGTCAGAACACGTCCTCGATTACGGTTGACACAGCCAATATCGGTGGACAGACTGTGACCGCAACCGTCGAGCTGGGCGGGGTGGCACCTGAATGTTCGAGAACAAATTCGTGCTCCACGTCGGTAATCGTTCCAGTAACGGTGACACCGACGCGGTTTGACGAGTATGGCGACATCCGGTTCAATGATGAGAAGGCTCGTCTCGACAACTACGCAATTCAGTTGCAGAACCAGACAGGGTCGCAGGGTTACATCATTGCTTACGGCGCCTGTGAAGGTGAGGGTCAGGCTCGAGCCGATCGTGCGAAGAACTATTTGGTTAACACGCGCGGAATCGAGGCTGGACGTATCACTACAGTCGACGGCGGCTGCCGAGCTGATCTGGCAGTCGAGCTCTGGATTGTGCCGACAGGCGCAAATCCACCGGTGGCCAGCACGGACAACGCTGTCTCGCCATGTCCTGAATGTAGGCGAGGTCCGCGACGTCGTCGTGGCAGACGTGACTAGTAATAAGGTATAACCTCGCGTCCCTGAAGACGCGAACCTTCCGAATGCGGGCGATTTCTCCTTGGAGAATCGCCCGCTTCGCTTTTCCGGCTGAATTATGCAACTACGCCCTTGCTGTGCCGCATCTTAAAGGGGCCGAGAAGTTGGTTAGATACAAACGTGGAGAATTGTATTAAACTCAGGTCGGGGCTTTGGAGCCTCCTTTCTCTTGTTCAAAAAACAGCTTACCTTTGAAAAGATGGTCATTAAAGTTATGAAGTTAATCCCCCTCGTGCTTGTTCTACTTGCGTTAGTTCAACCTTTCGGCTTTCGGTCGACAGTTCTGGCTGTCGATATCGACAGCGCCGACCCCGCTCAGTATTCCAATGACTGGCGCCCCACAGGCCCTCCTGGAGGGGACGTGCGCGATCTAGTCGTCGATCCAAACAACCCTGATCGCTTCTATTTCGGAACGCTCGATGGACAGCTGTACACCTCTGAGGATGGAGGTAAACGCTGGGAACTGCTGTACAACTTTAACAAGCCGAAGATGTTTGTAGATCACATACTCGTTGATCCGCGCGACTCGAAGACGCTCTACGTGGCTGCGCATAGGCACAAGGAGCCCGGTGGTTTCTTTAAGTCAACCGATGGCGGGCGCAAGTGGCGCGAGAGCAAGGAACTTAAGAACGAAGCGCTGCACTCGCTCACTCAGTCCAAGTCCAATCCCGCTGTCTTGATAACCGGCACCTTTAATGGAATCTTTCGCTCGGACGACTCAGGAGAGTCCTGGCAGCAATTGGAGACCTATAACACCCCCGGGCTGGTTCACGTTGAGTCGCTGGCGATCGATCCCCGCACTCCCGATATTGTCTATGCCGGTACCTGGTATCTTCCTTACAAAACAACTGACGGCGGCAAGACTTGGAAGTCAATCAAGAATGGGATCATTGACGATTCCGACATTTTCGCCATCGATATAGACCCGCTTGATCCGAATCACGTAATCGCCTCCGCCTGCAGCGGGATTTATGAGACTAAGAATGCTGGTGAAAGTTGGCGTAAGGTGCAGGGCATTCCGTCTCAATCTCGAAGAACACGCGCCATCCTGCAACACCCATCAGTTCCCGGGCTTGTCTTTGCGGGTACGACCGAAGGTTTCTGGCGCTCGGAAAGGGGCGGTGATGCGGACTCCTGGATGGTGACCACTTCACGGCAGTTGGAGATCAACTCGATCACTGTTCACCCTTCACGTCCCGAGACGATCTACATCGGCACAAACAACTATGGAGTGATGGTCTCTAAAGATAGCGGGAAAAGCTTCCTGCCGACCAATGAGGGATATAGCGGCAGGTTTGCCAACACCATCGTGGCGGATCGCGAGATGCCGAATAGGATTTACGCCGCCACAATAAACACAGCTACCGGAGGCGGTTTTCTCTTTGCCAGCAATGACAATGGCCAAACTTGGCGTCCTTCGATGCGTAACATGCCCTCGCGCCTGATCACTTATTCCATCCTGCAGGACAGCCAAAACCCAGACGTAATTTACTTAGGAACAAATCTAGGCATCTACCGTTCCGTCGATCGAGGGGCTTCCTGGGCTCCGGTATGGGCTGCAAACTCGCCCAGCCCCGCTGCTAAAAAGAAGAGTCTGTCGGTAGGACTGACAAAAGTATCCCGGGTGGCCGCTACACCCGCCCGTAAGCTAAAGGGGATTGTAGTTTCTCGCAAAGCCGACGACACCATTCGACGTGTTCAGATGGCTCTAAACCGCTCCGGTTACAACGTCGGGACGCCCGACGGAAAACCCGGGACACAAACCCTCGCTGCACTAAAGAGATTCCAGGCTGATCGCAGTCTTCCTACGACCGGAAAGTTTGATCAGATTACGCTGGCGGCACTCGGAGTGTCGAAGGGCGATGGTTCAATCGCTGCGGAAGAACAAGCGGCAGCATCTTTACTTATCACCGATGCTATCAATGCGCTGGTGCACACGATAGACCTGTCCAGCGGCAAGCCCAGCTTTCTGGCTGCCACGAATGTAGGGCTGTATCGGAGCCAAGATCCTACCAAGGGCTGGCAGAAACTCTTTTATAGTTCGTCAATTGACCCCCGGACCACTTCCATTTCCACTAGTCTTAAACACCCGGAGGTTATTTGGGCCGGCACTGCTGCTTCAGGTGTAATTGTCTCGCGTGACGGCGGGCAGACGTGGCGTCAGGTGGACGGCATTCCCATCGACGCTCCGGTAAATATCGTGGTGCAGGATCCGCAGCGCCCAGGTCACATCTACGTGGGCACGAAGCAGGCGTTTTACTCGTCCCATGACGATGGCGTGAATTGGAGTCGCCGCGGTGGTAACCTGCCTTTCGGCGACTTCACCAGCATTCTGATCAATCCTAGAAATGTCGACGAAATCTTCGTGGGCAATGCATACCAAAACGGTGAGGTAGGCGGCGGCGTATACCGCACTGTCAACGCCGGCAAGACGTGGGCGCGTATTGATCTGAAGGAACATCGACTTGCAAGCCAGAGAATCTGGTCGCTAGCCTTTGATTCGCAGGATCAGAACACTCTGTTCGTGGGATCGCATTCCGCGGGAGTCTATGTAGTGCCTCGCCGGAGTGAAACCGTTTCAGCTGACAGCAGGTGATCTTATCTCCGGTCCAGCCTTGTCAGAGGTAACTCTGCACGTCGGTTCGTTGATTTTTGTTCGCCTCTTGTGGATGTTAGCTCGCCTTGACACACGCTCATTCTGGCGTGTACATTTCCCGACCTACCCGGTAAAAAGCGGCCGGTATGTCGGAGCAAGCGGGTGACTACGGGCACGTCGGAAATCGAAACGCATAAAACACTCCTTTTCCAAATCTAAACGGCTCGCACTCCTCGCTCCATCTGCAAAATCCGACAATTTGCCAACGTCAAGCCAACAGGCCGCTTGAACTGCTGTCCGCCAATTGTGACTGTTGGGGATAGTATGCGGCAATGCAGCGCGATTTGATCTTATGACACGCTGAAATTGCCCGGGAGGTCCACAGGAGTCTGCATGCTTAGTGAAGAACCCAAGCTGAATAACAGCGACGCGACGGAAGAGAAAACACCTTCCGGTGAGTCTGAAGTCTTTCCGCAGCAAACCGCAACCGCACCCATCAGGGAACCAGTGTCCGTGGTTAATCCCGGCGAGGACGATGATGATGCCCGCCCGACGGGCGATGTCGACTTTGGACAACTACTCGACCAATTCGAGCAGGAGCAAGCGACGCTGCAAGAGGGTGAAGTCGTTCGAGGCACAGTTGTCGGAATAAGTGAGCGCGGGGTCGTCATCGATTTTGGATACAAGTCCGAAGGCATCGTGAACCCCGCTGAGTTCACCGAAGATGGCGTGATCACCGTGAAAGCCGGCGACGAAGTTGAAGTGCTGGTAAAAAGCATGGAAACTGTCGATGGCTTGCCTGTTTTGTCGCGCGCGGATGCCGTCCGCATGAAGGCCTGGGATGATTTGGAGAAGGCCTACCAGGAAGGCTCGACTGTTAAAGGTCGGGTAATGGAGCGGATCAAGGGCGGGCTTCGCATCGATATTGATGGCATCGCGGCCTTCTTGCCCGGCTCCCAGGTTGACGTGCGGCCAGTCCGCAATCTGGACAGCCTAAGGAACCAGGAGATTGAAGCGAAGGTCATTAAGCTCAATCGCAAGCGGTCCAACGTAGTGCTATCCCGCAAAGCGGTTATTGAGGGTGAAAACGCCGGCCGGAAAGATCAGACGCTGGGTCAGATTGAAGAAGATATTATTGTCGAGGGCCAGATTAAGAACTTGACTGACTACGGCGCCTTCGTTGATCTCGGCGGTGTTGACGGATTGCTCCATGTTACCGATATGTCGTGGGGACGTCTGCAGAATCCGAATGAACTTTTCAAGGTTGGCGATAACATCCAGGTCAAAGTTCTCAAATTCGATCGCGACCGCGAACGAGTCTCTCTCGGTTACAAACAACTTTTACCCGACCCATGGTCAAGCGTTGAAGAACGCTTTCCTATCGGCACCAGAGTAGGCGGCCGCATCGCCAGCGTTGCTGACTACGGAGCGTTTGTCGAATTGGAAAACGGGGTCGAAGGACTCGTTCATGTATCGGAAATGAGCTGGTCGAAACGCGTCAAGCATCCGAGCAAGATTGTTAATCCAGGCGACACCGTTGAAGTTGAAGTGCTCAGCGTTGATCCTAAGGCCCGTCGTATCAGTCTCGGAATGAAGCAAATTCAGGAAAACCCATGGCAAACGCTGCACGATCGCTATCAGATAGGTACACGAGTTCACGGGCGGGTGCGCAACCTTACAGACTTCGGCGCCTTCATTGAGATCGAAGACGGCGTTGATGGACTGGTTCACGTTTCCGATATCTCCTGGTCCAGGCGCATCAAACATCCGAGCGAAGTTTTGAAAAAGGGACAGGAGATCGACGCGATCATTACCAGTATCGACACCGAAAATCGCCGTTTATCGCTCTCTATCAAGGACCTTGAGCCTAATGCGTGGGAGCGATTCGTGAATGAACACAAGCCTGGCGATGTGGTACGCGGGAAGATCGCTCGCTTTGCCAACTTCGGCGCGTTTGTAGAGTTGGACGATAACCTTGAAGGTCTATGTCACATATCAGAGCTTTCAGACGAAAGGGTGGCAAAACCCGAGGACGTGGTCCAACTGGGCCAGGAAATGGAATTCAAGATTCTGAGAATCGACGCGGAGAGCAAGAAGATAGGCTTATCCGCGCGAGCTGTAGGAAAGGACGATGAGCCAGTCATCGATACCAAGGTATATTCGTCGGAGGCGGGAAGTGGAATGGCATCGCTCGGGGAGCTGGCCGATTTCGGCCTTGGCAGAACTGAGCCCGATCAGGAATAGTGACAGAACAGAGAATAAGACTCGGAGCATGATCGCTACCCCGCACACGATCAAAATATATAAAACTGGTCTAGCGGGGCTTTTTGTGGCCGGTGGTTGTCCAACCAGCTTAACTCGGGATTAATAGCCTTGCCGGTGATTATCGTTTTCTGATAGTGTACCGACGAGCACTACCTCGCCACTCGGTTAACGTATCTTGAAATTCGTTTTTGTAATCTATTCGCCAGTCACAGAGGGATCTTACCTAATTCTGAGGTGATGCATGACAAAAGCGGAACTCGTTGAAGATGTTGCGCGAGCGGCGGAACTTACGAAGAAAGACGCTGAGCGCCTGGTAGAAATCGTCTTCGAAAGCATCATTGAAACATTGAATCAAGGCGAGAAGATCGAACTCCGGGGATTCGGCAGCTTTCGCGTACGGGAACGAGGCGCCCGCCGCGGTCGCAATCCCAAGACCGGAGATCCCGTTAATATCCCCGCCAAGCGCGTCCCCTATTTCAAGCCGGGTAAGGAACTTAAGGAGTTGATCAATGATGATGGGGCGGCGGCTCACACATCCTCTGACGCGTCAGTCAACCACCCGGATGATACCCGCCAGCCACCGATATTGTAAGATTCACAAACCCGAGGTACTTGAACGTGGACAGGCTGTGGAGTCCCTGGCGCAGTGAGTACATCGCCGCTGGCAGCGCTGACTCAAAGGGTCGCGGGTGTGTTTTCTGCGAGATCCAACGTGATTCCAGCCAAGATGAGAAGAATTTCGTCCTGCATCGAGCCGATTATAATTTCGTTGTGCTCAATATCCACCCCTACATTCCGGGGCATTTGCTAATTGTCCCCTACCAGCACGTTAGTGATCTCGACGCCACGCCGAGAGATACCACCAACGAGATGATGGATTTAACCAAACGTTCACAGGCCGCGCTTCGCGAAGCGTACAAACCCGCGGGATATAATATCGGAATGAATTTAGGCGCCGCTGCCGGGGCCGGTATTGTGGACCACATTCATGTTCACATTCTGCCGCGCTGGATTGGCGATTCCAACTTCATGTCTACGGTAGGGGAGACACGAGTCCTTCCTGAAGATCTCGGGATTACCTACCACAAACTACACGGAAAATTCTGAGCGCACACGTGATCAGCAGTTTGACCAAGAACTGCTACTAGCGTTTTGCCACCGTGCGCGTAATCGCTTCGTCTTCGACTTCGCCACCATCATTTATCGGTATTTCGGAAGGCTTGCTGTAAGTTATCCCGCGCTCCTCGCTGTCGAGGTTTGCCTGCGGGTGCGGCGGTAATGGACCAGTCAGCGGCGGCGGATTAAACCCAGGATAGTCAATGCGAGCGTGATAGATCGCCGTCAAGGCGCTGATCATTGCCTCCCTGATGATTGTGAGTTCACGGAGAGTTAGATCGCAATCATTAAGTTGACCGTCGCTCACAATGGCATCGACGATCTTGACCACAATGGCGCGAATGTTTTCGGGGTCAGGGCGCGCCAGCGACCGCGCCGCCGCCTCGCAGGAATCCGCCAACATCATGATCGCGGTTTCCTTGAATTCAGGTTTCGGACCAGGATAACGAAAGTCTTTCTCGTCCACTATTTCCCCAGGTTTTGCCTGGGCCTGAGCTTTGCGTAGGAAAAAGTGAAGCGTCCGTGTGCCGTGGTGCTGAGGAATAAAATCCGCAATCTGTTTTGGCAGGCTAATCTCTTTGGCAAGCCTGGATCCGTATGTCACGTGGCTGGTAATGATCTTGGCGCTCTGCGTAGGCCTGAGATGATCATGGGGGTTCTCACCCTGCTGATTTTCTACAAAATACTCAGGTGCCGCGAGCTTCCCGATATCGTGATAAAGGGCTCCGATACGGGCCAGGAGAGGATTGGCTCCCACTGCTCGACAAGCATCCTCTGCAAGTTGACCGACCGCATGAGAATGTTGGTTTGTACCGGGAGCTCGCAACGCCAGTTGGCCCAGGACGGGTAGATCAGCATTGGAAAGCTCCAGTAGCTTGACGTCTGTGAGAATGCCGAAGAGCGCTTCATTTATCGGCAAGCCACCCGCTGTAAAGATAGCTGTCAAAAGGCCGCCTGCGAAACCGCAGCCGACCGCGAGCAGGAAAGTGTTTAAGCTAAAAGCTTGCTCGGCATAAGCGATCAATGCAAGGGCCATAACTACGTTGGCGGCCGCAGTGAAGAGTCCCGCCAGTGTGACCGACTGACGCTCTCGATACCGACCGATTCCATAAATGGCTGCTGAGCACGAAATCATCGCGTAAACCGCAATCTGAATTCCACTTGGGGCCAGCATCCCCGCGAAAAGGGCAGTAACGATGCCGGTGAGAAACGCCAGTTGTGTATCAACCAGCATCGCCACCAGGAGCGCTGCGGCCGCGAAGGGAATTGCAAAATTCCAGATCGTCGGGTCGTTGAACGGTGCGCTGACCATTCGCGCCGCAACACTGTCTCCAAAGATAAATCCTACGCGCATCAGAGCGGTTTCAACGACAATAGCCGAGCCTACGAGAGCAAACGCCCTGCGCTTCGAGAGCGCCAACACTGCGCCGGAACTTCTGTGCTCCGTAAACTTCCAGACCGACCAATAGATTGCAAAGACGATGAGCAGCAGTCCCACCATGTAGTGCCAGGGCCTGCCTGCGTGACCGGCGCGCTTAATAGCTGCAAACTGCGCCAGCATTTCTCGCGTTACGGGTTCTCCCTCGCGGGCTATTATTTGATTTCTCTTAAGGGAAATCTGACTCTCGCGGATGTTGTTGGCTTCCGTTTCTCTCGCAGTTGCTGTGGCTGTTTGGTCCAGTACCACGTTTGGGCGGATGAGGGGCACCATCGCCTCGACCAGGGCAGTTTTCTCTTCCTGGGACCATTCGCGAAGATTCAAAACGCGCAGTTCCAGATCGCGGCGCGTGGCCGTGAGAGGTGTCATGCGAGTGCGCGGCGACGGGACCACCATCTGTGCCGCCGGGTTTCGCACGTCGACCAGGACAATCTCCTGTCGGAGTCGGTCCGAGTCGCCGTCATCATAAATGTAGCCGTCACCTATCTCACGAATCAGTGTTGCCAGGCGTTCGAGTTTGGCGTCATCAAAACCGTGAGCGATAATTGCGCGGGCTACGGTTGCACTTCCTTCCCCGCTCCACGTTGGTTGCTTATTGCCGGCAGTTTTGGACCCAACCTGGTGTTTTAGATCTTCCCAGGCGGCTCGAAAGCTCTGAGCGGAACTGGCGCCCCGGGTAGAATCAAAGTTAAAAACAGGACGAGTGCTCTCTCTGGCCGCGGCACGTCGCCTCTCGGTTTCGAGAATATTAGTCGTGGTGATGTCAGCCGGGGCTACGACCGTTCTCCTGACGATATCCCCTTCTTTGTAGTCCTCTGAAAAGCCAGACGAGTAGCCGCTGAGGAGCAACAACGTGGTAACTATTACCAGGAAGGCGAAGCCTACGAGCAGACGAGTGCGTGGTTGGAATACTTCAAACGGGCGTAGCAGGTATCGAGCGAAGGCATCGCGTGCCCGACTCAGCGGAGTTGTAAATCGCGGACGAAATCCCATTTTCTTTTTATGCAATTCGCGCGAGCTGCCCGGCTTCGAGATCTTCTTCCTCGGCGACTCGCCTCGTTAGATTGCGCGCCAGGATCGCGCCTGCCTTCTCGAGTAATGGCCCAATCGAGAGTGCGTCTGTGGCGGATATCACGACGGCGTCTCTCGTACCTTCCTGAGTAACTTGCCTGAAAACCGCCTGAATGATGTTCGCATCGACCAGGTCTGCCTTATTCAAAGCAACGACGGTGGGTATCTCCCCGAGTTGGAGTTGCCTCAGAATTCTTTCCACGGATTCAATCTGCTGACCGAAGCGCGGATTCGAGGCATCGACCAGGTGAATAAGCAGTCTGCTCTCACTAATCTCTTCCAGCGTCGCGCGAAAGGCAGACAGGAGATCGGGCGGCAGATCCCGTATGAAACCAACCGTGTCGTTAATGATCACTTCCTGCTCGCGTGGCAAACGGAGTCGCCGCGAGGTTGGATCCAGCGTCGCAAACATTCGTTGTTCCGCGCGAACGTCGCTGGCAGTAAGCGTGTTAAGTAATGTCGACTTACCGGCATTTGTATAACCCACTATCGAGACGATGGGCACTCCATTTCGGGTTCTTCCTTTGCGTCGCTCCTGACGCCGTTGTCGCTGCGCTTCGATCTCCTTCTCCAGGCGATTGATGCGATCGTGCACTCGGCGGCGATCGGTCTCGAGCTTTGTTTCGCCGGGGCCCCTGCCACCAATACCTCCGGCGAGACGGGAAAAGGCCGAGTCCTGACCCGTGATAAGTCGAGGCAATAGATACTTCAGCTGCGCCAGCTCCACCTGAATCTTACCCTCTCGTGATTGCGCCCTTTGCGCAAAGATGTCGAGGATCAATTGCGCACGGTCGATAATCTTCAAGTCAGTGGCTTCCGAAAGCGATTTGACCTGCGCGGGCGCCAGTTCACGATCGAAGACGAGCATATCCGCGCCCAACTGAAGTGCCCGGATCAGGAGTTCATCAAGCTTGCCTCGGCCCAGGACGGTACGGGAATCGATTGCCTGCCGCCGCTGGATAATCTTGTCTTGCACAACGACTCCCGCGGAAGTTGCGAGTTCGGAAAGCTCCGCCATCGACTCTTCAGCATCTGATAATGCGCCTGTAGTAACGCTAACCAGAATCGTGCGCTCTCTAATTTCGGCCCGTTGAGAGACGCGACGATTCCGCGCCATTTCTTCCTCCAGTGAATTCATCAACGCGAGGAAATCCAAATCCAGTTGCGAGGGTATCCTGGGCTCCAGAAAAGTATATGCCTCAGACGAGTTCACCTGTTGGAGGTCACCTGCATGCATTGGAAGTAAATGTGCGGCTCGTACGAGTCCTGGTAGAGCTGTGCCCGGATCCACGTCGATCGCGGCCATTAGATCCAGGCGCAACAGCGCCAGATCGGTCAGGTCATCTTGGGTTAGGTGTTCGCCGCGCAGATGAGTATGAATACAGCGAAGCCCGCGGAAGCGGCCGGTGGCCACGCGGATACGCTTGAAGTCAGGCAGCTCGATGCGCCGGTTATCGCCTACCATGACGTGCTCGATATGGCCCTTCCGATCTATCAGGACACCAATCTGCCTACGCGTCTCGTGCGAAAGCTCGGCTATCTGCCGGGCAAATTCGGCGGTCAGAATTTGGTTAGGCGGGATACGCCGCGTGTAGAGCTTCTCTATACGGCGCAGCTGATTGGGCTTCAGACCCAATGTGTTTCCTAATACGCTACTAATCGAAATTGCTCCTCACTTGGCTTGGACACTGAATATCAGACCCAACGCGGGCCACGCCCGAAGAAAGGTTAAATGTAATCGGAAATCCTGGAGCGCGGAAGTTACAGTGAGATTGGTGCGAGCGGTGGATTTCGGACGCCGGTAAGTTTTCTTTGATGTTGCTCCGCGATGTCGCTTCGCTTATTCGCTTGAGCATTACCATTCGTGGTTTGCGAACTTCACCCTGCCGGAAAACACCCGTTAACAAAAGTTATCGAGTCCGCACGGGAGCCGCTTTGGCGTGGGTCATTATAACATAGCGCGTCGAGATGCAAGCATGGGTCTATGGGCTTCAGTAGCAGGCATCTGGCGCGCTGGCGAGGTTAGACATGCCTGTTTCGGCGTCGTATCATGAAAAGCTTCGTTTAACTTAAGGCCTTTAACAGGTGGAGGTTGAAGTGGATTAGGCCGCGGACTTCACCAAGCCGCAGATTTTGTTATGAGTAGCCCGGGCCCAACTATCAGGATATCTCCAAAGTCTGGAATTACGGGCGGCGAAGTCTGCATTGAGTGTGACGTCTTCGACACGCGCGAAGCCGCCAAGTGTGCGGTTTGGTTTGGAGCCGAGCAGGCTCACGTCGTTGCCCTGGGCCCACACCGCGTCGTCGCTCTCGTGCCTGAGCTCAAACAGAGTGGACCGGTGGACCTAATTCTTGAGAGCCCGGGTAAGCGAAGCGCGCCGGCGACCTTTGTCGTAGGCAAAAGAATTGCGGAAGACCTTCACCCGGTGACGAATCCCGCTTTTGATCCTGATGAGGGAGCGCTCTTTGTAACGCGTTCCGGCTCACGCGGCGAGCAGTTGCCGGTATCGCTGTTTCGTATAGAACCGAATGGCGAAGTCAGTGAATTCTCCGGTGACATCACCAATCCCACGGCAATCGCATTTGATAAGGAGGGACAGATGTTCGTCACCAGTCGGGTGGACGGCACCGTGTACCGCGTCAACCCGTTTAGGAAAGCGGTGGCCTTTGTCAGGAATCTGGGGATTGCGACAGGAATGGCTTTCGATAGCGCCGGAACGATGTATGTAGGCGATCGCACCGGCACGATCTACAAAGTCAACGGGATCGGCGAAGAGAAGGCGTGGGTGCAGCTTGAGCCATCAGTGTCCGCCTACCACCTCGCTTTCGGCCTCGATAATGCGCTTTACGTGACCGGCCCAACGGTAACCAGCTTCGATTCGATATATCGCATCGATCAGCATGGCGAGGTCGAAGTCTTTTATAAAGGTCTGGGCCGGCCTCAAGGACTCGCTTTCGACGATGAGGGAAATCTCTATCTCGCCACTTCGCTTAGAGGGCGCCGGGGAATCGTGCGTATATTGCCAGACCGCGATGCGGAATTGTTTGTCGCCGGGATGAACCTGGTCGGACTGGTATTTAGTTCAAGTGGCGATATGGTTGTCGCCTCTAACGACTCAGTTTACAGCTTGGCTTTGGGAATAAAGGGCCTCCTTATAACTTAATCAACGCGTTGGTTTATCAATGCTCTAGAATTTCAAGCACCTTTTTGACAGTCAAGTAGGGGGGTGCTAACTTGACGGCTTCTTATCTTCCGGTGAGTAGGACTACTTGACCTCAGAACTGATCCCACAACTGCTAATCTACATGGTGGTGCTGCTGTTTGCGATCTCGGCTCACGAAGCGGCACACGCCTGGATGTCAAATAGGTTTGGCGATGACACGGCTCGTTTGCTAGGACGCATCACGCTGAATCCGACGGCCCACATAGACCCGATTGGGACACTGCTGATTCCCATAGTTGGATTCATCCTGGGAAACATCGGCGGGCCGGCAGCGAGAATTCCGCTCATCGGCTGGGGCAAGCCGACACCGGTCAATCCTCTTCGTTGGCGCAACAAGGACTTAGCAAACGTCATGGTTTCCGCGGCGGGCATTATGGCTAATCTCTTTATCGCCATCTGCGCCTTCATTATTATCAAGGTGCTCTTGATGACGGGAGGTTTTGCCTCAATCCCTGAATCGGTTAGAGAGCCGGTTACCTTACTCCTCGAGTATTTTCTGATAATGAATATATCGCTCGCCATCTTTAACCTCCTGCCTTTTCCGCCGCTGGATGGCAGCAAGATTTTGGAGACCTTCCTTCCGGAGAGTATGCGTCCCATCTTGGCCTTTATGGAACAGTTTGGCTTTGTTATCTTAATGGTTTTGATCTATATGGGCTTTTTTAGCGCAATCATGAGACCGGTGATGTACTTCGTGGAATACCTGTTGTTTTTAGGAATCCGGTGACTTGGACGTCGGCGTCATCAGACTTCGTCAATTTTAAAAAGTATGCCCAAGAGAATCTTTAGCGGCGCCCAGCCCACAGGCAACGTACATCTCGGCAACTATCTAGGCGCGTTGCGCAATTGGGCAACACTCCAACACGAGTACGAAAGCTTTTTCTGCATCGTCAATCTCCACGCCATCACTATCCCACAAGATCCGAAATTGCTCGCTGAGAAGATTAGGGAACTGGCGCGCATCTATCTGGCCGTTGGGATCGATCCGGACATCTCAACAATCTTCGTTCAGTCTGATGTTTCCCAACACGCTGAGTTGACCTGGGTTCTCAACTGCGTGGCCCGCGTGTCTGAGCTTGAGCGAATGACGCAGTTTAAGGACAAGTCGCGAAAGCAAAGTGATAATGTCACTGCCGGCTTGTTCGACTATCCGGTCCTGATGGCCTCCGACATCCTGCTTTACCAGACAGACCTTGTACCTGTGGGGGAAGATCAGAAGCAGCATCTTGAACTCACGCGTGATCTCGCAATACGATTCAACCGGGATTACGGCGATACGTTTCGCGTGCCTGAGCCCTACATTCCGAAAGTTGGCGCGCGCATTATGTCGCTCTCGGACCCGACGAAGAAGATGTCCAAGTCTGATGACGATCCGAACGGGTGTGTAATGCTGCTCGATGACCCTGATGCCATCAGCCGAAAGTTCAAACGCGCCGTGACTGACTCTGGAGCCGAGATTAGATTCGATGATTCGCGTCCGGCGATCACGAACCTGTTGACTATCTACCAACTGCTAACAAGTCAACAGACTAGCGAGATTGAGTCCCATTTTTCGGGTAAGGGTTACGCCCAGCTGAAGCAGGATCTAGCCGATGTTACGGTTGAGTTTTTCCGGCCTTTCCAAGAGCGCGTGAAGGGAATCGGAGCTGAACAATTAAATCGCATTATGGGCCAGGGTCGTGAGAAAGCAAGGCAGATTGCCGGCACAACGCTCGCCAACGTCTACGCGGCAATGGGTATTGTTGGAGCGTGTGCCAGTGACTAATAGGAAATAGATGGACGAAACGCCTGAATCAACTGAGCCGACAGCCGTCGAAGAGTTGAACCTGCCTGCAACCTTAAACGTCGCGGGTACAACTCCGGAGCTTGTTGTCGATAGTCACAGTGACGATCTGAAGATCGTCATGGGTGAATTCGAGGGCCCGCTGGACTTGTTACTGCATCTGATTCGTCAGGAGCAGGTAAGCATTTACGACATTCCAGTCGCTCGCATCACTGACGAATACTTACGCTATTTGCAACTTATGCAGAATCTGGACATGGCCGTTGCCGGGGATTTCTTAGTCATGGCTGCGACGTTGATCGAGCTTAAGACTAAGATGCTCCTACCCCGCGATCCGTTCGCAGCGGCAGAAGAGGAAGCGGATCCGCGCAATGAGTTGGTTGATCAGTTGTTGGAGTATCAAAAATACAAGGCGGCTGCGCAAATGCTCTGGTCGCGGGCAACAGTCGAGCGGGCTGTATTCAAGCGCGCTGAATTGGAAACTGATAAGAACAACCCGGAAGTTGTTGTCGGTGTCTTCGATCTACTGAAAGTCTTTCAGGAGATTTTGGCGCGACATAAGGACGAGGTGTTGCTGGAGATCGAACGCGAAGAGATTTCGATGGCGGAGATGATTGAGATGCTGAGGAACATGGTAATGTCCGAGGGTGAACTGAACTTGCAAGTGTTTTTCGAGCGGGCCCGTTCTCGCCGCGAATTGGTGCTGGCCTTTCTTTCAGTGCTGGAACTTGTGCGGACGACTGAGATCAGGTTATTTCAACGGGAGACGTTTGGCGAGATCCTCGCTCGCGTTGCCAGCTAGTCTAAAGCGTGGCGGCAGACTGACAGGAAGGTGAACGAAGTGACAAAACAACAGGCAACAGAACAGGCGTTTGACGTTGACACTCTTGAGCCCCACGACGCCGGCGAGCTGGACGCCGCAGAGTCTTCCCGAGAGGCCGAGCGCGAGGAGTCTGACTTAACGCCGCTTACCGTGCAGAGCGTTGGAGAGAGAAAGGCAATAATCGAAGCATTGATCTACGTATCGGATGAGCCTTTAAATGCGAAGTCTATCGCCGATGTGCTGAAAGAAGACCCGTCGGTAATTGAAGCAGGCATCGCCAACCTGGTCGAGGAGTTCAACGGACGTGGCAGCGGTTTGCACTTGAGAGAGGTCGCAGGCGGTTGGCAGTTTGCCACTCGTCCCGAGTATCACGAACACGTCCGCGCCTTTTTGAAATCGAGGCCCAGCGCAAAGCTATCGCTCGCGTCTCTCGAAACCCTGGCAGTCATCGCCTATAAGCAGCCCATCACTGTGCCGGAAATTCTGGACATCCGCGGGGTGCAATCACCGTCGTCAATCAAAACTCTTCTGGACAAGAAACTGATCGTCGCAAAGGGCCGGAAAGAAGCGATCGGCCGCCCGATGATGTACGGAACATCGAAGCAGTTCCTGATCCAGTTTGGACTGAAAGACCTTTCTGAACTGCCGAGCATCGAGGATTTTGAAGATCTGGCGAGTGGCATAGTTTAGAAGGAGGCAGACGGCAGACGGCAGGAGGCAGCCAGGAAAGGCGGGATACAGCCCTGCATACTGTCTAGTGCCTTAGGACAAAAGGGTTAGCGATCACAGACGACTGGGTACTTGAAGCAATCCGTTTCTACAAGACCTCTGGCGCAGATGTTATCGGGATGATTGAGTACATTGATTACCGAGACCATTTTAGATATGAGGCAATTGACATCGAGTCTGCTCTGAAACGGCTGGGTAAAGATGGCAAAGTCTTAGCGCAAGATGGGAAGTATTTTCTGGCCGAAGTCTAACAAGCTCCCGACTGCCTCCTGCCGTCTGCTCCTGCCGACTGAACATATGGGAGAGCGTATACAAAAACTCATCGCCGCCGCGGGAATCGCCTCGCGCCGTCATGCCGAGGAGTTGATTACCTCGGGCCTGGTCACAGTAAACGGGCAGGTCGTAACGGAACTAGGAACCAGGGCGGACGCCAAACGCGACCACATCAAAGTTCGTGGCAAACTGATCAACCCGGTCCTCGCGAAGCGTGAAAAGGTTTATGTATTGCTGAATAAGCCGAAGGGTTTTCTCTCGAGCGTCTCCGATCCCGAGGGTCGCCCATTGGTAACCGAACTTTTGCCACCCTCCCTGGGCCGGCTGCACCCTGTCGGCCGCTTAGACTTCAATACCGAAGGTCTCCTGCTATTGACGAATGACGGCGATTTCACCAATTTCATCACGGCCGCGCGCAATCGCGTAGAAAAGGTTTACGAAGCGAAAGTAAAAGGTTTGCCGCCTGAACCCGCAATCGAGCGGATCAGACGCGGTGTGGTACTCGACGACGGGACTAAGACAGCCCCAGCCAAGATCACTAAAGTTGCCGAGACCAAATCTAATGCCTGGTTTGAGGTGGTTCTTCATCAGGGTCGGAATCAGCAGATTAGACGAATGTTCGATGTGATCGGTCATTCGGTGGTGAAGTTGCGCCGAGCGCGCATCGGTTCTCTACAGGATGACCATCTGAGACCAGGTTACTGGCGACTACTTACGCCCTCCGAGGTCAATCGTTTAATGAAAGTGGAACGCAAGAGCAAACCGGCTAAAGGAAGTCGGGCGCGCTCGGCTGGTCACGGTTCAGCCAGGCGTTGAGGTAGAATAATCTGAGCTGAACCGCCAGTGTTTTATCGTCAGGCAGGCATTCTTGCCTGTTCTTAGTAGACAGGCGAGGATGCCTTTATCATCTGGAGTCCGGTGTTGTGTTGGGGGCAGGATGGAATTTGAATTAACAGAAGAGCAGAAACAGATCAAGATGAGCGTGCGCGAGTTTGCCGAGGCGGAGATCGCACCGCACGTCATGGACTGGGACGAAGCACAGCACTTTCCGATTGAACTAAAGCCCAAGCTTGCTGAACTCGGTTTGATGGGCGTGATTTTCCCTGAAGAGTATGGCGGCGCGGGTATGGGTTACGTTGAATATGCGTCCATCATCGAGGAGTTGTCGCGGGTCGACGGCTCCGTGGGAATTTCGGTAGCCGCACACAACTCGCTTTGCTCGAACCATATCTACCAGTATGGAACTGAAGCTCAGAAGAAGAAATACCTTGAGCCGCTGGTTCGCGGAGAACACCTGGGGGCCTGGGGTCTAACTGAACCGAGCGCCGGCTCAGACGCCTCCGGCACCCGATCTACGGCAGTGCGACAAGACGGCGGATGGGTTGTGAACGGCTCGAAGAATTTTATTACACACGCGATCCACGCCAATACCTGCGTCGCTTTTGCGGTCACCGATCGCTCGCAGAAGAACAAAGGAATTTCGGCTTTTATCTTCGAGAAGGGAATGAAGGGATTCTCCCCTTCCAAGAAAGAGAACAAGTTGGGGCTTCGCGCTTCGGAGACAGCCAGCGTTGTTTTTGAAGATTGTTATGTCCCCGACGAGAACCGTCTGGGCACAGAAGGCCAGGGATTTATAAACGCCATGCAAATCCTGGACGGCGGGCGTATCTCGATAGCTGCTCTGGCGGTGGGCATCGCGCAAGGTGCATACGAGTCAGCGCTGCGATATGCGCAGGAAAGACAGCAGTTTGGCAAACCCATCTCCGAATTTCAGGCGATCCAATTCAAGCTGGCAAACATGGCCACGCAAATTGATGCGGCCCGTTTACTCATGTATCGCGCCGCCTGGCTGAAGGATCAGGGGAAGAAAACGACAAAAGAATCGTCGATGGCCAAGCTGTTTGCTTCCGAAATAAGCGTCAACGTTTGCGAAGAGGCCATCCAAGTCCATGGGGGGTACGGCTACACCAAGGACTATCCTCCGGAAAAATACTGGCGCGATTCAAAGCTCTGCACAATCGGTGAAGGCACGTCTGAGATTCAAAGGATGATCATTGCGCGAGAGATCTTGAGGCAGGCCTAAAGCATTCGAGATTTTCCCATGAGCGCTATCCCAGAAAAGTTTTCCCTAATCGAGCGGATTATTGCGGGTGATGCTCGAGCAGTGGCGCGCGCCATCTCCAAGGTGGAAGACGGCAGTGAAGACGCAGCTCAGTTAATGAAGGACATCTTCCCGCACACGGGTAGCGGACTGGTTGTGGGAATAACAGGGGCGCCGGGAGCGGGAAAGTCGTCGCTCGTCGACAAACTGGCGTTGCTTTACCGGGACCGGAAGGAGCGCGTAGGCATTGTTGCTGTTGATCCCTCCAGCCCATTTTCCGGGGGCGCCATTCTTGGCGATCGGATCAGGATGCATGCGCTGGGTCTGGATCCCGGGGTATTCATTCGCTCGATGGCTACTCGCGGCAATCTTGGCGGACTTGCCCGAGCAACAGTGGATGCAGTTTCGATACTGGATGCCGCCGGATACACGAAGGTCGTGGTGGAAACCGTCGGCGTTGGACAGGATGAGGTCGAAATCGTAAAGGCTGCGGACGTGTCTGTAGTTGTGCTTGTGCCGGGAATGGGAGACGATATTCAGGCGATCAAGGCGGGGATTATGGAGATTGGCGATATCTTTGTGATTAATAAGGCTGATCGCGAGGGAGTTTATAGCACCGAAAAAGAGGTGGAGGCCTTGTTGTCGCTTTCCGGCCGGGAGGATGGCTGGCAGCCGCCAATCATCAAGACGATTGCGACCGAAAACAAGGGCATCGTTGATTTGGCGACTGCGATTGAGAGCTATCGAGACTTCCATTTTGAGGCGGATTTGGGAAGCGACCGGAGACGCGCGATAGCTCGCTGGCGAATACTGGAACTTCTTCAGGAGCGGTTGCTCGCGCGAACCCTGGCTTCAGGTTCGGCATCTGACACACTCGACCGTCTTGCCGAGGAGGTTGCAACGCGTCGGCGCGACCCTTATTCTGCTGTGGAGGAGCTAATCTCGGGCCGTAGGCAGTAGATAGTCAGTTGTCGGTGGTCAGGTGGCCGTAGTAGCTATCCCCGACTATGACCTCTGAAGAGGGGGGCTTACTTGTTACTGCATCCAAGTCTGCCGACGAACAGCTGACAAACGACGAACAACTAACGACGGACGACTGACAACTGACCAGTTATGGAGATCGCCCACATAGGTATCGCCACGCGCCAACTGAAAGAGGCAACCGCATTCTGGCAGGACGCTCTGGGCCTTGAAGTGGACTCCACGGAGGATGTTGGCGAACAGGGAGTGCGCATCACGATGCTCCCTATTGGCGAAACGCACATCGAGCTTTTAGAGCCACTGACCCCGGAATCGCCTGTAGGAAAGTTTCTGGATAAGCGGGGTCCCGGGATTCATCATATTGCGATCCGGGTTGACGATATTCGCGCGGCGTTGGGACAACTGAAAGAGAAGGGCGCACGTTTGATTGACGAAACGCCTCGTATCGGCGCCGGTGGTTGTCTGGTGGCTTTTATTCACCCCTCATCAACGAATGGTGTGCTGCTTGAGTTAGTGCAGCAGCAATAGTTTTCAATTTTAGAAAGGAAAGTATTTTGACATCAACAACCAAAGCATGGATTGCCGCTGCCGTCGCGGTCGTTTTTTCAGTGGGATTGATTGCGTGGCAGGTTAAAGCTCGGCGCACCGAGGCCGTCAATCTAAATTCTGAAGATATGGCACTGATTGCCGAAGACCAGCCGCCTCAGTTTCGTAGTCGGCTTGCTTCGGATGAGGCAGCCCGCAAGGATTTTGCTGAGAACCTCCGCAGTTTGCTGGCAGTTGCCGAAGAGGCGCGTGCCAAGGGCGTTGGTGGCAGGCCCGACATGAAACGCCAGCTTGACCTCGTGCGAGCGGTGGTTATCGCGGAAAACCACATGAAGTCGCAGGGGCCGGCACAGGCGGCTTCGAACGCCACTGAGCAGCAAGTCGAAGACTTTTTTAAGGATCCTGTGAATGCGGCCAAGTTTGATCAGTTCATAAATGATGCCAAGGCGAAGAACCCCCAACTGGCGAGCGGTCAGATCCCGGAAGAACAAATCAAGCAGGTGCGAAGCCAATTAGGTCAGGTGCTGATCGGCGAAAGTAAAGGAATTGCTGCCGGTGTGGACAAGCAGCGCAGTGTGCAGTTGCAGATCATGCTCGAGCACGCTCGCTTGCTGGCGCAAACCTACGCCAAGGAGCAGTTGGCAGAGAAAATGAAAGCCACTGACGAGGAGATTGATGCCTACCTGACTAAGCATCCTGAGCTTGATCCCAAGCAAAACCGGGGGAAGGCCGAAGAGATTTTGAAGCGAGCTCGTGCCGGCGAGGATTTTGCGAAGTTAGCTGCCGAGTTCTCCACCGATGGAAGCAAGTCAAAGGGCGGCGATCTCGGTTGGTTTGGTTCCGGTCAGATGGTGCCGGAGTTTGAGAAAGCTGCTTTTGCCTTGAAGCCCGGCGAGATCAGCGACGTGGTTGAGAGCCAGTTTGGCTACCACATCATCAAACTCGAAGACCGTCGAACGGAGATGAAAGAAGGAAAGAAGGAAGATCAGGTCCACGCTCGGCACATTTTGATTGGCAATAGCGGACAAGCTGACAACCCCTTCGCGCCGCCAAAACCGGGACGCGAACAGGCGCGCGCCGCCGTGGAACAGGAAAAACAGAAGAAGGTTGTCGACGACATCGTACAGCGTTCTCACGTCACCGTTGCCGAGAACTTCCAAGTGAAGATGCCGGAGGCGCAGGAGATGCCGGGTTTGCCGCCGCAAATTGCTCCGAGCCAGGAAGGGGCGGGGGAAGCTCATCCTACAGAGCCAGTGCAAAACCAGGACAAGCCAAAGGCTGAAGGCTCAAAGAACAGCGCGAAGCCGCGCCGGAAGTAACCGCGCAGCTTCAATAATTCCGCATGCAGTTTGGCGATTACCGCGTCGAGATTGTGCCTGACACAGAGTTTCGCCTCGACGGAGGCGCGATGTTCGGTGTGGTTCCGCGCAACCTCTGGTCGAAAGTGTGTCCGCCCGATGACCAGAACCGGATCCGAATGAACATGAACTGCGTGTTCATCGAGACTGGTTCTGAACGGATACTGATCGAGACAGGCATTGGCGAGAAATTCTCAGATAAGCAAACGCAAATGTATGGCATCGCACGTAAGCGAGGCTTAGGAGATTCGTTGCGCGCTATAGCCGGAGTTGGTCCGGAAGCAATAACGATTGTCATCAATACGCATCTGCATTTCGATCACGCAGGTGGAAACACGGCATTGCATGGGGATGGCAAGCTTTCTCCGGCTTTTCCGAACGCCAGGTATTTTGTCTCTCGAGGTGAGTTTGAGCATGGCGAACAGCCCACCGAACGCGACCGGGCAAGCTACCTGCCGGAGAATTGGCAACCAGTTAAGGAATGCGGACAGCTGGAGTTGACGGAAGCAGATTACGAAGTGGTGCCGGGTCTGCGCATGGAAACTCACGCTGGACACAATCGAACGATGCAGTGCTGGCGCCTGGAGCAGGATGGTCGCACCATCTTCGGTTTTGCTGATCTAGTGCCGATGAGAGCGCACATATCGTTTCCGTGGATCATGAGTTACGATCTCTATCCGGTAGAAACGCTCGCGGCGAAAAAGATTTTGCTGCCTAGAGCTGCTCAGGAGGGGTGGCTATGTCTCTTCTATCACGATCCTGACATGCCACTTTGCAGGCTGGCAGAAGATAACGGCAAGCTGCGGGCGTTGGACTATAGACAGTAGGAGTGGGCAGCCGAGTCCACCGTGAGTTGGCCGACGAGCCAAACGGGATAGTGCAGACAGCAGAGTCTTCTCCTACCGAAAATCATGACCACAGCCAAAATCGGAATCATAGGCGGCAGCGGGCTGTATCAGATGCCGGAACTAAAGGACGTTGAGGAGGTTAGAGTTGACACTCCTTTCGGCAGCCCTTCAGATGCGTTCATTGTTGGCACGCTGGAAGGGCAGCACGTTGCTTTTCTACCGCGTCATGGGAGAGGGCACCGTTTCACGCCCACTGACGTGCCTTTTCGAGCAAACATCTACGGCATGAAATTGCTGGGCGTTGAACGTGTACTTTCAGCTTCCGCCGTTGGATCACTACAGGAAGAGTACGCGCCGCTGGATATGGTGATCCCGGATCAGTTTTTCGACCGCACGCGAGCCCGGGGCCGCGAGTCGACCTTCTTTGGAGAAGGTATCGTCGCGCACGTGACCTTCGCGCATCCTGTCTGTAGTGATTTGGGCGACGTGCTCCAAGAATCTTGTAAAGCAGCCGACGTTAAAGCGCATCGTGGTGGCACGTATCTTTGCATGGAAGGGCCAGCATTCTCGACCGTGGCCGAATCGAACGTTTATCGCGCATGGGGTATGGACATTATCGGGATGACGAACCTGCAGGAAGCGAAGCTAGCTCGTGAAGCAGAGATTTGCTATGCCACTCTTGCTCTCGTGACGGACTACGATTGTTGGCATTCGGGCCACGATGCTGTAAGCGTCGATACTGTGGTGGAGTATCTGAACAAGAATGTCCGCAACGCCCAGATTATAATAAAGGAGGCGGTAAAGCGGCTCACAGAGCGTCCCCGAAATTGTAAGTGTGGCTCGGCGCTCAAGAATGCAATCTTTACCGCTCCCGAACTTTGGCCGCAGCCGACAACGAAAAAGCTGGAAGCAATCATTAGAAAGTACGCTGCATCTTGAGTTGAGCGGCGGGCAATGTCGCCGAAGGCAGAACTTAAATCCAAGGAGATTTATGAGAAAGAACCTTTTACCAGTCGCGTTGCTAATGTTTTCAATGCTGCTGTGTGCGCCGGCAGTCTCCGCGCAGGGTAAAGCGAAAACCGGCCCGGATCCTTCGACGATTCGGGATCCGGATCTCGAAAAGGATTCCTTCCACAATCTCGAGGTCGCCCGAAACTATTTCAAACTTAAGAAGGCCTACGTCGCGGCGCTAAAACGCTGTGAAGAAATTATTGCCGGCAATCCAAATTTTTCCCGAATCGAAGAAGCCCTGTTTATAGCTGGCGAGAGCAGTCTTTTTCTGGCTGGAAACAAGGGCAAGCAGCGTCCTTCGCTTTACGTCAATTACGATGGCACCTCGAAACGCACTCTATCGGCTGACGAATTTAGGGAGTTGGGACGTGAG
This sequence comes from Pyrinomonadaceae bacterium, assembly GCA_051002255.1. Lineage (GTDB taxonomy): Bacteria > Acidobacteriota > Blastocatellia > Pyrinomonadales > Pyrinomonadaceae > PSRF01. The sequence continues at coordinate 23,310 of JBPCMM010000189.1, forward strand.
TATCTGACGCGGTTAATTACCGATTACCCGAATAGTAGTTTTCGGAAACAAGCTGAAGCAGACCTCGCTGCACTTGGCAACGCGAAAGTTAAGACGGAAAGTAGAAAGCAGTAGGCGGAGCTCCAGGATTTGAGATCTCGGTTTTGAGATCTCCGATCTTGAGCGCAACCCATAACAAAAAGCCTATGTCTCTCCTTGTTGTTGGCTCGGTAGCCTTTGATGCCGTAGAAACTCCGTTTGGCAAATGCGAGCAGATGCTTGGCGGTTCAGCATCTCATTTCTCGATCTCAGCCAGCTATTACACCCAAGTCCGTATTGTCGGCGTGGTCGGCGGCGATTTT
>JBPCMM010000190.1:0-8286 GCA_051002255.1 Pyrinomonadaceae bacterium
CAGCCTTACCGCACGGGAGGCGGCGGAGCCGCGGGGGGTGGAGACACGGGGATACGCGGAAAAGGGAAACGGGACAGGGTTAAACAGGGAAACGGGGAAACTGCGAAGTAGAGAATGGAAAACAGGGACATGGAGCACTATCATTGACGTCAGAAACTCCATTTCCAGTCCCAGGGATGTCGATCCAAGCGTCTGTCGTTCGACTATACTCTGGAGAGGTGAGCAACAAGTTGTTAACTCGCCTGAAGTACGATTTGACCTGAAGGAGTGCACTGTTTTCAAGGGTGATTCACGTTTACTTTTGCAACTAACCAAAATAAACCCCAAAAAGGATAAGGAGAAGGAAATCATGGAAACAAAACCCACGCACGAGCAAGCACAACTACACCTGCAAGTCTACGATTTGCGGCGCGAGGCCCGGCTCCGCCAGGCACGCGATTGGTTTCAACAGAACTACCACGCGGAGACATTCGACGACGCGATGCACCTCGCGCCGCCCGGAACGGAAGCTGGCACTTTCGTAGGAATGGTGATCGGCTACTGGGAACAAGCCTGCGCACTCCTTAACTACGGTTTGCTCCACGAAGACCTTTTCTTCGAGACAAACGGCGAGTTTTTTGGCGTTTGGGAATTGCTCAAGCCGGTCGTCCCGCAGTTCCGGGAGCGATTTGCGGACCAAAACCTCCTCGCAAACCTGGAAAAAGCCGCGCAGCGTTACGAAGTCTGGTCAGAGCGACGCTCGCCCGGGCATATTGCCGAAATGCGGAAATTCATGGAGCAGCAAAGGGCTGCAGCTGCGAAAGGAGCGAGTGCCTAACGAGAGGTAGATAGAGTGACGAACCTGCGACCTCGTCTCTGTCTGGCGACGAGGTCGTAGGTTGCGGCCAGACCGTTTGGTCTGATTGTCTTGCCGTAACCGGCGGTCAAGGCCCTCCTTAACAGTCGGGCGACTGCCCCGGGATGCGCCGCAAGTGCCGGGGCGGCACCCTTAGCTTGTTACCTTCTCAACCTGCGAACTTCTCATGCACGAGTTTCCAAGTATTGACGAGGGTGACCCTGCGCTGCTATACAGTCCGGCGCTGAAGCTCAGGGAAGTGCTACTGGATTCAGTACGCAGTCAAAGCACTACAAGATTGTAGGCCCAGGCCTGAATAATCGCGCCAACAAGCACACCAACCAGAGTCTTTGTTGCTAACCAACGTCGTGCCGCTCTTGCCAACCAGAACCTTTGTGGCTAGCCCAGGTCCTGGCGCTCGTGCCAACCAGAATCTTTGTTGCTAAACCAACCTCGCGGACTCGGACCAACAATTGGGTTATCGATCCAATGCGCGTAAGAACGCCATCAAGCGCGTGAAGTTCTAACCGTAATGGCTTTGACCTAAAGTTTTCGTCGAGCAATCTCTGTCATTCACACCGCCGCTTTAGCGCGGTGATCGGGATTCCGACTGCTATTTGGAAACCGTTTAAACGGTTTCTGGTGGTCAACAATACGCGTGACACCGGGCTAAAGCCGCGGTGTGAATGAGAGTGGTTAACAATACGCGTGACCCCGGGCTAAAGCCGCGGTGTGAATGAGAGTGGTTAACAATACGCGTGACCCCGGGCTAAGTTGCGGTGTGAATGAGAATCTCAAGCTGAGTCGCCCAGATGTTTAAACCTTAGTCACTCCACCCCCTAACCGGCCGGTGACAATTCGGCCCAGAGGAGAAAAAATGCGCAAAATAATTCTTGTCCCTCTAACGATACTACTGCTCTGCTGTGCTGCCGCTAGTCAACAGGCACAACCGAGTCCGCAACCTCTCACCTTCTTCTACGACTATTCTGTCTTTCCCGGCAAGGAAGAGGAACTCATGAATCTGATCAAGACCGTCGGGGCGCCGGTCCGCGACAAGTTAATGGCCGACGGCGTTATTCTCGCATGGGGCATGGAGACTCCCATCCTGCGCTACCCGGGCGGCACCACCCACCTAATCTGGTTCAGCGTGGCGAACTGGGATGGGGTTGAGAAAGTCTTGAACGGAATGGAAGCACAACTCGCAAAGTTGGCTGCAGACGAGGCTAAATCCAACGGGGCACCGCGCGCCAGGAGACAGCAGCCAGCGAAGACTACTGCGGAGCGATCCAGGGAGGTCTTCGATGGGAGCAAGACTCGCGATTGGCTGACGCGCGACCTGGTTGCGAACTATGGACCACCACCGGCTGCCGGCGTGCTGCCCTTCACACGTTATAACTTTGTGAAAGTGAGACCTGGAAAAAGTGCTGATTACCGGAGAGCTTGGGAAAAGTACAGCAAACCGGTGTATGACAAACTGCTCGCGGATGGTGTGGTCCTGGCATATGGCTTGGCGGTGGAAGAAGTGAAGACTGAGGGCGATTTCACGCATTTCGTGTGGGTCGCAACAGCAAACATGGGTGCTGCCGACAAAATTGGCCCAGCGTTTACCGCCGATCGAAACCGTCGTTCCGAAGAGGAACGCAACGCCGTAGCTGAAACTTTCGCAAGTTTGACCGAACCGGATAAGGCCAGGTCCATGGTGACAAGGGCACGGATTTTTCGAATGCCGGGAAGGTGAGTTGTTGGGAGTTGTTGGAAATCAAGTAGGTGGGGCCGGCTTGAAAGGCGCATCGGACTACAACAAAAGAGCTAAGCCCGCACCAGGGCATAGCCCCACTTGATAAAGGCCCAGGTCTACTGCGGGGCAGAGCCCGCGCCGCGAGCCAACTCCGGCGGCGAAGCCGTGAGCTGGGTTGATTGGCTTCCCTATGAAGTTAATGAGAAAAGTATATTGTTACCCTTAGTAGGGCCATAACTTAGCTAAACCACCGCATGCCTCCTACGGCACGGCTTTGCCGCCGGATGTGCGGCGGTGGCTTCGCCCCGCCGGGCAACCACTCGGCGATTGTGGGCTATGCCCTGGTGCGGGCTCTGCCCTCGTACCGGAGCAATTGGGCCAAAGGCCGTACCAGGGGCATAGCCCCGAAACCTAAGCGGTAGCTTCCGGCGGGGCGAGAGCCGCCGCCGCACATCCGGCGGCGAAGCCGTAATCCTTCCAGTTGATGATCTGATGACTCAACGACCATAATTTCGAGAAGCCGCTCGCTACAGCACATCCGGCGGCGAAGCCGTGTCCTAGGAGAGATGAGGAGATCGGGACAGAAAGTTGACCAGGTGTTATCATGCGCCGTTGGGGGGACCATATGAAGGAACTCACACTAACTGCTGTTTATGAGGAGGCTGAGGAAGGTGGTTTTGTAGGCTACGTTGCTGAGCTTCCGGGAGCCAATACTCAAGGTGAGACACTGGAAGAGGCTCGCGAAAATCTGTCGGAGGCAATTCAATTAATTCTGGAAGCCAACCGCGAGGAGTTTGAAAGAAAGTTTACACCGAGCGCGAAAGTTACCCGCGAGCGTCTAGTCTTACGCGCAGCATAGTCACTGACCGCATTGACAATTGAATGAAACGCGCCGACCTCATCCGGCATATCGAATCTCACGGCTGCCTATTTGTTCGCGAAGGAGGCAGTCACACCGTCTTTCGCAACCCGGCAACGGGCTCATCAACGACTGTCCCACGCCACAGAGAAATCAAGAAACAACTTGCTCGGAAGATCTGCGACGACTTAGGAATTCGACGCCGTGTACAGTGAGGGAATTTCGGATTGCGGATTTCGGAATTAAGCCATTTGGCTGCGGATGAATTGCGGATGACAGGTAAAGTGATGAGTGATGGGCCGGAAGAGAAGCGGACACGGGGAGAAGTTGGAGAAGGTGAGAAGTAGAGTCGGGACGACGAGCACCAGCACAGCACTCTTGTGGCGCTAGGCGGGCGATAAAGCACCCCCACGGGGATGCCCCTAAGGGGGGACCCCGCCCCGCCCACGGTCCCAGTCAAGAGGTCGCGTGTTTCGGCGAAGGACGATGCCCCTACAGGTTAGTTGGATGTTGAATGTTTTTTGGCTAACCGGTTCTTTGGTTGCGGCTAAGGCTGCGCTGTGTAATCTGCGTAAATCGGTGGATTACTTCTTCTTGTACAACTCGGGGAGCGACTTGCGAAGGTTCGCGAGCTTGGGCAGGTCGTGATGGACGATGTAGGGCTGGTTGGGGTGATTCACAAGATAGTTTTGATGATAGGCCTCTGCTTGATAGAAGGCTGAAAGTGGCACAACCTGCGTTGCGATTTTGCCTTCGAACACTTTCGCCTGATCTAATTGTTCGATGTAGCTTTCGGCGATGCGCTTTTGCTCTTCGTTAGCGTAGAAAATCGCGGAGCGATATTGCGTACCAACATCAGGACCCTGGCGATTCAACTCAGTCGGATTATGGGCCACTGCAAAGAACACCTTCAGCAGTTGGCCATAGGTGATTTGTGACGGATCATAAGTGATGCGGACGGATTCGGCATGACCAGTAGTACCCGAGGTAACGTTGGAGTACTGGGCGGTGTCAGCTGAACCACCCGAATAGCCCGATTCCGCTTTCGAAACTCCCTTCACGTGTTCGAAGACTGCTTCAATACCCCAGAAACAACCTCCTGCCAAAACCGCCTTTTGCTCGCCTTTTGTCGTGGCGAGTGGTGCGTCAAGTTTGGGATTGGGAATGGCGACCGCAGAAGCGTTCGCCATACTGCAAGCGTTTAGAAACATAGTTGTTATCACCAAAATCACTAGAATTGCGGAAGTTTTGAGCATGGTACCTATATACGAGGTGCAGATCATAATCGGATTTCAATGGATTTGCTAGAGGAGAACCTTGAGGTACTGATGGAATTTGAGTGGAAACGGGCCTCGAATCTCAAACTGCATAGTACCAACTTAACGGTGATGTCCTGATTTGAGAGTCGGGCTGATTGAGACAGACGATCCACGAAACTACACGAACGAACACGAAACCTCAGGCTCGGAATCGATTGTAAGAGCGGGTACAGGGTTCACCTCCTGACTTGCAAATTTGCGAAGCTTGAATGATGCAGCGAATGAGGAGTGTTGGGAACCTCAGCGGGGGTAAACCACCCTTCCTGACCTGCGAATTTCCGCCGCTTGAATGGTGCGCAATTCCTGACCTGCGAATTTCAGAACCTTGAATGGTCTAGCGGAGACGGCAACCTGAAGGCTGACTCTAAACTTCCGAAATCAAACTAACCTAATTCGCTCACTACTTTTGGATAACCTCGCGGAGACAGCGGAGACAAAATTCGAAATCCGCAATCCGCAATTCAAGTCCCACTAATGCAGTAAAGCCAATTCTGACTGCGCAGAAACAATTGACCATCCGCAATCACTGGTGAAGCGATGAACGTCTGATCCTCAAGTGTGTTTGTGGAAACGACTTCGAATTTCTCTCCCAGTTTCAAGACAATCACGTCTCCCTCTTCGCTTGCGAGATAGAGCTTGCCATTAGCTCCCACAGGCGAGGCCTTAAAGTTATAGGGTCTAGGCAAGCGCACCTGATGATAGTAAGGTTCTCCGGTTGTTACATTGAAGCTGCTAACCTGACCCGAATCAGTGACGACATACAGTTTGCCTTCATGCAGAACCGGCGAAAGAGTGTACGAGGTTCCACGCGTCTGACTCCACAGCACCGCATCTGTTCCGCTCAGGTCGCCTTCCTTGCCAAGCTTTATCGCCATCAGTTTCGGATCGCGATGTCCGCTCATCACAAATACGACACCGTCCTGGTAAATAGGCGCCGAAATTACATTCGATCCAAGTCCCGCGCACTCCCAGATCAGTTTCCCTGTCTCTACGTTGTAGCTGCGCACTTTCCGGCTGGCGCTAACGATGACCTGGCGGCGGCCAGCGTGTTCAACCACCAATGGGGTGCTCCATGAACTCGGCTCATCGCGCTCGGCTCGCCAGAGCTCCTTGCCGGTACGCTTGTCGAGCACGACAAAAAAAGAACCGGCCTCCTGGTCGAAGGTTAGGAAAAGCCGATCCTTGTCGAGCGCCGGCGCGCTCCCTTCGCCAAACTGCAAACGCATACGCATTTGCACACCAAGATCTTTCTCCCAAATAAGCTTACCGTTCAAGTCATAACAATAAATGCCGCGCGATCCGAAGGAAGTGTAGAGGTATTTGCCGTCCGTGATGGGAGAGTTCGAGGCGAAGCTGCCGTAGGTCCGATGATAACCCTCGTGAGGGGTGGCCACTCGAGCGGTCTTTTGCCAGATTACTTTGCCGGTCTTTCGATCCAAACAGATGACCAGGAACTTGTGTTCAATCAGCCCGCCGGCGCCGCCTCCCGGCCCACCCCGCCTGCGGCCCTGATCGGGAGTTTGCGCGCTGGCAGTCGCCCCGGGACGTGGTAACCCTGCAGCTCCCGAAGGTGTAGTTGCCGTCGGTGTGGATTCCGGCGCCTTGCCGGTCTGGACTGCGGTCGTAAGAAAAACTCTGTCTCCCCAGGTCACCGGAGTAGAGAAGCCGCGCCCGGGAATTTCAGTTTTCCATTTGATGTTCTTCGTATCGCTCCAGGTGGTCGGCGCATCTCCGCGAGCCATCCCATTTCGATATGGTCCACGCCACTCTGGCCAATGAGCCGCGTTGGCGTCGTCTGTAGGCGATCCTAACTCAGCGTCCGCGTACAGATACGCTCCCCCCCGCTCATCGATCAGTGGATCATTCGAGCTTACGCGTCTCGAGCTCGGGAAGGGCGGTTTACCCCCGTGCGTGTAATGCCATTCACTCTTCGCTTGACTTGCTTGTAAGCCGACGACTAACCGCAGTTGGAGCGGCAGCCCGACTGATAACCACACAAATGTTATTAGAGTAAGGATCGCGATCTTCTTCATAATTAGCGTCTCCCTCAGTGTTGGTCTGCTATTGCTCCCTTCGTTCAAATGCAAGCCTATAAAGTCCGGCAAGCCCGCGCACAGACACAGCTTGGATAAAGCTATGTTCTCGCGGCACACCATTATTAATCGTGCAATTCCTAATTAAAAGCTCTCCACGCCAGATAGCCGAGATAGAAGTAAGTCTCATATGCCAGTGAGCCCGTCCGACTGCGCCGCGATGCTCAAGTGACTTTCATCAGAGATCGTGAAGGCCAGGTAAACTCGCGCCCTCCTGTGCATCAACGGCGCCCCCACCCGCGCCCGGAATATTGGACGAAGCCAGGAGACTTTTGAAATTGGTCAATGATCCTCAGAGCTGAGATGGGCACAGCCCAAGGGTTCTTGGAACTAACCGGCGGGGCTAAGCCACCGCTTCACATCGGGCGGCAAAGCCGTTGGGAAGGCGTCGCTCTCAAAGGCCTGGAAGTACGGTTGACCCTCAAGAATCTTGTTCGAAAGGCAAGAAGTTGGACTCTTGCTTCACAAAGCATTCGGTGCAGGGTCCTCTGTTTGCCAAGTTCTGTAGAAACCTCGAACGATTCGGACCTACGGATGATTTGTATCTAGCCTCCGGCAGCCCCAAATCCTCTTTAGTAACTCGACTCCTTCGGTCGGCCTCCTCCTCGGGCTTCACTTGTTGTCTAATTGCTTCTAACAGATCCGGTTGCGTCATTCTGACCGACCACAGATGTTCTTGCCGACGTCATATAGACATTCATTTCTCGGCACTTCTTCTGACGGCATTAGTTCGTTTGGATTACCCAGCAATTCGCCTCTTCTAGTTTTCCAACCCTCTGGCACAGGGCGTGATTAAGTACCAACTGGGTACGAGGTTATTTGATCAGGAGGCTCCATGATTGCCATTAGGGTTTTTATCGTTGCACTTACCCTAGCATTTCTTCTCGGCGCACTAGTTTCGAAGGGTATTGGCATGTTGGAAGTAATTGTAGTCATGTGTCCCCTGCTTTACATGACTCTCGATATAAAAGAGGAACTACAGTCTTCAAAACTAATCGACAACCGGGTGTCACGCTTATATCGCTGAGAAGTCCTCGCTGGGTTGGTCAATAAATATGCATATTTCAGTAATCAATATTGTTTCGAGTTTTGTTATCGCTCTGGTATTACATGAGCTTGGCCACTTTGTTGCGGCTCGCGTTTGCGGAGTTAAGGTGATCGAGGCCGGGCTCGGTTGGGGCCCGAAGCTTTTTAGCGCTCATATCCTTGGCGTTGATTATCATTTCCGTCTGCTACCCATTGGTGCTTACGTCCGAATGGACATGGCCGCTCTGCAGAGATGCCCTCTAGTCCTGCAGTTGTTCGTGCTGCTCGCAGGCATTGCCATGAATCTGATCCTCGGCGTAGTAGCCTGGGGAAGTTTCTTCGGTACCCTGAATCTAGTGCTTGCTGCGGCGAATCTTTTCCCTTTATACCAACAGGACGGATGGAAAAGCGGAATG
>JBPCMM010000191.1:0-6962 GCA_051002255.1 Pyrinomonadaceae bacterium
GGAGCCCAGGGCCTCATGCAACTTATGCCGGCGACCGCGCGCAGGTTTGGTTGCACCGACCCAAACGACATGACCTCCAATGTCGACGCCGGGACGAAATACTTGAGCTGGCTGTTGAAGCGGTTTAACGGCGACGTCAAGCTAGCGCTCGCGGGCTACAACGCGGGCGAAGGAGCGGTCGACAAATACAACGGCGTGCCTCCTTATAATGAGACTCAAAATTACGTGCGCAAGATTGTCGCTAATTATGGGAAGGCCTTTCATCCGGTGATGACAACAGAAGTCACAAAGCTTGCTGTTGAAACGCTCGCAAGGGAGAGCCAGGCAAGTTTTGGTGGTTCGATCGAGTAGTTTTTCAGCCCGAGACCAGAATACAAACCGAACATATTCGCGCGCAGGTTGTGTTCCACTACAGAACCGCGAGCGGTGGCGTCCCGATCTAGCTCTCAACACTCACTAGAACCGCAATTAAGATGAGTTAAGTCTAGGATCCGGTCCCTACCGCTCGCGGTTCCGTATTGCGCACTATCGGCGCAAATTGTCTACTAAGCACTCGATCGCACAACCGCACTTTGAAAGCTAGTAGTCGGTTCGCTATGCTCCGAACAATAAATTAGGAACTACAGTAGCTTTGCATACGAGAACCAAGTGAACTATGCATACGATTCGACTTGCAATTCTTTCGGGAAGCTCGCTGGCGCTGCTGGTTTCGATAGTTGGATGTAACTCCGGTCAACAACCCAGAAAGAGCAGTGCCCCCACGCCAAGACTCACACACGTTTCACGCAACGGATTGAGCGAATTTATGACGGGACCACTCAGGTATTTGGCCTTGGGAGACTCGACTGGAGCTGGTGTGGGCGCAAGAGATGGTGGATACGTAGCCCGCTTATTTAAGCGCGTAGTCGCCCACAGACCGGGTTCCGCATTGACCAATCTCTGTGTTAGCGGGGCAACGACCTCGGATGTGTTGCGTGGTCAATTGGATCGCGGTGTGCGCGCAGATCCGCAGCTCGTCACGCTGGGCATCGGCATCAACGACATCGGCCATGGCGTGACGCTAGAACAATTTTCGAAACACTACGAGGAGACTCTCAGCCGGCTTAGGAGCGAAACCAGAGCCGCAATTGTAGTTACGAACATTCCGGATATTTCGAGCGCGCCTCGAATCCCTCAAGCCATGCGAACCGAATACCATGAGCAAATCGTTGCCTTTAACCAAAAACTTGAAGAAATCGCCGCGCGCCACGAAGTCAGCGTGTTTGACGTCTACACCATTACCCACGAACACCTCCCGTCGCATCCCGAATTTTTCTCCGAGGACGGTTTTCACCCATCAGACAAGGGGTATGAGTTCTGGGCCGACCAAATGTGGCCAATTATTGCTCTCACAATCGGCGCAGACTAAAGCGGAGTCCTCAGTTGCAAGGCCGCAACACCGTTTCCGGTTTATCAGGATTGCTCGGAACGGCTGGGGCCGTGCGGTCGTAAAGCTGTGGTGTTAGAATGATTTTGCCGGAAGTCGCGGCAAGAGGTTTTTCTTAAGGAGGCTTTAATCATGTCGGAACCCAGGGAATCTGTTGATAACGCCTGCAACGCGGTGTATGACGCTCTGCGTTATCTCGGCGACGCTTCTTATGCCATTTTGCCGCCGAACGTGGCGCATGAGTTTGGAGATCTGAAGAAGAAATTCTTAAGCAACGTGAGCTCTCTAATCGAGAAAGACATCGAGTGGATTGACGCACGTGTTGCGGGTGGTGATCGCCTGCGGGAGGAATGGAAACGCGCCTGCAATCGCGACCGATCGGAGCAGGCCGGAGATCCGGTAAGCTAACTTTCGAAGGTCGAAGAATATTATGGAAGTCTTGCTGGCTGAAGAGTACGGATTCTGCTTCGGCGTCGAGCGCGCCGTGGAGATGGTAGAAGAGGCAGTGACAGAAGGCGCGCGCCCTATACGTTCGCTCGGGCCATTAATACATAATGCTCAGGAGATGGAGCGACTGGGCGAAAAGGGCGTGTCGACGATCGGCTCTCCTAGGGAAGCTGATGGCGACACTATTGCTGTGATTCGTGCACACGGTGTGACGCCCCAGGTTCAGAGCGATTTGGAACAGCGGGCCGCTCAAGTGATCGATGCCACTTGCCCGTTCGTTACCCGAGTGCAGCATCTCGCCGAGCGGGCCGCTGAACAGGGACGCGATGTTGTCGTTGCTGGCAATCCCGATCATCCCGAAATGATCGGAGTGGTCGGCTACGCGCCCAACAACACTTACGTTGTGCGTGACGCCGGGGAGGTGGCCTCACTGCCAACTCTGCGCTCACCTCTAGTGGTTTCGCAGACCACCATCAAACTGAAGACGTTTCTCGAAGTTGCTGCAGCTGTTCGCCAAAAGGCCGACGCTGAGCCTCAAGTGGTAAACACTATCTGCTCAGCTACCCGCGATCGACAGGATGCAGCGCGAGCATTAGCGGGAGAGGTTGATGCGTTTTATGTCATCGGCGGCCGACATTCAAGTAACAGCGTCAAGCTGTTGGCCGTCTGTCAAGAGCAATGTGAGAAAAGCTTCTTGATTGAAACGCCTTCCGAGATAAATCCTGACGACCTTCAAGGTTTGGGCCGCGTTGGGGTCACTGCCGGCGCCTCCACTCCCGATTGGCTCATTAAGCAGGTTGTGCAGCGTTTGAATGAGATTGGCGAAACTCAGACTGCCTAGCGATAGTATACAGATTACGCCAGATTTAATAGCTCGGTTGTGAGCCCCACCCAACGGAAACGATCAACAAAATTCCACCAAAAGACACAAAAGTATTTCGTGTCAGTTCGTGTAATTTCGTGGATGTTTCTGCCAAAACTTGGTTCAAGAAACAACGAAGGTCGGATTGGTGTGACAGGATCGGGGTTACAGCTCGTCAACCTGATCGAGAGCGTTGATTATCTGGCGGGCGTCTTCGGATCCGTACTCCATCGCCTGGCGTCGCAGAGCATCACGAGCAATCTCCGAATCAACCGGATCACTCAACAATCCTACCAGGACCGATGTGGGAAACTGGGCCAGTGCCTCATTCGCCAGGGCCCGCACAACCACATCTTCCGAGCGGGCCAACTCGCAGATCTCACTAGGCGCAAAGCGGGAGGTCAGCGCATCTGCCAGGACGTCGATGCGCCGGTAGTCGCGCTGGTGTTCTGCCCGGCGCACGAGCTGGGCGAAAACTTCGGCCGACTGCGTCTTCTCCTGTAAAACCGCAGCGCAAGTGTCAGCGACGTGCTTCAGTTGATCCCCCTTTTCGGTGTCCAACGACGCGCCCGGCTCCAAAGCTCGATCATCAAGCGCTGTCAGTAGGCGGCTCAATTCCAGATCAGCGCGCGGGTCGTAGGGGACGTTACGCACTTGGGACGAAGATGCATTAGAGGCCTGTAGCGCTCGTTCTACCAGGCCGCGCGTGGTGGGACGTAATTCCGACCAAACGGTGGCCACGCGTCCTCCGAAATCTTCAATCATTAATGACAAGGCTGATAGGTCTCCCAACCTCTAAATACTTCGAAATACTTCGAAATTCTAAAACGGCGTACTATACGCGATGGGAGAGAGAAACGCGAGACTCGAATCAATGAACTGGGTCGCGCAGAACATTGCCTGCGAACCCCGGGGGGCAAGCTAGTTGTAGTCTTTAATTTCGGCGATTGAGGGAAATGGGATCTTGACGATCTCGCCATTGGCGCATTCAATTTTTACGCTCGGCGTGGTTAGAGCTTGAGTGGTTTTCATGCTCCGCACCTTGCCCCGCACGCGCCGGCCGTCGAGCGTCAAAATCTCGACATTGTCCTTCCCGTAAAGGGGCTGAAGTGCCGCTAGAGCCTTTGTGATTTCCACAGTAGTTAAATTCCTCCCCAGTACGTCGCGTTTTTCACATGGCGTTTTGGGCACCCGGAACACGCCCAAAAGGTTTCAGGATTCTGCACTTAAGGCGCGCAGATGTCTATCAGCGAACCCTGGCGGGCTACTCACCCATCGCTTGATTCATATAAAAGGCCTATTAAGCGGAGGAATCCCATGAAGATTGAGTCTCGATTACTATAAAACCTACAATGGCCTCAGGCCTCGATGCAACCGGAAAGCTTCATTTGGCGTATAGGCTCTGGAGGCCCCTCTTTAACACCTAGCTCTAAGATTGGTAGACGTTCTCATGTCCCAGAATCACGGAATGCCAATACAACCAGAGACAGATTCGAGCATCATTACCTGTTCAAACTGCCGCACCCCAATGCCGCGCGACCTGCGTTTTTGTCGCAACTGCGGTTTTCGGTTGGGTGAGGGTCCAGCCGAATATACGGAGACAGTTCGTTTCGAGAATGGCCGGCCAGTGAATTTGGCAAACACCGGCCAGTGAATTTGGCAAACAATAGTGCCACCTCGTCGCAACCGTTTGCCACCGCGTACGGCATATCGGGTGGGCCGATGGTCCCGGGGACTGGACGTCAAATGGCTAAGCAAGCCAAGAAGATGAGCGGGATGACATGGATGTTTATAGGTCTATTGATCTTTTTCATCGCGGCTGCTGCCTTTACAGCGGTCGTGACGCCGATACGCAGAACCATTGCTCCCACATCTTCAGCGCCCCCGGCTCCTCGTGCTTATGTCGGTGTTAATTCTTTTGAGGATGGCGAAGGCGGCGTCACCTTCGATAACGTCGAGCCTCCCGGAGGCCCGGCAGATAAAGCTGGACTTGTTGGTGGAGATGTAATAACCAGCTTCGATGGTCAGGTCGTACATGAGGAAGATGAGATGACCGACCTAATGCGTCGCACTCCGATTGGAAAGCCTGTCGAGGTGATTTACATCCGAGATGGTGAGCAGAAAACCGCGACCTTGACCACCATCTCCAAAGAAGACTTTGATCGACTGGTAAAGGATTTTCGGAATCGATCCGAAGGCCGCGGTCTATTTGGTTTCGATGATGACGATACTGAGCGTGTCCAGATCCCCGGCACAAAGATTTTCGGCGTGAAGGTGAATGATATTTCCCAGAGCCGCCCTGCTGATCTCGCCGGAGTAAAAGAAGGCGACATCATTATTGAGTTTGACGGAACGCCAATCCGAACTCCTGAAGAACTTAGTTCTCGCGTGATACGCGCGATACCTTATAGCACCATAAAGGTTGTTTTGATGCGCAGCGCAGAGAAACTCGAGATACCAGTCAAAATGGGCAAGCAGTAGTCTTTATCGCCCCGCATGCGCGCAGCAACTGCCGGCAAAAGGACGGCTCGAGCCTCGCTAACTTGCAGGAAGGGTGGCTTGCCCGCTCGAGCGCCAACGGCGCGAGTGCTTACTTTAGCTTTCAATTTACAGACTCACCCCGCGCTCAGGGCCCTGGCGCTCATGGGCGTTTCCTGCTTGTAAACTCGCCCAGCTTCACTTGCATTTCCTGGCGCACCCCGTCGTGAGTTTCTTCCGGCTCGTCAGCTTCAAATATTTCGAACAGCGCATATGCGGTTTCGGCTATTAGCCGCAATTCCCAAGCTTCGCGTTTACCATGTGAGGGACGGGAAAACCACAGCGCGTTTACATTCGCAACTTCAACTCTAGCCCCTTCAAACGTGAGCTCGTCTTCATTGACTACCTCGGCGCGTGTTTCAGGGACTAGCAGCACGCGCCGCAGCCGCCACCCGTGCTTTCGGTAGGTTGCAAGGATCTCCCTGATGAGGTCTCTCTGATTCATCACGCTCTTGGGCCATGGAAGGACCGGGCCAAGTATAGCGCAGCCACATCTCCTGATATTAACTGAGAGGCGTTTTAATCGACACCTCACTTCTGGCTGTGCAACGCGCGTGTGTTGACCAGCTCAATTGAGCGCAACTATGATGCGAACCTGGGAAGACGTTAGAGAACAGAGGTGTACTGTTGTTTTCGCGAAAGCGTGGTTGCCGGGATTGCGTGTGGAGAGCTTCACCGAGGAAAGATTTATTTAGCCGATTCAGCGTCTCATTTAGTCTATTGGCTTTCTTGATGGTTTCACAACTTTATGCTTCGCTATTGCCGGTTTCGGCAAAATCCCGCAACGCTTCACTCGTAGAAATAGAAATGAGTGTCAAGATGATGGTCAGCACTGCCGCAGATAAAGAAAAAAAGGACCGCGCCCCCGCGCCCTTCTACGAAGCGCTACGCAAGGCGTTGAAGAAACGCAAGCTGACGATAGAAAGTATTTGCCCCACTACCGATGTGGTAGCGCGAAGAATTCTCGATGAATACGGCGCGATTTTTCTGGCAGTTAAGAAAGTGACGACGCCACCTGTTTGTATGTTTACCGCAGAGGAGCAGGTGACGCGGTTTCAGGAAGCCGCCGGATTTACGACCGAGACCATCGCCGATGCAGAGATCGAACTCCAGCCGCAGGCGATGAAAGCGCTGTTGAAAGCGCGGGCTGAGGCCCAGGAAGAGAATCTGGACATCACGCCGCGAGGCGGTGCGGAAGCAGCCCGCCGCAATTATGAAGAAAGCCTGCGCCTCTGGGATACGCGCTTTCTGCCGGCGCTGGAGTACTGGCTCGGTCAGGGAAGATTAACCGCCGAACAGGTTACGCGTTTGCAAAACCTGCCGCTACACAATCAAGTTGCGGAGGTACTGGAACTGGAAAAGAGCGGCATCTTTTTCAGCAAAGATCTGTCCAAATCGATTCTATATTCGATCGCGGCCCCGGGCACTTCGCAACATATCGCCATGCTCGCGCTGGACGTTACCGAGTTTGATAATCCACGCGTGCGCGAGATTCTGGCAAAGCATGGCTGGTTTCAGACCGTGCTCAGCGACCTGCCTCATTTCACTTTCCTTGGTCTTAAAGAGAAGGACCTTCCGAAGAATGGATTGAAGAGCGTAGAAGCCGACGGCCAATTCTTCTGGATCCCCAACGTCGTGGACCTATCCAGGGAAAACAGTCTGAACAAAGGCTTGGACCATTGAAGCAAT
>JBPCMM010000192.1:0-4680 GCA_051002255.1 Pyrinomonadaceae bacterium
GGCGCAATTGGAGCAGGCCGAACCTAATCGTCCATCGTCAGGTGGCGCCTCACCGCCAACGCCGCGCCGCCGCCGTCCTACGAATCATGACGATGACATCTGGGAGGGAGGAATCGAACGTCCATGAATAGACTCCATGACACGGCGAAGGGGAGACGAGGAGACGGCTGTGTGAAAACCCAAAAGGCCTACGGTAATTTGCAGGTCAGGAAGGGTGGCTTGCCCTTGCTGGAGCGCCAACGGCGCGACTGGTTGGGTAATATCTCAACGGGCATATCACCACAAAAAAACATCTTCTAACTGAAACCACTCAGGCTTAAGTGATGAGGCTGTACGTCGAAAGCTGAAGTAGCCAGTCGCGCCGTTGGCGTTCGAGCGGGGGCAAGCCACCCTTCCTCACTAAAAACTCGCCTGTAAGTTGTTGATTTTATTACAGGCGAAAAAGTTTCTAACTTGATGTTTGCTCGCCGCTTCGGCGAGCTGGAAAGCTGACCTGCAAGCTAGAGGGGCTTGAGCCGTTCTTTGGAATCATTCACGTCGAGAGTCCGAAGTAGCAAACAGCGTCTGGCATATGTCAGAGTATTCACTTCATGAAGAATGTGACAGTCACAAAACGCGGCGCGAGCCGGGTGCGCAACGGACATCTGTGGATTTACCGCAGCGATGTTCTGGATCCTGGAGATGCCGAAGGCGGCTCGATCGTCACAGTTCGTGATCAGCACGGAAACTTTGTGGGGCAGTCTCTCTTTAGTGACGCTTCACAAATCGCCCTGCGTTTGTTAACGCAAGCTGACGAGCCTATCGATCGCGATTGGTGGCGCCAACGGATCGTGGAAGCAGCGAAACGTCGCCACGTGTCCCCCGACACGAACGCGTATCGTTTAGTTTATTCGGAAGGGGATCTGCTGCCCTCTCTCATTATTGATCGTTACGACGATGTTTTTGTGCTGCAAACTCTCTCGCAGGGGACTGAGGCAATTAAGTCGCTCCTCGTCAAATCGCTGGTCGAGGCATTCGCACCTCGCGCCGTGATTGAAAGAAATGACGTGAAGGTACGCGCCCTGGAAGGACTCGAAATGGTAGCCGGCCTGCTTTACGGACAAGCTCCCGAGCAGTTGGAGATCGTCCAACACGGCATCCGCTTCCTCGTGGCTCCGCTGGGCGGTCAGAAAACGGGTTCGTTTCTCGATCAGCGCGAGAACCGTCAGGCGGCGCGCGCGGTTGGGCATGGCCGCGGACTCGACTGTTTCACTTTCAACGGCGCCTTTGCACTTTACCTCGCCGGCGTGTGCGAAAGTGTTATCGGCATCGATATTTCAGGCGAGGCGATCGAGATCGCGCGTCGCAATGCTGCGCTGAACAATTTAAACAACGTCGAGTTTCGCGAAGCAAATGTCTTTGATGCCTTGCGCGACATGGAGAACGCGGGAGAGCAGTTTGACACAATCGTGCTGGACCCGCCGGCATTTGCTAAGAATCGCGCCAGCATCAAGGCGGCCGCGCGCGGGTACAAGGAAATCAATCTGCGCGCGCTCAAACTGCTAAACCCTGGCGGCGTGCTCATCTCTTGCACCTGTTCCTACCACATGTCCGAGCAGATGTTTCTTGGAATTATCGCTGAGGCAGCTATTGATGCTCATTGCCGGCTGCAAGTCATCGAAAAGAGAACCCAGGCGAGCGACCACCCAATCCTGCTTAGCGTGCCGGAGACCTATTATTTGAAATGCGTTATTGCCAAAGTTATCGAGAAGGGGACCTGATTGTGGAGTGCGGCGGCAAGCGCAGCGCGACGCCGCTTTGGATAGAACCAAAAGTAGTATTCAACGAACCAGATCCAAAGCGCCGCGCCGCTTCGCTCTGTGGGCGCACTCCAAAGTCTTGAGTGTCAATTAACTTGGCAACAACTCGAAGGGTGAAATGGATTGTTGATCCTGGGTGAACTCTCTATTCTTTACGTTAACTCTGGGAAGTACCGCCGCGGACCGTTTCTGCCAGTCGTTTTGCATCCGGGAGTGCTTCTAAGGCACGCAACAACTGCGGGTCAGCGTCGAGCAGCACGCGCGCGCCGGCATCGTTAGAAAATGCCGCAGTGATGATCTCTTCGCGCAGACGCAGCTTCACAAATTCCAGCTCTTCCTCCAGCTGCGCCGGAGTCAGTTGCGATTGCGTATCCGTCCGCACCCAATTTCGGAAAGCTTCCACGACTCGTTCTGTAATCGGATAGTCACCTGATTTTGGATTTTTCCCGTACTGAACTTTTTCAACCTTATACGATTCAAAACCGGGAACCAGACCCGCAGCGAGTTGCCGCGTAAACTGAAATCCGGCCTCCGCAATTCTGTTGCGTACGGGAGTGAAATTGAGGGGCTTTATCTCGATATCAGGAGTGATACCTCCACCGCCGTAGAACACCCGCCCGGCTGCCGTTTTCACCGCTGGACCACTTGAAGTGAGCGGAGGAGGAGAGGTCTGCGCCAGCGGCGATGTGGGATTCACCGCGGGCGAAGGAGATGACTGCGAGGGTGCGTCGTTCAGGTCGTGTCTGACTAGGTAGTCATAAAACGAACCACTCGAGTAGTCGCGCTGCAGGGATCGGCCGTAGGGAGTGTAGTAGCGCGCCGTCGTCAGAGTGAGTCCGGTATTGAATGGCAACTGGAAAACCCGCTGGACCAAACCCTTGCCGAAGCTGGTTTCGCCGACGATCAATCCCCTCCCGTGATCCTGGATCGCGCCGGCGACAATCTCTGATGCCGACGCTGAGCCTCGATTTATCAGCACGACTAGGGGCACATCTTCCGGTTCGGCGCCGCTTGATTTATAAACGAGCGGCTCACTGTATTCACTCCGACCCCGCACGGACACAACCACTTGTCCTCGCGGCAGGAACTCACTAGAGACGTCAATCGCTTGATCAAGTAGCCCTCCCGGATTACCACGTAGATCGAGCACAAGCTGGCGCAGGCCCAGATCTTTTAGTTTGTTGAGTACCTCGCGCAACTCTTCGTCGCTGGTATGCTGAAATCCGCGGGTCAGACCAATGTAGCCTGTACCCGGACGAACCATATAAGCATCGCGTATCGAAGGCAGCGGTACCGACTCTCTCACGATGGTGAAATAAAGCGGCGCTTCCGAGCCCGCCCGGTCCACCTTGATTGTTACCGGCTCGCCGCGCCCTCCGCGCACATGTTTCGAAACCTGCTCGCTCGGCCAATCACGAGCATCTTTCCCATCCACTTCAAGAATGCGATCGCCGTATCTGAGCCCCAGACGCGCCGCGGGTGTGTTTTCCACGGCCGATTGAATGTAGACCCCGTCACGGTGTTGCACTATGGTGACGCCGATACCGTAGAAGCGTGAGTCTTGATCCTCTTTAAGTTTCCTGAATTCGTTGTAGGGGAAATACATCGAGTGAGGGTCGAGCGTGGAGAGCATTCCCTGGACTGCCGCTTGAGTGGCCTTCTCATAGTCGATGTCCCCGGCGTAGCTGGCAGAAATTGCTGAGACCGCCTCGTTGTAGTCCTTTTCGATGTCCGCCGCAGGCCTATCCGGGACCGACCCGCCCACAGAAACCGAGCGCCGAAGTCGTCGCGAGCTGCCGATCGTGCCCCCCACAAGGGCCGCAACCAGAATGATCACAGCGGAAATGATTATGAATCTCTTAGCCATCTCTATGTGCTTTGCTGCCAAATTACTCCGAAACAACGGGCAGTCCACACGAAAATATAACACAGTGACACGCCTACACCCGAAGGCGGTTTGGCGCTGGCGGCATGGTATATTGAACTGAACATGTCGGTTTTACTATCTATTGTCATCCCGGCCTACAACGAAGCTGGGCGCCTGCGTACGACCTTGCCGAAGATCCTCGACTATCTCAGCAACAATGTTCCTGAGGCTGAACTGATCGTTGTCGACGACGGCTCAACAGACAACACTGCTACGGTTGCCAGGGAAGTACTCTCCGACGCGGAACAAGTGCGTACTTCCGTGCTCAGCTATCAGTCAAACCTTGGCAAAGGACGCGCAGTCAGGTTGGGGTTGCTGGCTTCGCGAGGAGAGGTGGCATTGTTTTCAGATGCGGATCTTTCGACTCCGATTACCGAGACCCCAAAACTGTTAGAACCGATCCTGCGTGGGGAATGCGATCTCACGTTCGGCTCCCGGGCCCTGGACAGAACTCTGATTGGCGTGCATCAACCCTGGCGGCGAGAGCAAGGGGGTCGGGTTTTCAATCTGGTCGTACGTCTGGCCACGGGTCTTCCCTTCTGGGACACTCAATGCGGCTTCAAAGCCTTTCGGATGAGCGTGTGTCAACCGATCATTGAAGGCGCGACAGTTGATCGCTTTGGCTTTGATGTAGAACTCCTCTACATCTCCTATCGAGCCGGCTTGCGGCTCAAAGAGGTGCCGGTTCGTTGGGATCACTACGAAGGAAGCAAGGTAAACGTGGCGAGTGACAGTGTGAAGATGCTTGGCGAGGTGGCCTTAATCCGACAACAAGCCCGCCGGGGAATCTATGACAAGGTAATAAAAGCCAGCAGGGATTCGACATCTCAGTGAAACCATGATCGCTCGACTCAACGTCAACATTGACCACGTCGCTACGGTGCGGCAGGCCCGGCGTGCGCCTGAGCCAAGCATCATCGCTGCGGCAATGATCTGTGAACAGGCAGGCGCTGA
>JBPCMM010000193.1:0-12299 GCA_051002255.1 Pyrinomonadaceae bacterium
CGCTTCACGAAAGGAAATGATGCTTTGGACAGCAACACATGATTAGAGCAATATTTTTCGACTTCAACGGCGTAATCATCAATGACGAACGGCTGCAAATGACTGCTTATCAGCAGGTATTACAAGGGCTCGGCATCGAATTGACTGAGGCCCAGTATTTCGCTGCCTTAGGTATGGATGACCGCACCTTTGTGTGCACAGCGCTTGAGCGGGTGGGGAAGTTGACCGTCGAGACTACGGAGGCCGTGCTGCAGGCTAAGTCGGAAGTGCACCGAAAAATGATCGAGGGGGAGCTGCCGCTGTTTCCAGGGGTTGTTACTTTTCTAAAAGTTAGCGCGCGGCATTTCTCATTGGGTCTAGTAAGCATGGCCGATCGAAATGAAATCAGTTACGTGTTTGACCGGGCGCGACTCGGTAAACTCTTTTCAGTGATCGTGAGCGCCGATGATGTGAAAGTTTGCAAACCTAATCCTGAGTGCTACCTGCGCGGACTGGAAAAACTCAACGAGCAGCGGTGTGAGGCCAGGCTGCTGCCTTTGCTGCCCAGCGAGTGTTTGGTGGTTGAAGATTCCCCGCCGGGAATTCAATCGGGGAAAGCGGCCGGCATGCGAACCCTGGCGGTGACGAATACCGTCTCCGAGGCTGAGTTGCGGGCCGTAGGCGCGGACGTTGTCACCGCAGGTCTTGCGGATTGGAATGTAGACGCTGTGAAGCATGTGTTCTGAATTTCGGATTTCGGATTTCGGATTTCGAAGTCTGGGCACAGCTTGAAATTGAACCACTAAGTCGGCGGCACACGGGATCCTGAACGTCTGGTTTTGCGCAACAGAGTTACCGGCAGAATTCGCAATCCGAAATCCGAAATCCGAAATCTTGACATGAGTTTCATCGACATTTTTTATCTGGCTTTGCGAAACCTGCGTCAGGCCAAACTGCGTGCGGTCCTGACGACAATGGGAGTTGTCGTCGGAGTCGCCGTCATCGTCACGATGGTTTCTTTTGGGCTGGGCCTGCAGGGAAACATGCTGGCCCGATTCAAGGCGTTGGATCTGTTTAGTGAGATTAGAGTATTCGGTAAGAGTCTCGGCAGCATGGCCGCGACAGCAAGAGACCGCGGCGCGGGCAGAAGTAGCGAGCCCAGCGAGAGACGCCCGGGACGCCTCCGTCCAGACAACTCGCCGACACGCATCCTCGACGACGCCGCAATCGCAGAGATGGCGAAGATTCCGGGAGTGGCCTATGTCGAGCCGCACATCAGTTTCATTGTTTATGTGCGATCCAACGGTCGCGTTTCCACGCAATTCAGCAGCGGTGTAGCGGTTCCGAACTCTTCGTCGCGCTTTCAGGAGTTCGTTGCGGGGAACATGATCAGTTCGCCTATGACGGATGAGATCGTGGTCAGCGAGCGCTTTGCGAAAGACTTCGGTTACGAGAAATTTTCGGATGCCGTCGGCAAGACAGTTGAGCTGCTCGCGCCTCCCAACGAAAAGAACGCCGACAAAAACCAGCAAGGTTCAACGGACCAGGAGCCGGCAAACTTTTTTGGGATTCCCCTCGACAATCAAGTGCCGGATGAGTCCAACCCTGAAGCGTTGGTAACACAGACATTCCGCATCGCGGGGGTTTTAAAGACCGAGGTCAGAGAAGGGCCAGGGCAGGGGGGTCTACGCGGATTGTTGCCCAGGTCCGATATCTATCTTCCCCTCCCGACCGCCCGTGCCTGGACGCTCGCGCATCGCAGTCCGATCGGCCAGGTAGCTTTAGAACTCGCTCGAGGGAGTGGCGCGCTGGGCGACTCGGGTACTGAAGGTTACGATTCGGCGGTAGTAAGGGTTTCGGATGCGGTAGTGCTGACAGACGTGCGCAAACGCATTGCCGATTTGGGCTTTGGAAGTTTTTCAATAGTTGACGAGTTGGAACAGCTGCGCACCGTGTTTCTAATTCTCGATTCCGTGCTCGCATTGCTGGGAGGCATCTCGCTCCTGGTGGCTTCATTTGGCATAGCCAACACGATGATAATGTCGATCCTTGAGCGCACGCGTGAGATTGGAATCATGAAAGCTATCGGGGCCGAGGATCGAGAAATCAAACTGATATTCTTCGTCGAAGCGGCCGTTATTGGTTTGACGGGAGGAGTGATAGGGACTTTGCTGGCGTGGGCAATAGATGGGATTGCCAACAGACTCGCTTATCGGTTTATCTTGAAGCCGCAGGGTGCGTCATACGTTGATTTCTTTTCCTTACCACCTTATCTGTCTCTCGGCGCGATTCTATTCGCGGTCGTAATTTCGATTCTTGCCGCCCTCTATCCGGCCGCCCGAGCCGCACGCATCGACCCAGTTAAAGCGCTCCGGCACGACTAAGAAGGGCATCAGAACCGCGAGCGGTAGCGACCGGATCCAAGCACTCAAGCAGTTAAGACGAATTGAGTTTAGGATCCGCTCGCTACCGCTTGCGGTTTTTTAGTGAGCAATAACTTTGCCTGCTCTTAAGAGTGTTCCTTAACGGTTTGCCTAAGAGACCTTCTGCACCTCGGCCAGCCAATCCGCTTTCGAGAGCCGCTCGCGGTTATTGGACTGCTCCAGTAGTAGCTGGTTTCACAACTCGTTTTTTTGGTTTTGGTTTGGCTACAGCTTCAGGTGCAGGGTTCCAAAAACTGGATTCCCTCGCAGTAAACTCTTTCGGCAAATAGCTCATCCGGGGGTTGAACGCGTAAATGATTGTCTCGCTCAGCATGACGCTTTCGCCGGCAATCTTGTCGGCTTTCTTTTTCTGATCTTCTGTCATTGCCTCACGCACCCTTGGGCCAATTCTGAGATCGTATTCGGCCAGCGATTTCATGGGCCTGAAAAACATGTACGTTGTTCCCGGCATGCCAGCGATAACCTGATAAGCCGCCACGTGCAACTCTGCTTTCGCTTTCTCGCGCGCCGCATTTTGCAGGGTTCTCACGTATTCCGAGTAGTTATCCTCCTGACCGGGACGCACCCGGACGGTTGTTATTGCGAAATATCGCATCTGGGCTATGTCAACCCCAGGCTTAAAACTGAGCTCGGGCCGATAAGCCGCCAGCACGTTGCGCATGCTGGAGTGAAGGTCCGGCGCCTCCTTATCTAATCTAGCAAGTTCGGGTCCCATCGAGCCGTCGACACTCGCCAATTTTTTGTCAGTTTCCTTCGTGATCATCTCGAGCTCGGCAAAAGACTCACCGGCGGTGACGTACAACACCTCGTTCTCGTTGCCCGCCACGGGGATCATTGCGATGCGGTGATTCGGTGTTTTGAGTTTACCAAAAATTCCGGAGTAGCCGGCCGAATGCCGGTTGTGCGCCGGCATCATTCCGGGTTTGATTTCTTCGCGGACGATTAACAGCACTCGCGGGGGACCCATTTCGTCCGGCGTTTGTGCGATAGCTTGGGAGCAAGGGGAAACGAACAGAAAAGCAACGACCAAAAGGAGAGACTTCTTCATTGGGCACCCACCTCCAAGGGGGTTAAGGGGTTATACGACGGTTAAAAGAGTACAGTGTGATGGCGAACTTATAGGACCAAAACGGCACCAAGTCAATAGTGCAAACTAAGGAAGTGCAGACAAGGAAGGTTAGGCTTCCTTGAGGTGCTTGCCACAACGAATACAGAAACGGGCAGAAGCTTCTTTCTGAACAGCGCCACATACAGTACAGGTGCGGCCCACCTGAAGATTCGCACCACAAGAGGAACAGAATCCCGAGCCTGGACCGTTCGCAGCCCCGCAAGTTCCACAACGGCCGGGCAGGGAAGGAATGTAGCCGCCGGCTTTGCGCGCTATGTGGTCTTCGATTATCTTCCAGGCGTCTTCAGTAATCCTATATTGCCAATAAGCGCCCAGCGCCGGAAGCGCCAGCAGCAACCCGGCAGAAAGTATTACGGCAACGGCGGCGACTTTGTCAAACCACTTCTGCATGCCAATCTCAACCCGCGTTCCGCCCGCCTCCGGCGTAATCTTAACTGTCAGCGCGGCTGATAGTCCGGTGAGGTCGCGCAACGTGCTAGACTTACGAGCCTGCAGCAAGGTCGTTGAAGATACTTGCATGTTTGCACTTCGTAATCTTCGTCAAAGAGATTGCGCAGCTCCGTAACGAGTCTATGAACGTCCGCTTCAATGCCGGAGTAATATCTGCTATCCATCGCTTCAGGCTCCTTTCCTGCTTTCTCTACTCTACGCTGGGTGCGAAAGCAATGTTCGGATGAAACTTGTTTTGCTAGGGACGATAAGGAAGCTGGAGATGTGGGTGGAGAGTTTCGCGAAGGACTCAGCCGGAGAACCAGGGCGATAAAAACAAGTCTGAAAGGCCGACTAACATCGAGGAGCCGAATAAGTGAAAACCCTGCACCGTCTTCTTACTCTGGTTCTGGTCCTAGTTCTCTGCGGTCTGCTGACCTCGACCCTCACCGTTCGTCCTGTTAGCTCGCAAACCGTACCCGGTGTCGTGCTCGATGGCTTTACCGCTCAGGCATCAGTCTCCGAGCGCTCGCGGGAGGCGCAGTTTCGTGCGGTACCGGGTGCAAACTCCGCGCGCGAACATCTGAGGCGTCTCACGGCCGAGCCTCACGTGGCGGGCACGAAAGAAGATTACGCAACAGCGGTTTATGTGCGCGATCAGATTCGTAGTTACGGCCTCCCGGCTGAACTTAAGGAGTATGACGTCCTGCTCCCATATCCCAGGGTTCCGAGCATTGTGGAGATAGTGGGCAGACGACGGGAAAGATTAAGCGTCAAGGAAGCAGTCATTCCCGAAGACCCGACATCATCGAGTTCCAAAATAATTCCGCTCTTTAATGGCTATAGTCCGAGTGGTGATGTCACTGCCCCGCTGGTTTATGTCAATTATGGTTTGCCTCCTGATTATGAAGCGCTAAAGAAACTCGGCGTTGATGTTAAAGGCAAGATTGTACTCGCGCGCTACGGCAACTCATTCCGGGGCGTAAAGGCGAAGGTGGCCGAGGAAAGTGGCGCTATCGGATTAATCATTTATTCCGATCCGGCAGATGACGGCTACATGCAGGGTGACGTTTATCCAAGAGGCCCTTGGCGTCCTGAAAGCTCTGCGCAGCGGGGTTCGGTCCAATATTTGTTTCAGTATCCGGGCGATCCTTTGACCCCCGGAAAGCCCTCGATTCCAGGTGTCGCGAGGTTGAAGATCGAGGAAGCAATCAATCTGACGCGCATTCCGGTGCAGCCCATTTCATACGGAGATGCGCGCCGGCTTCTGGAACCGATGCGCGGGCCTGTGCGACCCTTAGGCTTTCAGGGAGGATTGCCGTTCGCATATCACGTCGGCGGCACTGACGATCTGCGGGTCCATCTGAAAACTGAAATGGATTACCAGATTCGCAAGATCTGGAACGTGGTAGCTCGCATAGAGGGCAATGAAGAAAGGGATCGGTGGGTGATCATGGGCAATCACCGCGATGCCTGGACCTTCGGCGCGGTAGATCCAAACAGCGGCACAACGGCTATGCTGGAAGCCGCTCGGGGCTTTGGCCAGTTGTTGAAGAACGGTTGGAAACCACGTCGCACGATCGTGCTTTGTAGTTGGGATGGTGAAGAGTATGGGCTGATCGGGTCAACGGAATGGGCTGAAGAATATGCCGACGAATTAAGAGAGAAAGCAGTCGCTTACCTAAATATGGATGCGGCAGTTTCGGGCGCAAACTTTGGCGCGTCATCCGTCCCGTCGTTGTGGAAGTTGATTCGCGGCGCGTCGAGGGACATCCACGATCCCAAAACGGGAAAGAGCGTCTATCAGCAATGGCAGGATCGAAGTCGCGAGTCACCCCCCCAACCGGAATTGACTGACGCCCAAACTGGTTCGGACGTGAGCATAGCCGAGGCGCGCATTGGCGCGCTGGGATCAGGTTCGGATTACACACCATTTCTGCAGCATCTGGGTATCCCTTCCGTCGACATGGGGTTTGGTGGTGATTACGGCGTCTACCACTCCGCCTACGATTCGTTTCACTGGATGACACGCTTCGGTGATCCGACCTTTGCTTACCACGTAACGGCCGCGCAGTTGTGGGGCACGGTGGCAATGCGTCTGGCTGATGCGGACGGACTTCCGTTCGATTACGTTGACTACGGCGCGCAGATAAACGAATTTTTTACCGAGAGCGTAAAGACCGCGAGACGCCGAAATCTAGCGGCCGCATTTGATGAAAAGGGAATGAGCGAAGCTATTGAAGACTTCTCCAGAGAGGCTAGCCGCGTTGAGAAAACCCGGCAAGAAACAGTGCTCGAGGTCGGGCGAACTCGTGTGGAAGCGAACGACCGGTATCGGAGGGCAGAAGTAAGATTGAAGCTCATCAACGACGCCTTGCTGGCAACCGAGCGCGCGCTAACTGACGTCCGAGGATTGCGTGGACGCCCCTGGTACCGGCATCAGATCTACGCGCCGGGGTTTTATACGGGATACGCAGCTCAGCCGCTTCCTGATTTTCGCCAGGCACTTGAAGATCGAAGCACGGATAACGCAAAAGAAGCCCTGAACAGAATCGTCGCCGCAATCAAGCGGGCCACCGAAGTATTGCGCAAGGCGCGCGACTAAGTTTCGCAGCTAGCTGTTTTTTAACAAGCGCCACGAGGACGTAAACCGAGATGGCGATCCAGATTTGCGTTGTGAGCGTCGGGTAGCGACCGCTGAGCTGAGCCCGGGTCTTTGGAGGGCCGGGTTGCGATTTCCAAACACCGACGATTGAATGATCGGTCAGTCGTCGGTGACGCGACGGGATACTTGTCGTCTTTGCTTTCTCGGCCTAGAGAAAATGCTCAGTGCTCCCCCTTTGCTTTTTCGTCTTTGCTTTTTCTTTTCTTTTCCACTGGTGGCGGTAACTTCTTAGCAGCCTCCAGTATCGACTCGGCATTTTCTCTGAGCTCTTCAAAACGCGCCACCTCTGCATCCCCCTTAGCTTGCTCACGCAAAGGCCGCAACTGATCGAAGATCCGAGTTGCCTCCGCAGCTAGTTTCCGAAGAGCTTTGTGAATCAGCGGGTTCTTTTCGTCACGCGCGCTGACATCGTCGATGTTTGTAATGGCTTCGTCCAGGATCTTCGCAATGTCGCCCAGCAATTCCGCGCGCGAACCGTTGGGCAGATCCCCCCACTTTTCAGAATCTTTCTTTAGTTGCTTTGGACTCGGAGCATCCACCCCAGTCAATACCAGCAGACGGCGATCTGCTGCTTTCACAAAAATCTCAATACGCTGATCCAGAACTTGGGTATCCTTGACGAGTTCCACCTCCTGCGGAGTCAAGTGATCCCGAGACTGAAAAGCTCCGGCCGAAATGAAGAGAGTCAATGCTGGCAGGCAAAGGAGGGCCAGCGCAACTAAATTAGTTCGGGTCGTTTTCATGGTCTTCTCTCCGGCGCCGCGGCGTTGTTCTTAGTTGGTTTGTCCGGTGGTTTTTCCTCCGCCTTTTTCTGAGGCTCACGAAACACTGTGTGTCCGTAAAAGGAATTGAGTGCTTCAGTGCGGCCTTTACGCGCGAATTCCTCCAACTCCTTGATCCAAACAGCGTACTCCAAAGGCGTGCTGCGTCGAATTGCGGTAAGACGTGGCCCATGAGCGCGCAGGGCTAACTCGAGCCGCTTATAGAGATCTCGGGTCCTGTTTCTATCGCGCGTCATCGGGCTGAGATAACTTAGTGCATCATCTATCAGGGCCTCATATTTACCCAACTCTCCAGTCGCGCCTTCGAAGTCATTTTCGTTGGTAAGAACCTCGGCTTTGGCGAGGCGAAGCTCCGCGAGCTCAATGGTGGTGCGGATGCGCGCTTTAGAGTCCTCTGCTCCATCAACTCGCGCACGTTCCTCACGCGAAACCATCTTGAGCGGAGGCGGGGCGGTAAGTTGTTGTTCAGGCTCCTGAGCTCGCAAAGCTGGAACATAGACGGCCAGACAAAGTAGTGCGAGCTTGAGTAAGATCCGAATTTGAAGGCCACGAAATTTCATTTCTTGGGGCAGCTAATTAAGTGAAGGAGTCTAGGCCCCCCTCTCTCTCTATGGCTTACGCTTGACTCCCTGTCCCAGCCGGATCTGGCGGAGTAGAGAAGGCAATCGTAAATTAACCTTGTCGATCTCGAGTTGATTTGTTTTCGCATCGGCACGCCGTAGAAAAGCTTCGTAGGCTGCCAGGGCCTCTTTGTATTCCCCAAGATAATCATGTGCGCTGGCAATGAAATAATAGGCCACCCCCAAGTCAGGTTTCGTTCTTAAGAGCCACTCGTATTCCGGGATGGCTTCCGGGTAGCGCTTCTGTTCGTATAGCGCGGTGGCCAGATTGGCGTGAGCGACATAATTGTCAGGAAAAACCGAAATGACTCGATGCAGGATGGAGGCCGCCTCGGAAAATCGCCGAGCGCGGACCAGGGCGGCGGCGTACCCGGTTGCATACTCGGGATTGTCCGGTTCGATCTGTGTGGCTCGGCGATAGAATTCCAGCGAGCGCATAGGATCGTCGGTGCGATATGAGGCTCCGAGCCGAGCCAGCAGCGAGGCACTGCGAGGATTCTTTTCAATCAGTTTGGCGATAGCGCTGCGAGCGATTGCGGGATCTTCGTTATTGGCCGCCTCGATTTCCTCTTTCGTACCAATCACTTTGATCTTGCCGTCGGCGGAGGCCTCCTCGGCCCTGATCAACCCGGCTGCTGCAGCGATGCGTTGCGCATCGTCGGGCTTGCCCGCCCGTTCGTAAGCGACCACAACACGATAAAGGATCTGTTTGTCGGCATCCTTTACTTGCTCCGCCCCTTTGAGATCCTTGAGCGCGTGTTCGTAGTCGCCTTCTTCAACAAGCAGTTCTGCACGTTCGATTAGCGCAGCAATATTTTCAGGCTCAATCTCGAGAACATGTTGCAGACTGGTCTTAGCGGCGGCCTTGTCTCCCAGCGCTCGTTCAGCCATAGCCCTCAGGAGCCACGTTGAACCGGGCGCATCAGAGTCGTTGGTGGCGGTGTGCGCGAGTTTGAACGCTTCCTTCGCATCGCCCTGGCGCAGTCGAATGCTCGCCAACACGCGAAGAGCCAGATTGTCGCGAATGTCGAGCTTGAGTGCCTGTCGCAGTGCTGTCTCTGCTTCAGGGTCACGGTTGATGCGGGCCAGCAGAGTTCCGAGTGCAGAATAAGGAAGAGACCAGTCTTTCCTTTGTTTGATCGCTCGTCGAAATGCGGATTCGGCATCACCCAAACGGCCCAGCGACGCGAGCACGTTACCCATTTGAAACTCGGCTTCAGGAAATTCGGGTTTGACCTTGATCGCCTCTTCGTAATACGCCAAGGCTCGCGCCAGATCTCTTCGCGCATGAGCAGCCTGAGCTTGCTCAAACAATTTAACTGGGTCTGAGGCGCCGTCTCCCAGGGCATCTTCGGCCTGCGCGCTAGCTAAATTAGCGCAGGCTACAAGCAGGCCAGCCGAAGAGATCAGAACGATTGCATGTATCCATAGACGAAAAAGCATTGTTGACCAGACGCGCATCAGAGAGCAAAACCGCGAACCGACGAGGAAAGAATTGCCTGGGGAGGCGTCGATCTTAACACGCCAGAAGTCGGGGCGTCCAAAGCTAAGTTGTAGTAAACCACTGACATCCGGACATTGTGATGCCAGTTGCGCTCATGTTGATGCATGGGATACCATGCGCTGACATACGTAGGCAGTTTTAAGTAGAGAGAACAAGGCGCGGTACACGTGTGTTAATTCCCCGAGCAACTAAATTGTGAAGGACTCAATCATCACCGAGACTGAGGGCGGCACTGACCCTCTGGTCGACTATCACGCTCATTCTGCAGGCAGTTCGAAAGAAGTAAAACTGCGGCAACTCTTCCGTGAGATGGGTTCCGTTTTGGTTGCGTTCTCTGGCGGCGTTGACAGCACGTACGTGGCGTATGTTGCTAATGCCGAACTCGGAGATCGCGCGCTTTGCGTAACCGGCGATTCGCCCAGCTTACCGCAGTATCAGCGTGACGAGACCGCTCGGATCGTCGAGCAGTTTGGGTTTCGCGCCGAGACAGTCAGGACGGATGAGTTGGAACATGCTGCTTATCGTGCCAATGGACCAAACCGTTGCTATTTTTGCAAGGACGAATTGTACGGAAAGCTGGAGCCGCTGGCTCGAGCGCGGAATTTCGAGTTCATTGTTGATGGTTCGAACACCGATGATCTCGGCGACTATCGCCCGGGACGCGCCGCCGCAAAGGCGCATGGCGTCAGGAGTCCGCTAATTGAAGTTGGGATGAGCAAGCGGGAGATTCGTGAGCTTAGCCGGCGCGCTGGATTGCCAACCTGGGACAGACCTGCCAGTCCTTGCCTCTCGTCACGAATCGCTTACGGTACTCCGGTAACCATCGAACGCCTCTCCACAGTTGATCGAGGCGAAGAGATTCTCCGCCAGTTGGGCTTTCGAGAATTTCGCGTGCGCCATCACGACAGTCTGGTGCGTCTGGAGATTGCCACCGCGGAGATGGACCGCGCACTGCGTGCTGAAGTTGTGGAGGAATTGGCCCGTCGGTTTCGCGAACTGGGCTTTAAGTACGTTACTCTCGATCTTCACGGCTACCGTACCGGTGCGATGAACGAAGCCCTGCGCTAGTGGCTACTCCGGATTTCGAAAAAAAAGAATTGGAGATGAATATGTCCTTGCAAAGCACAGTCTATGTGGATGACATACGCGAGATAAAAGAAGCGAACCCGTTTGAGTCGATGATGTCCCGGTTTGATCGCGCGGCGCAGTTACTGAATCTCGATCCGGATCTCTACGCGGTCATGCGTGTCCCTAACAGGGAACTCAAGGTCTATATTCCCACGCGCATGGATTCAGGCCGGATTCAAGTGTTCGAAGGATATCGCGTTCAGCATAACTTCGCGCGTGGCCCTGCCAAGGGCGGGATTCGTTATGCACCGGATGTGAACATCGATGAAGTGCGAGCGCTGGCCGCCTGGATGACCTGGAAGTGTGCCGTTGTAAATGTTCCTTTCGGAGGTGCGAAGGGCGGCGTCGTTTGCGATCCGCAACAAATGTCTATGGGGGAGCTCGAACGGATGACCCGTCGTTATGCCTCGGAGCTGCTCGATTTTATTGGGCCGGAGAAAGACGTGCCAGCTCCGGACATGAATACCAATGAGCAAACGATGGCTTGGATCATGGACACTTATTCGATGCACGCCAGACATACGGTGACAGCGGTCGTTACGGGGAAGCCAATTGACCTGGGCGGGTCCTCCGGCCGCCGGGAAGCTACCGGCCGAGGTCTGCTCATCGTTATCAACGAGGCGATAAAAAGATTTCAGATGAAGCCCGAGGAGACAAGAGTGGTGGTGCAGGGATCCGGTAACGTGGGGGGCATCGGCGCGCGTCTGCTTCATGAAGCCGGGTACCGGGTAGTGGCTATTTCGGACGTTCATGGAGGCATTTACAACCCAAATGGTATTGATATCCCCTCGGCTCTTACTTACCTGCAAACGACCCGGTCATTCGAGGGCTACGAAGGCGTTGAAACGGTCTCTAACAGCGAGTTACTCGAGATTGAGTGTGATGTGCTAGTTCCGGCCGCTACTGAAAACCAGATTACCTCGCAAAATGCGGATCGGATTAAGTGCAGAGTACTGGCTGAGGGGGCCAATGGGCCAACAACTGCCGCTGCGGATGAGGTGCTCCATGAGAACGGGGTCTTTGTTATCCCTGACATTTTGGCCAATGCCGGCGGCGTCACGGTGTCATATTTTGAGTGGGTCCAGGACAGAATGGGTTACTTTTGGCGCGAAGACGTCGTCAATCAGAGGCTGGCAGATACAATGGTGGCAAGTTTCAACGATTTGTGCCGCTATGCTGATGCTCACTCGGTGGATACGAGGACTGCGGCGTACATGCTGGCTATCGACCGTGTGGCCTATGACACACGGATGCGTGGCATCTATGCGTGACGGAAAAAACATAAACAATTGGTCCGAAGCCAGTTAAAAGTTCTTGATTTCCCCCAAAAGGTAGAGTATGGTCGGCATGATTTTAGCAGTCGGTCCAGCTGAGAAATCTTTGATTTGGCAGCTGGTTTGGGCGCTGAAGGATTGAAATTCTCTGACATATAGTTGGAGCCTCCGCATCAAGGAATTGATCGCGTTGGTCAACGCTCTTAAGCAAACTTTATACTTTCGCAGGAGGAATGCGATGAGACTCGCAACTAGGGCGCTAATTGCCGCGCTCGCTACGTTGGTACTGTGCACGGCAGTATCAGCACAGACTTTGAGAAGGGAAAATGATCCGCGGAACCAGGC
>JBPCMM010000194.1:0-3031 GCA_051002255.1 Pyrinomonadaceae bacterium
CCAATCCACGATCTGCACGGCAGCAAAATCGGAATAATAGGTTACGGTTCCCTCGGCAAGGCCGTGGCAGCGCTGGCTGGGTCGATCGGGATGCATGTGCTTGTTGCTGAACGAAAGCAGGCAAACAATACGCGAGAAGGACGCACAGAGTTTGGGAAAGTTTTACGACTAAGCGATGTGCTCACGCTCCATTGCCCTTTGACCGAAGAGACCAGGAACCTGATTGACGCAAAAGAGTTTCAAATGATGAAACGTGAGGCGATCCTGATTAACACCGCTCGCGGTGGTCTGGTTAAAGAAGACGCTTTAGTCGAAGCACTGCAGGCTGGAGTGATCGCCGGCGCTGCCTTTGACGTTTTGAGTGAAGAGCCGCCCCGGCAAGGGAACATCCTGCTTGATCGTGATCTTCCAAATCTGCCAAATCTGATAATCACACCTCATATTGCGTGGGCCAGCCGTGAAGCTATGCAAACGCTGGCAGATCAACTCATCGACAACATTGAGGCTTTCATCCGAGGCGAGCCCAGGAATCTTGTGGTCTAACCGGACAGCGCCGCTCAAAAACCAAGAGCCGCAAAAAGCGGCTCGGTAAAAACTCTCACCAGCAGTATTTAGACCTTACACCTACGACGAAGCTGCTTCGCTGGCTCCCAGCGTAGGCGTCTCATCGTGATGCTCGGTTGTGTAAAGGCGAAGGATGTCCTGCCCCTGGCGGGATCTGGGATCGATGGTGCGCATGTGCTTGCGACCCTGCATCTCCCAAATTGCTGTTACATGTCCATCCTTCTCGACTGCATGATACGAAATGTCTTCCGCCACCTCAGTAGGGGCCTGGTCTCCGCTACCCTCCTCAGGCGCGGGGTCAGTTGGCGCAATTTCATTCTCTAACATTTAACACTAAAACTCCTCTCACGAACTGTTGGTGCTTGGTTTTAATGAATTGTTGCACACGCGTTAGGCGCAAGTCCAACGTCCCGCCTTATAGTTCACTCTTCACCTCCGACCCAATTATACCTCCCGAGGAATTCAACAGCCGGTGCCGCGAAGAGTTTGCCCGGTTTAGGCGCTGGCGCTGAGGGAGTGGCGCTCCAGCTTAAGGTAGAGACCGCGTCGAGTAAGGCCGAGTTCGCGGGCCGCGCGCGAGATGTTGCCGCCGTGTTTCCGTAAAGCTTCGGAGATCATCCGGCGCTCCACTTCCGCCAATGCGTCAGCAAGCGTGACATGTTGAATAGACGGACTAGGCATTGATCCCATCGTGGCTACCGTAGCCGGAGGAGATACTGGAGAAGAAGTACGCTTAAGCTCCGGTGAGAGTTGTTCGGGAGTGATAGTGGTCCCGTCCTCGGCGCGGGCCACGATGCGCTGAATTTCGTTGCAGAGCTGGCGCACGTTGCCCGGCCAGTCGTCCACCATCAGCAGATCCACCGACTGCGGGGTGATCTGAATATCCTTTCGGCCAAACTTCGAAGAGTAGTGGTTGATGTAGTAGTTCACTATAGTCGGGATCTCGGAGCGACGCTCACGTAGCGGCGGGACGCGCAATCTGATCACGTTCAGACGATAATACAGGTCTTCGCGGAACCGGCCCTGGGCCACCATCTCTTCCAGGTCCGTATTGGTCGCGGCAATGATACGCACGTCGACCTTGGCAGGTCGCTGCTCGCCCAAAGCTTGAATCTCACCTTCTTGCAAAAAACGCAGCAGCTTAGGTTGCAGATCTAAAGGCAGGTCTCCAATCTCGTCGAGGAAGAGAGTGCCACCGGCGGCGGTGCGGATGACACCTTGCGAATCCGTGACTGCGCCCGTAAACGAGCCGCGTCGATAGCCAAAAAGATAGCCTTCGGAAAGTTCCTTGGGTACTGCAGTGCAGTTGAACGGCACAAAGACTTTGGAGCGACGCGACGAAATGGCATGAATCGCCCGCGCTACCAGCTCCTTGCCGGTGCCCGATTCGCCGGTTACCAGCACCGTCACATCCGAAGATCGGATCTTGTGCACTTCCTCCACGAGCCGCGTCATCGCCGGACTCGAATGAATGAAACCCGGCATTAGACTCGTGCTCGCAAGTTCGGCCGTTTGTTGTGACCCGGGGCCTTTCTGATGACCCGCACGCAAGGCACAAACATCCATCCCCAGACCAACGACGCGCAGCAGTGGTTCCATCGACATACCACCCGGCAGCTTGGCCCTGCTGCGAGGCGAAATGTAAAGAATTGCCGGCGGAGCATTGGATGATTTGAGCACCGTAATCGCCGCGTCGTGTTTTTTCGCATAGCGCTCACGATCTTCTTCGGTGTCCAACTGATCCAGCTCTTCAGCGATCCGGGCGCTGTCTGCCGGGGTGCAACCGTGGGCGATCACTACGAGGGGGTGGTGATGTTCGCCCTGTTCCGTGATCACCACGCGTTGGGCCGAAGTCTCCTGGCGCATGATCGCGGCTAACTCGCGCAACAGTAGTTCCCGCGAGGCCACTGCTTCGGCCAGACGCAAGGTCAGGAGTTGAGTCAGGGCTGACGGTTCTACATCTGGCGTGAGCGTCGTTTGGTCGAGATTATCGATGGCTTCTTCAGCGCGAGTGAGATCAACTCGAGCACCGAGTTCACGGAATGTGTTGCGTGCGCGCGTAAGTTGTTCCATAGCCCGGTTGGGCTGAGTCAAGGCGTAGGCGCGGCCAAGTTCATGGCAAGCGCGGGCGGCGCGATAGCGGTCCCCAAGCATATCGAAGACTGAAACACTCCTGCCGAAGTGTTGGGCCGCTCCCGGGGCGTCGGACTGCTCCAGCGCCAGCAGGCCTGCAAGTCTTTGTGCTTCGCCGGCGAATCCGAGGTCAGTCGGGGAGTCGGTCACTTCCTCAGTAACCCTATGAAGTTCCCTCACGGACTCATCAAACTGGTGATTGCGCAGATGTGCTTCCGCCAGCAGCAGACGTGATTCGCAGATGGCCTGGCGATCGCCGATGATCTCCGCCAGAGCGAGGGCTTCCTTTCCCTCTGCGAGCGCTTTCGCGGCATCGTCCATTGCCAGGTAACAA
>JBPCMM010000195.1:0-14590 GCA_051002255.1 Pyrinomonadaceae bacterium
AAGTCGAAATAACGTGCGCGAGCGAGGCAATGAGCCCGGTTAAAAGATAGAAGCTGATATACCTCGCACGACCCAGAGCGTGTTCGAGATTATCGCCAAAGATCCAAAGGAACAGCATGTTGCCAAAGAGATGCATGATGCTGCCGTGCATGAACATGGAAGTTAGCAGGGTAAGGTAAACTGTCCCGGGGGTCGGCTGAAGGTTAATCACTCCCTGCTGATCTCCCACCTCAATTGGAACAGGCCGCGCTATGTCGTCCCCAGTTCTGATTTCTTCCGGCACAGTGGAAAACGCATAGGTGAACTGCTCGTTGGCTCCCAGGCTTTGCAGAAATACGAAGACCAGGACATTGATCGCAATCAGTATGTAGTTGACGATGGGAACTGTCGTGCGGTCGCTGTTATCGTCGCCGATAGGGAAAATCATTTCGTCACCTCTAGGAACGCAAAGTTTGGTGCCAAATCAAAACAGAAAACTATGTCGAAAATCTCTCGTGTCCTACTTCAAGTTCGGTACACATCGATCAGTATGGTTGCCAACTAGCCAACACCCGCGCGAACGATTGCTGGTTCGTGGGGCTTCAAGAGTTCGTACCCTTCGGAACGCGCAACGTAAGTTGCGGCAGTGAGATCCCCCGTTACGTTAAGAGTCGTGCGGCACATATCGAGTATGCGATCGACTCCCAGAATGATCGCAATCAGAGCCGGGTTCACACCGATGGTCACGAGCACGCCGATAATGAACGGGATGGAGCCCGACGGCACGCCGGCTGTCCCGATACCTCCCAGGATCGCCAGGTAAACAACCATCAACTGCTGGCCAATCGTAAGATCAATGCCCGCGAGCTGCGCCAGGAAGAGCACTGTGACACCTTCGTACAATGCGGTTCCATTCTGATTCGCCGTTGCGCCGACGGTCAGCACAAAACTATTTATCTCCTGCGGCACACCCAGGTTCTCCTCAGACACGCGCAAGGCGGTCGGGAGAGTCGCATTTGATGACGATGTTGAAAACGCGGTTAGGATTACTGTCTTAATGCGCCTGAAAAACTCCAGCGGGGATATTCGCGAGAGGAAATAGATGGAAAGCGAATAGACACCGAACATGTGCAGCGATAGGCCCAGCAGAACGGTGACCACAAACCACGCCAAAGCCTGTAAAAGATCTAGTCCGAAGCGGGCTGTATTATTAAAGAGCAGGCAGGCCACCGCATAGGGCGCAAACTTCATGATCATCTCGATGAGCTTTGCCGTGACCTCATAAAGAGCCTGTAACCCGCTCAGCAGAGGGGCTGTGACTCTGACTGGAATAAGAGTTATAGCAATACCAACCACCAGAGCGAAGAACATAAGCTGAAGCATGTTCGGCGTGCCCGCGGAAGTTGCGGTGCTGGGGTTTGAGGGTACACCGGCGACGGCTGCCAGCGGATTTGACGGCACGATAGTCTCGACCACCTGCATCAGCGGCGATTGGGCCGCGCCCGCCTTCGTAGCCGCCTCTACCTGCTTAGTAGCATCCGAGCCGTAGCGCTCTTCGAGGGCCGCCTTCGTCGTTGGGTCAATGCGCTCGCCCGGTCTTATCGTGTTGGCAAGAGTCAACCCGATAACTACGGAGATCGCCGACAGAATGAAACAATAGACAAACGACTTCAGACCTACGCGGCCCAGTTTGCGAATATCACCAATTCCCGCGACGCCAACCACCAGCGAAGAAAAGACCAGAGGCACGACAATCATTAGCAACAGTCGCAGGAAGAGCTGCCCAATAGGTCCGGTAATATTGTCAACGACCCAGGCAACACGCGGGTGGTTGCCACCAAAAGTATAGTTGACCGTAACACCCGCAATCACGCCCACCGCCAGGCCAATCAAAATGCGCGTGTGCAGCGCGAGGCCTTTCGGTTTGTCCGGTGTTTCCTCATCGAGATCGGTCGTGACTTCACGCTCGAAGGCATCGGCGTCGATCTTCGAGCGGGTTGGTTGTTTCTTATTATCTTCAGGCATAAGTTTCTAAGTTTCGAACTCCGAGTTTGGCGCGTCCGAGTTCTGAGTTCTGAGTTCTGAGTTCCGCCCGCGTCGAAGTTAAACTCGGAACTCAGAACTCGGAACTGTCTATCGTCCCCAACGCAACTTATCCCGCAAGACCTCAAAATAATTTCTGTTCATCGGTTGAATAAGATTGAAACTCGTGCGACTCTTGCGAATGATCACGCGATCCTCAACCTGCAAAGTGAATCCCACCTGGCCATCGAGCGTCAGCCTTACATCTTCCTGCCGTGTCTTCAGGCGTAACTC
The DNA here is from genome assembly GCA_051002255.1 of Pyrinomonadaceae bacterium. Lineage (GTDB taxonomy): Bacteria > Acidobacteriota > Blastocatellia > Pyrinomonadales > Pyrinomonadaceae > PSRF01. Next base: position 2,296 of record JBPCMM010000195.1, read on the forward strand.
AATGACGGCGTTATCCGGCACGACAATGGGACGGTTCGAAAGGGTAAACGGGCAGATTGGCGTGATCACAACTGCATTCATCGAAGGGTAGATCACCGGGCCACCCGCGGATAAGTTGTAAGCAGTTGAGCCAGTCGGGGTGGAAACAATCAGGCCGTCGGCCCGGAATGAATTGACGTATTGTTGGTTTAGATAGGCTTCAATCTCGATGATTCGGGCGAGGGCAGATTTGTTGATGACCGCATCATTCAAGACGCGAGTGCGTGCGACCTCCTCATTGCCGCGCATGAGTTGCACCGCGAGCATTACCCTCGTGTCGACGCGGTAGTTTCCCTCGAGAATGGATTCCAGGGCCGTGTATAGTTCCTCAACGCGAAACTCAGCCAAGTACCCCAGCGCACCATAATTCACGCCCAGCACCGGCACTGCCCTATCGCCAAGCATGCGGGCGGTAGCGATCATTGTGCCGTCGCCGCCGAGTACGAGCATTAGATCGACACTTGCGGCAAGCTGGTCATGGTCGAGTGCTTCGACCGCGCGGCCCGTTTCGTGCTCGATGCGTTCGCGTTCAATTTCGGGACCGCCGACCACCGCAATGCCCCGTTCGCCTAGCCACTCGACAACCGCGCATACGGTCTTTAACGCATCAGGCTGATGGGGCTTGACGACAATACCAATCCGCTCTATTGAAGCCTTCGTCATCCGTGTTGCCGGCAAGGAGAACGTTTGCATTTGCGGAACTCGGCTCTTCGACTCTGTTCGGAGGCATACTGAAGAACTTAATAAGCTTTTTGCTAAACCGACGGGATGATACGCGGGCGGGCTTTTGAGTGTCAACGAACACTAAAGGACAAGATGGTCTAGGTTTGCCTTGATCAGTAAGGTGGTGAGGCCACCATACCTCAATTCCGATCCTGGCTGGAAGCTCAATGTGGTCCTGGTAACGGTTTCTCTTTTTGGTACAAAGCAAGGAACTCAACATTGCCGTCAGCACCGTGTATCGGAGACTCAATCACGCCATCAACCAGAAGTCCAAGTCTTGTGGCGGCACTGTTGACCTCCTCAACCACACGAAAGTGTTTCTCAGGATTCCGAACGACGCCTCCACTGCCAACTTCCCCGCGCCCCACCTCGAATTGCGGCTTGATGAGTGTAATCAACCGACCTGTCTCAGTTAACAGGTTTACGATCGCGGGCATTACCTTGGTTACTGAAATGAACGAAACATCCATCACGGCGAGATCGAAGAGGTTATCGAAATCTTCGGGCTGGAGGTAGCGCGCGTTTACGCCTTCTCTCACCTCGACACGAGGATCGTTTCGCAGTCGCCAGTCCAGTTGGTTGTGCCCAACGTCCACGGTCACTACACGCAAGGCGCCCCGCTGTAATAAACAGTCTGTGAAACCACCGGTCGAAGCGCCAACATCAAGGCACGTCAGATCCATAACCTCAACTACGAATTCCTTTAAAGCTGATTCCAGCTTCAGGCCGCCGCGGCCCACATATCGCGACGTCGGATCGTCAGCACCCTTGATGCGAATGTGAGCGTCAGTTTGAACGAGATCGGAAGGCTTACCAACGCGCTGTTCGCTGACTAGCACGCTCCCAGCCATAACCATTGCCTGGGCTTTTGTGCGCGACTCAGCGAAACCGCGTTCGACAAGTAGTCTATCAATGCGCTCGCGCTTCATAGCAAGTGTTTTTCCTGGTTAGAGACCGACTCCTTGACTTGCCGATTGCGCGAAGACGTTCCTTAGGCTTGTCTCCTCGAACTCTGCGTCATCGCGCGCGGTGTATCCGTGAGCCGTAGCTCGGACGCGCAACCTGGACAGAGCCACACCAGAATATGAGGAGCATCGGCCCAGAAAAACGAACCCACTTTGCTGGACATCCGCACGGCCGCATCCACCGGCAAGCGCTGCAGGGCCTGCAAGTAAAACACACCATTGTAGAATGCGCCCTCTACCCCGTCATCCTGGTGAATACACTCCCGCTCCCGAAATTCTCTTTTCATAAGAATCACCATTTGCGCAGTTGCGCGACAATCGGAATGCCTGAAAGGTGTCGGGGTTAGTCTGCTATGTGAGAGTGCCAAACGGGGCAAAGCGACGAGATCTGAACGGGGAGAAACTCTAATTCGCCTCTTCGCGAGGAATAATGCCACTTCGTTCTGTAATCAGTCAACATTCGAGCGTTATGTACTAAACCTGATTAACGATGGCTCTAATCCTAGGGTCTTGGTAAGCCTTCAAAGATCTCTCTGATCCTCAGCAGGTCGTCGCTCACCGGCTCCCGCTTTTCGCGAATCTGACGCCTGGCTTCACGCCGCTCATTTCTCCTCTCCGCCCGACGCAGCTCCCTCTCCTCATCTTCGAAATCCGCGTCTCTTTCATGGTCGGAGCTGCCGGCTCTAGCTGATTCTCCAGAGTTGCGCGAAATTGCTTCCGTTTGCCGCTTTTTTATCGAGGAATCACTGGTCGGCATTTCCCTCATCTTCGGTTCTTCATCCGGCTCGGCGAGCACCGGCACTCTCGCCTCGGCAGATTCGGAACTAAAGCCGCCGGCTGCTCCCGAGGATGAGACTCTCGGTTGGCTTTCCTGAACTTCCGCGCCGCTCTGCGATTTCTGCTCACTCTGCATCAGCAGCAGTGTGGCGCTCATCGCTCCCACGAAAGTCGCCGCTAAAATCGTAAACCAGAAGATCACACGCCGCTTGGAACGCGTTTCGGCCTTTACTTCGTGAAGGGGGACCACACGCCGAGCTGAAAGCAGCGTAGCGTCCTCGTCGAAATGTGGCAACGAGAGAGCCCGGTCATAAACTGCTGAATGATTCGTTGAGGAGTAATTCTTTTCCATAGCAATATGAATTCCTAACCTTGAACGTTCGAGGCGGCGCACTCGGGTATGAGCTTGTTTGCAACTCCAAGGCCACAGGCAAACTTGAGTGCAGGATCTCCTTTTGGCGTGACTTTCAGGGCAGCCGGCTCCTTGTTGCGGTTACGTTGCGCGATCAAATGAACCATTTCGTGCAGAAAAGAAACGCGCCCGTCTATCAGGTAGAACGGGCACAGTTTTTTGCTCTAAATTCCCGGAGTAGTTCTTTGAAAGTCTAAGTCAAGAACGAACCTTTTGCGGTTTCGCGCGGCGGTCGTCCAAGACTTCTATGCTCTCTCTTACACGGGTATAGATTCCGTCGGCATCGAGCCCATATTTGGCCAGAAGTAACTTCGCATCGCCATGTGTCACCAGACGGTCGGGAATTCCCATGCGCACAACGCGAACCTTATCCTGCAACCCGTTCTCCTCGAGCAGCTCAAGTACTGCGGAGCCAAAACCACCGGCTAAATAGGCTTCTTCAACTGTGACAATCAAACGCTTCGTGCGTGCCAAGGCCAAGAGGAGTTGCGCATCCAGGGGTTTCACAAAGCGCGCATTAACTACAGTCGTTTCGACTCCTTCTCTGGAGAGATTCTCGGCAGCCTGAAGTGAAGGGTGCACCATCGAACCATAGGCCACGACAGCGATCTCGCCTCCGTCGCGTAATATTTCGCCCTTGCCGATCTCCAGAAGCTGAGGCTCGCGATCAATTGCTGCGCCGACTCCGTTGCCTCGCGGATAACGCATAGCCGCAGGACCCTCATGCTCAACTAGCGTGAGCATCATGTCGCGCATCTCGCCCTCGTCCTTGGGCGCCATGAGAACGATGTTCGGCACTCCACGCAGATAGGCGATGTCTAGCAGGCCGTGATGAGTTGGACCGTCTCCACCGGCAATACCGCCGCGATCGAGACAGAACTTCACGTTTAAATTCTGAATGCAGACATCGTGGACTAACTGGTCAAACCCGCGCTGCAGGAACGTGGAATAGATAGCACAGACAGGCTTCAACCCTTCACAGGACATTCCGGCCGCAAACGTCACGCAATGTTGTTCGGCGATACCAACATCGAACGATCGATCCGGAAACTTCTCCAGAGCGTCGCAGACGCCAGTGCCATCGGGCATGGCGGCGGTTAGGGCGACGATCTTGGAGTCTTTCGCCATCAACTCGCAGAGAGTCTTTCCGAAAACCGACGTGTAGGTTGGAGCTTTCGCTGCGGCCTTCACTGCCATTCCCGTTTTTAGATCGAAAGGGCCGGTGGCGTGCCACCGGTAATAGTCTTTCTCAGCCTGCGGGTAACCTTTGCCCTTCGTCGTCAACGCGTGAACTATTACCGGACCATCTTTAACTTGCTTCGCTTCCCGCAAGGCGGCCACCAGGGCGCGCGGGTTGTGGCCATCAACGTAGCCGATATATTTAAATCCCAGCTCGCTTACCAGTGCGCCAGGAAGAACCGCGGCGGCAATCGCGTCCTTCATCGTCTTCGCGGCATGATGCAGACGCTCGCCCAGCGAAGGGATCGCCAGCAAAGTCTCTTCCACTTCGTCCTTAAAGCGATGATATTCCTGGGCTCCACGAATACGATTCAAATAACCCGTTAGTGCGCCGACAGCGGGAGCTATCGACATCTCGTTGTCGTTCAGCACAACTATCAAGCGCGCCTTCAAATGACCAGCCTGGTTGATCGCCTCCATCGCCATGCCACCAGCCAGCGACGCGTCTCCGATCAATGCCACGACGTGGTGATGCTCACCCTTTCTATCACGCGCGATGGCCATGCCCAGCGCCGCCGATAAAGAGGTTGATGCATGCCCGGCCCCGAAAGTGTCGTATTCCGACTCGTCGCGACGCAGGAAACCACTGATGCCTCCGTATTGCTTGATAGTCGGCAGGAGGTCGCGTCGCCCAGTCAGGATCTTGTGCGCATACGCCTGATGGCCCACATCCCACACGAGACGATCTCGGGGTGTATCAAACGCATAGTGCAGGGCGACGGCCAGCTCGATCGCGCCCAGCGAAGCGCCGGTGTGACCGCCAATGCGCGACATTGTTTCCAATATGTATCGGCGAATTTCATCTGCGACCGTTTCCAACTGATCGAGAGGTAAACGCCGCAGGTCAGCGGTTGCGTTAATCTTTTCCAGGAGACTCATTTGGTCAGTATTGTAACTTGGTCGTTGTCCTTTGACTATTCTCCATTCTAATCATGAAGCACCGGTTACCGGTCATGAGCACGAGCTTGCCCGTTAAAGCCTGGTGGCCCCTTTGCTGTGCAAAGTACTCTATACCACTTGAAACAACTAATCGTCAACCTTTCCCAAACTGAACTTCCCCCTGCCGCGTCTAAAGAGAGAAAGCGAGATAGAAAACCTCAAGTATCATTTCATCCATTAACCAAGAACGAAAAGGAGTACCAGAAAAAATGTTTCTACGAAGAATTTTACCCCTCCTGGCGAGCCTGACTCTGGCTTTCGCCGCCATCGCCTACGGCCAGGAGCCGCAAGCCCCAGCGCAGGATGGCGGCATACGCGGGGATCGGATGCGACATAGAGAGGGTCGGAGTCACGATAGGATGGGAAAGGGTGGCCGTTTCGGGCTCGGAAAGCTTCGTCGTATGCACGAGCTGAATCTGACAGACGAGCAACGACAACAACAGCGGGCCATCGTTCAACGCCATCTTGAGAGCGTCAAAGCTCAGCGGGAGGAACTATCCACGCTGCGCGAGAAGAGAGCGCAAGGTAATTTTACCGCTGAAGATGAGGCTCGGGCCAAAGCGCTACGGCAAGAGATTCACCGCTCAATGCAGGGTGTACACACCGAAATCGAGAGCATCCTGACGCCCGAACAGCGCACGAAACTTGAGCAGTTCAAGACTGAACGCAAAGCGCGTCACGATGAGATGCGGAAGCGGCGCCAAGAACGCCGGGGCAACACTCCTCAGTAGCGTTCGACATCGCTTCCAAAAGCTGAAAGGTCCGGCGTCTCTCGAGGAGCCGGGCCTTTTTCGTTAAGGTAGCTCGTCGCGCGAGACCGTGGTTCACCGTGCAATGCTCACGGGCTCGGGCGCGCAGCAGGACGTTGTTGCCTGGAGGTTTGCATTTGTCACTGTATCGCTGGCCACAGTTTCGGGTTGTGACTCCGCGAGTCTGGTCCCGCATTCACAAGGTGCGGTTTCCGGCAGATTGTCTTGCAAAACCACGAATGCTTCCCACTCGTTACCATCTGGATCACGCACCCAGGTCTTATCCTGAGTCGCGTAGCAGCAGTTGGTCTGCATCTCGTCGCGTGTGATAAGGCCGGCTGCTTCCCATTTTTCTCGCATCGCTAAAACGTCAGCCGTTGAACCTACCTGAATACCCAGATGCGACAGCGCCCCGCGTTCCTTAAACGCGACTTCGTTGAGGGTTAGATTCAACGGGGGGTTCTGCACATCGAACTTCGCGTATCTCTGCCGTACCTTGCTGGGTTCGATACCCAGCATCTTTTGGTAAAAGCCCATGCTCTGCTCCACGTTGCGGACGTTTAGGGCAAGATGCGCTTTTAAAGCCCTTACCTGGTCATTTGCCTTGCTTTCCATATCATCCTCCTCTATATTTCATATTCGCCAATGCGAATGTGAAACGAACTCTACACTGGACAGACACATCTGTCAAGGCGTATGTGAGGTTTTTTGGTGGGAAGGGAGATCGCAACTAGGCAGTTGCTTCCAGAGGACTGGGAATCCGTCCGTTCAATCTATGTCGAAGGCCTCACGACGGGCGACGCGACCTTTGAAACCGAGGCGCCTTCCTGGGAAAAGTGGGATGAAAGTCATCTAGGCGTTCCCCGTCTGGTCGCTGTCTCAAGCACGGGCGGTGTTGTAGGCTGGGCAGCACTGTCGCCGGTTTCGTCGCGCGCAGTCTACGGTGGGGTCGCCGAGGTTAGTGTCTATGTGACAGACGCGTTCCGAGGTAAAGGCATTGGAAAGGCTCTCCTGAAACAACTCATTGCGGCGTCAGAACAGAAAGGTTTCTGGACACTCCAGGCCAGCGTGTTCCCTGAGAGTATTGCGAGCCTGGCGGTGCATAAGATCTGCGGGTTCCGAGAAGTCGGCACTCGACAACGGATCGGGAGCATCAATGGGATTTGGCGAGACACACTGCTCCTGGAACGGCTAAGCGAGATAGTCGGAAACGATTGATCCGAAGGCACAATCCTCGAAGTTTTTGGTGTCAAGAATTGGATAGAATTCTAAGGCGGTTTAAAGCTTAAATGGACCGAAGAAAAGGAACTCTGTGACTGCGGAAATCGTAATCACATAACCACAGTTTTACTAAACGATCAGATTAATGGCTGACAAGGATTACCGCATCGAAGAACTGTTCAAAGCCCTCGCGGATTGCACGCGTTTACGGCTAATCAACTTGATGGGCGACGACGAGGTCTGCGTCTGCTTCTTTGTCGAAGTCTTGAAGCTGAACCAGCCCAAGATCTCGCGTCATCTCGCGTATCTTCGCAGAGCTGGTGTGGTGGCTGCCAGGAGAGAAGGAAAGTGGATGCACTACCGAATAGTAGAACCGCCCGATCCACGCGCGGCTAATATATTTTGCGAAGTGCGCGCGTCGCTGGCAAATGATGCCGGCATGCAGCGCGACCGTGCGCGACTGGCCCAAATCTGTTGTGCTCCACAGCTGCCCGTGCAACTGCAAAAAGCCCCGCGCCCAGCAAGCCTAGTGGCATAAACTGAAAGGACTAGGAATGGTTACCGCAATTGAGCCCCTCCTCCGTGAACAATTGATTGATCGGCGCCAGAAGCTGGAAATCGCGGCCGGGAATTTCATTGAAGCCACAGAAATCTCGCGCCTCCTGGCCGAAGTTGACGACGCCTTGCGTCGCATGGAAAAAGGCACTTATGGCCTGTGCGACTTTTGTAACGATCCCGTCGAAACCGAGAGACTCATAGCAAATCCATTAACACGGCTTTGCATTGATCACTTGAGCCCTAAGGAACAACGGGCGCTCGAGGACGATTTGGAGTTGGCGGCGCGAATTCAAACTGGACTGCTGCCACTGCCAAGTCAAAAGATTGATGGCTGGGAGATCGCCTACCATTATCAGCCAGCCGGTATTGTTAGTGGCGACTATTGCGATCTTATCAGCAGCGACGATCAGAGTTTGCTGTTTGTGCTGGGAGACGTTTCAGGCAAAGGTGTGGCGGCGTCGATGCTGATGGCACACCTTCAGGCAATGTTTCGAACGCTAATTTCCATCAACCTTCCGCTGGAAGAAATTGTTGAGCGTGCCAGCCGCGTCTTTTGCGAAAGCACCTTGCCTACTCACTACGCGACACTTGTGTGTGGCAAAGCCAATACGTCTGGTGGCATTAAGATTTGCAACGCGGGCCATCTGCCGCCAATGCTGCTTCGCCAAGGCGCAGTGCGAAGTATCGAGGCCACCGGCTTACCTGTGGGCATTTTCGGCAACGAGCATTTTTCAGTAGACAGATTTCAGATGGAGAAAGGCGATACTCTCTTTCTTTACACTGACGGGCTTTCTGAAACCCGGGATGGCGCAGGCAGTGAGTATGGCGTTGAGAGATTGTCTTCACTTCTCCGCGAGAACGGGGGTCTCGCGCCGAAGGCCTTACTTGCTACTTGCGTAGACCAAGTCGACACTTTTCGGATTCCCAACTCACTCGCCGATGATTTGACACTGATGGCGATTCAAAGGGTTCACTAATTCAAACTGAGGTTCTTTCAGGAGCACGTCTGAGGCGCAGCACGGCAATCTCCGGCCTCACCCCAAAGCGCAGCGGCAAGCCAATGACCCCGGTGCCCCTGGATACGTAGAGCTGCGTGTCTCCGCGCCGGAAAAGGCCCTGTGCATATTTGAGTTCGGCGGTGGCGAATCGAGCTGGTGGACCAATCAGAGGCAGATCAATTTGACCGCCATGAGTGTGTCCGCTAAGAATCAGACCCACTTTCTCAGACTCCGCAAAATCGAGAACTCTCGGCTGGTGAGACAGCAGCATTGTCGTGCGTTTCTGATCGAGCCCATACAGCGCGCGAGGCCAATTAGTTCCTGCCCAGGACCAATCATCGATCCCTGAGAGTTGCAGCACATCCGGTCCTCGCCTTAAGGTGGTGTTCGCGTTATTGAGCACGGCGATGCGGTTATGTTCGAGAGCCCGCGTAGTCAACTCTCGATCCGTGTAGTGGTCGTGATTGCCCAGCACAGCCCAAACGCCTTCAGGGGCGTTCAATGCTCCGAGCGCTTCGGCGCAGGGCTCGATATAGCGCCGGTAGGAGGTCGTATAGTCACCGGTGAGGGCAATCAGATCCGGTTTGGTCAAGTTTGCCAAATCAACAGTCCGGCGTACCTCATCAATACCGACTATCCGGCTATGATGCACGTCGGTGAGCTGAGTAATGCGAAAGCCGTCAAAACGCTCGGGTAGGTCGCGCAGAAAAACGTCGGTCTCGGAAACTTCGTAAAGGTAGGGTTCAATCAAGCGCGCGTAAGCTGAAGTTGCGGAAACGGCAACTAGCGGTGCCGCAGCAAGCCCGGTTAGGAACTGTCTCCGACTTAACTCCAATTTGGCCATGCAAGGATTTTATATGGTGATCGCCAGCCGAGGATAGCAGCCAAAGTTAAAGGGTAGTACTGGTTCATTTTGATTCCGGAAGTTTAGAGTTCATCAACCTTTAGGTTGTGGCTTAGCGGTGCGGACAAGCTAAAGCTCGAACTCTAAACTGCACGAGTGGCCGTCATCTTGACAATCTGATGCTGCAGACTAGAATGAGTGTTTTCGCCCTGGTCCGGCACGGAGATGTGGCCGAGTGGCTGAAGGCGGCGGTTTGCTAAACCGTTAAGGGTCAAAAGCCCTTCACAGGTTCGAATCCTGTCATCTCCGCCAGAAACAGCAGTGACGAGTGACAAGTGACGACCCGGCAAGAAAAAACCTTGTCTGAAACGTCGTTTGTCACTCGTTACCTTTTTGGGATGCCGGGCGGTCGGTGTAGCTGACGGGTACAATTTTTCTTACTTATCATCACTTATTACTTCTCTTATGATACGCGTTCGCTTCGCACCCTCTCCTACGGGCTACCTGCACATTGGCGCAGCGCGGTCTGCTCTCTTCAACTGGCTCTTCGCGCGCAAATTGGGAGGCAAATTCCTGCTGCGGATTGAAGACACTGATCTGCAACGCTCTACCGACGAGTCAACGCGTTCGATCATCGAAGGTCTCGAATGGTTAGGTTTGGATTACGACGAAGAAATCGTATTCCAGTCGGCTAACGCTCCTCAGCACCGGGCGGCAGCCAACAGACTAGTCGAAGAGGGCAAGGCTTACCGCGACTTCACTCCCAAAGAAAAGCGCGACGACGCCGGCATAAAACAAGGAATCGCCGATCGGGCCCGGGCCCACTCCACCGAAGGTTCGGATCATCGCAGCAACCCTTACCGTGATCTTTCCAGAGAGGAATCGAATCGGCGAGCTGTGGCCGGCGAGCCTTTCGCGGTGCGCCTGAAGGTTGCGCACGAGGGCATGACGGGTTTTGAAGATATCGTTTACGGGCTGCAGGAACGCAACTACTCGGAGATCGAGGATCTGGTGCTGCTGCGCTCGGACAGCCATCCTCTCTACAACCTCTCAGTTGTGATCGACGATATCGAGATGGGCATCACCCACGTGATTCGCGGGCAGGACCACATTACCAACACTCATAAGCAGGTTCTGCTCTACGACGCGCTCGGCAAACCCGTGCCGAGGTTTGCCCACCTACCACTGATACTGGCGCCGAACAAAGGCAAGTTATCTAAACGCAAACATGGCGAGGTGGTGTCGCTAACTACCTATCGTGACCGCGGATTCGTGCCCGCCGCTTTTCGCAACTTTCTGGCGCTGCTGGGCTGGTCCCCACCCGACACCAAAGAGATCCTGAAGCTGGAAGAGCTCACAGAGGAGTTTTCACTGGAGGGTATCGGCCGCGCGAATGCGATTTTCAATTTCCAGGAAAACGATCCGCGCCATTGGACTGACGACAAAGCATTGTGGATGAATGCAGAATACATACGCACAATGTCGCTGGAAGAATTGCTGCCCATGGTGAAAGCTGAACTTCGCGCAAATAAACTTTGGCGCGAGGAATACGAAGACAACGATCGCGAGTGGTTTGCAAAAACCGTGGACTTGATCCGTCAGCGCTTTCACACGCTCAAGGACTTTTCGGCTCAGGGTCGTGCTTATTTTTCCGACGACTTTGATTTCGAGGATGCCGCCGTAAACAAAAACTTGAAGAAGGAGCCACGTCTCAAAGAACTCTTGCCGGCCTTGGCCGATCGACTTGAGGAAATGGACCCCTTCACACACGATACCTCGGAGGCAGCACTGCGCCAGTTTGCTGAAGAGCAAGGCGTCAAGGCAGGCCTGCTGATCAATGGCTCGCGGACAATGCTAACTGGCCAGGCAGTGGGCCCTTCGATGTTCGAGGTCTTCGCTATTCTTGGGAAAGACCGCTCGGTGATGAGGCTACGGAGCGGGGTGCCCTGGTTTGACGTGATGAATGCGCTGGGGGATGTTTGAGTTTGAGAGCTGAAGCTTGTGCTGCACATAGTCTGCTGACTTCTAAGGTTCTTGTAACAATTAGCAAGCTTCTTGCTTCAGTCCCGTAGGGACCCGATGTTTATAGACCAGTAGTACCAAAGTGCCTTCTAAGCTCCAGGAGGAGCGTAATATATCGCTTACGTCGCACATCGGTGAGAACATTTCGCTCCTCTGGAGCTGGCGATATGTCTCGGGCCCAAAGGTCTATAAACACTCCATCCCTACGGGATTGGGTTCAGGATAGAACACAAGAGCACCGTACTCTGAATCACCTGGAGGAAATATCATGCTTAGACAAAGCGTTCTAATCGGTTTGCTTGGCTTCATGACAGCTACTGCGGTAGCCCAGAATACAAACTCGTCGTCTACTGGTCGGTCCCGCTCGACCGGGACGAATACCAATAGATCGGCTGATTCTCCAAAGCCGACTGACACTCAGCAGCCCGCAACAACTCCGCCGGCGGCGCGGAGATCTCCAGCGAAGCCGAGAGTCGTTACTGCTCAGGCTCCCGGTGCTGATACTGTGCTGGCAGCCTTCGAACGACTACTCAATGGAATCCGTAAAGCAGACGTCAAGCTCGTGAGCGGCGTCTATTGGAATTCGCCCACTCTAATACTCTTCAACAACAATGGAACGGTAACCAAGGGCTGGGAACAGATGCGCAAGAATCGCGAGAGCTCCTATCCAGACATCAAGGATGTGAAACTGGAAGTTCGTGATCTCGCAGTCACAATGCTCGGCCGAGACGGAGCTGTCGTAACCTGTCTCTGGACCCAATCACAAACCTACAAAGATGTCCCGGAAACCGCCACCGGAAGGATGACTT
>JBPCMM010000196.1:0-6464 GCA_051002255.1 Pyrinomonadaceae bacterium
TCTGCTTCTGCCGCCTGCCTCCTGTCGCTACCGCCCGCCGGCGGGGAGCTTCTCGTTTAGGTAGCGCGTCAACAGACCGTACAGATGACGCTGCGTCCCCGGGCCTTCGGAGATGCCGTGCGATCGATTAGGATAGGGCATGATCGCAAACTGTTTATTTGCGGCGATCAATTTATCGATCATCGCCTCCGTTCCCTGATAGTGGACGTTGTCGTCGCCGGTGCCGTGCACAACCAGCAGCTGCCCCTGCAACTGTCCAGCAAAGGTAATCGGTGAACTCTGATTCCACTCCTCAGGATGATCTTGAGGCAGACCGCCGTAACGCTCCTGGTATATCGTGTCGTAGTAGCGGAGATCGGGCACCGGAGCCACAGACATGCCCACATTATAAACATCCGGATAACGGAACATCGCATTCAGAGTCGACGAGCCGCCGCCGCTCCAGCCCCAGATGGCGATGCGCGTGGGATCGACGTAACGCCATTTCTTAATTGCTCTGACGGCGTTAGCGTGGTCCTCTGAATTGACGATGCCGACTTTCCGATAGATGACCTTACGCCACGCACGGCCACGCGGCGCCGGTGTGCCGCGGCTGTCGACGCTCATCACAACATAACCCTGCTGCGCCAGCATCAGGTGCCAAAGCAGGTTGCGCCCGCCCCAGGCATCGAGCACGGTTTGTCCCCACGGTTCGCCGTAAACATGGAAGAGCACTGGGTAGCGTTTTTCCGGATTGAAATCCGGAGGTTTGATCACCCAGCCGTCAATTTCGAGCCGTTTGCTTCCCTCACCTATCGCCACGCGGAAAAACTCCTGCGGGCCACGCTTCAATTTCTCGATTCGCTCCTGCAAGGCGGCGTTGTCAATTAACGTGCGCGCAACTGTGTGATCAGGCAGGCGCACAATTTCTGACCTGGGAACACGGTTGAACGCTGAGAAAAAGTGAATCGCCAGATCGCCGCGTGGGGAAATGTTATAGGAGTGCGTGCCGGGCTCGGACACCAACCTTTCAGCTTTGTCTTCGCCGCTAAGCCGGGTCCGGTAAAGATAACGCTGACCGGAATTCTCAGGCGAGGCGCGGAAGTACAGCCAGCCATTCGCTGCGTCCACCTTTTCCACACCCATCACATCGTATTCGCCGGGTGTGATGTTCTTCACGTCGCTGCCGTCGCGCGAAACCGAGTAGATGTGTCGCCAGCCGTCGCGTTCGCTGGTCCAGAGGAAACGCTTGCCGCTATCAACCCATTCGACGTCACCGCGCGCGAGACCGTTTTTGTCCCAATCGAGGTCGCCCCACCCAACATCAACCCAGGCTTCATCCTTTTCGGTAAGTACCGGACGCACCTTACCGCTGCGTACGTCGCCGAGCAGGACGATGTTTGTGTTCTGCAGCCGGTTGAGTTGTTGAATGACCACTTCATCCGAGCTGGCGGCCCACTCCATGCGCGGCAGATAGTTATTGCGCGGGTCGCCGGCAATATCGAACCAACGCGTGGCGCCGCCTGAGGCCCGCACCACACCCACGCGGGCGGCGGAATTCGTCTCGCCGGCTTTGGGATAAGGAAACGAGGTGATTACCGGATAGAGACCCGCAGTGTTGTTGATCAGGTGAAACTCTTTCACGCCTTCGGTATTGAGTTGCCAGTAAGCAACGTTCCTGCCGTCGGGGCTCCAGCGGAAACCGTCGCGGCAGAAGAGTTCTTCTTCGTAAACCCAGTCGAAGGTGCCGTTGACGATGTAGCGCGAGCCGTCGCTGGTGATTTGTTTGATATGACTTCCGAAAGCGCCGGTGAGGTTTTCGACGTAGATGTTGTTTTCGCGCACGTAGCCGACGCGCGTGGCGTCTGGTGAGAACTTGGCAAACATCAATGTCGATGGCTTGGCCGCTGCGCCACCGAGTTTTCGCAGCCTGCCGTCTTTGAGATCGACGACCCAGTAGTCGCCGCGTGTGTTGCCCCGCCAGACCCGCTCCGACTTGGTGAACACCAGCAGTTTCTGCCCGTCGGCACTCAGGTCAAAATTCTCAACCAGCAAAGGCTCCGCCGTCGATGGCTGCATGAGCTTCTCCGCAGACAACTTGATGGTTCGGTCGCCGCCGAGTGCGTCGTAACGCACGATGTCGAGGAACCCTTTCTTGCCGGGAGAAGGCTCAAGGGCCAGGTAGCCGGTGCCATCCTGTTGCCACTGTACCGGACCGAGCGAACGGGTCCGATAAGTGAAAATGGAATCGACCGTCAGACGTGTTAGGTCGGCGGGCTGCGGTTGTTGCCCGGAGAATTGCGCCGGCGCAAGCAGCAGAAGAAAGACGAAAAAGAGAAGGCGTCGGGTGCCGGATGTCAGGTGACGGTCGGCGCGAGCGCGTAGAGTTTTATTCATTTGTTTTGCAGAGTAGTTTTAAAGATTGAGGGAGCGCCAAAATGATACACGAGGGGATTGGGAATTTCGAATTTCGGATTGCGGGTTTCGAAATTAATAGCAAAGCCGGCACTCGATTACCTCTCAAGTGCCCTCGGCCGGAAGCCGATCTGCGCGGACTCTTGATTTCTTCAAATTCGATATCCGCAATCCGAAATTCGAACTTTCCTCTCTACTCCTGCGAAAGGAACTCGCGAATCAGACGGCGTTGGTCCTCGTCCTTGATGCGAGTAAATAGTTTCGTGCCCAGCGTCTTGATAGTCTCGGGGCGATTGAAAGGCAGGCGTTGATACATCGTGCCGCCATTGAAGTGGCAGGGCTGACACTTGCCTTCGAAAATGGGTTTGATATGAGTGGCGAAATCGATTTTGGCGGGAGCTGGTGCGGAGGGACTTCTTAGTTCGCAGGTTTCCACCAGTGGCATCTCAGCAGTGCGAGCATTGAGCTGCATGCGAAAGCCTAGATAGCAAGCTAACGTCAAAACGAAGGTGAAGATCAAGGCGCCGGTTCGCATGTTGTGATGGTACGCTCGGCAACCTGGGCTTGCAAGAGAGCAGTGACGAATGGTGATTAATAGGTTGTGAGAGGGACGCGATTGGTGATGAACAGGAAGACAGCCACCAAACCGGGAACGGGGAGATGAGGAGACGGGGGACGGGAATAGGGGGGACGCGGCGAACCGCAAAGCGATCCACGCGGGGTCCCCCCGCGCGCGCACCGCGTGGGGTGCTAGGAGATCACACGTAGTTCTTCGAATTAAGGCATCCACTTCGTGCGGTTTCGTGAGGCTTCATGGATCGTGACTGTTTTTTCACTAAGGCGTGAGATCAAGAGCCTCGACGATGCGGGTGAATGGTATCTTGGCCGTCTCATTCACCTCCCGCACATGATCGGCATTGTCGGCTTCGAGCAAGCACATGCAGTGGGCAGTTACTGCTGATTTCCAATTGCCGATTGCCAATTGGAAAAGCGCTCCCCGAGGCCAAAGACCAATTGCCAGAAAACCCGTCCTTTCAATCGGCAATTGGCAATCGGAAATCGGCAATGACTGGCCCACTCCCCACATGCCCATCCCACTGTCAACCGTCCCTTGGCCCCTTCTGCTACTCGCGCGGCATACTCGATAAATGTCCGGCGACCATCTGCCAACGATCGTGTCGCTTAGCGAACACAAGCGTGAATCTCAGATCGCCTTGCTCCCGATTCTTTCGTACACCGCGGCCGGTTACCACTGCGCTATCGCCAAAGACGCGGGCCTTCACTTCCTGGGCAGTAATAGAAAGGCCGCCACCCCGGCTGCCTTCCATTGGAATAACATCTTCCTTGAAGACGATGCTCCCCCTGGGGCTGGTTCCCATAAAATCGTCCGCAATGATCCGATTTAGTGCCGCGCGGTCAGCCTGTTCATCGGCGGCAATCCACTCGTGAGTCAGTTGTAAGACGGTCTGCTCGATACCAAGACTCCGGCCCGTCGGGTTAGCTGCGGTTTGGGTCAGAGTTGGAGTTGCGGCTGCGGCCAGTACAATCGCAAGGAGAAAGGGTTTTCGCATTTGAGCCTCTGTTCTGGAATGGTGTGCTTGAAGTAGACACCGTCAGGAGCGAAAAGTTCCCGGGATGGGAGAAAAAGGAAAGGAGATCGGGGGATTGGGAGACGGGGAAAAGCGGGGACGCGGGATCTCGAAATTAAGAATGCAGACGGCACCTGAGACCTCCTGAGTGTTCTCGAGGGGAGCCGATCTGCGGGGAGCCGATCTGCTTAGCTTTTGAGGTTGGGGAAAGGGATCACGCCTCGTTCCTTCAAATTCGAAATCCGCAAGCCGAAATTCGAAATTGCCTCGTCTTGCGTCTGCGCTAGCGGCTGCGCGGGGTAGGTAGAGTTGCGCGCGAGCGCATGCGCTGCTGCCACTTGCTGCGCGTTTCATCCGCCGCTTCCTCAATCTGGGCTAGCGCGTCGCTCACCGTTTCGCCCCCTAACTGTCGCATCTTCAAGTAAAGCAGCGCCGGCACAATCGACATCAGCGGCACGATAAAAATATTCACCAAGCCGGAAAACTGTTCGTAGATCGTCCGCATGGTGGCTCCAGCGCCCGGTTGCTTGCGGCCTACCGTAAATCGTCCAAATAAGGCGCTGAATGTTATCGGGATCAAGAACTGCAGAATCGTAACGATGATCACGGTCCGCCAGGAGCGCGACGCGAGTTCTCGCGCGCGACGCATAGCGGCTTTCTTCTCCAGTCCTTCCAGCAGAACCACCGGCGCATAGAGCGCATAGCGAACCGACATAATGATTCCAGGGATGACCAGCAGTATCATGCCGATGAGTACGCGCAAGGTGACTCGAATACTCGTTTTCAGAAAAGGTTTCCACCGTTTCTTCAACAGGGCGAAAGGCGTGCGCAGCTCTACCGGGCGCAGCGGTGCGGCCGACAACTGCGTGATAATCACGGCAGTCATCCCGGAGATTGCAGAAGCGGCGAAGAAGTAAGCGATTATTTGGAGCAGTGCGACGATTCCCAGGGCACAAATTACAACTATTCGCGAAGCATTTAAACCTCGGGGTTGGGCCTTCTCTACCAGCATGAGAACCACCATCAGTGTAGTGGTGATGATGACTGGGATATGCGCAATCAGCGACAACTTGAGAAACTGTGGGAAGTACTCGCTGTAAAGGGCCAGGGCCCGACGGTAGAGTGAGCCGATGCTTTGAGATTGCGCCCGAAGCGAGTTAGCGAACGCCGAAGCCGTTTGGGGTCGATCGGCGGGGTCCTTGGCGAGGGCCCACATAACGGTTTCGGCCACGCGCTTTGGAGTCTTCTTGCTGCGTTCGCGCAAGGGCGGCGGCGGTAATTCCAGATGCTCCCGAATGACACTTCCGGTGTTGCCCGCGAAAGGCGGTTCGCCCGCCAGCATTTGGTAGGTAATCACTCCTAGGCTGTAGATGTCCGAACCAGCGTCCAAACTCTTTGCTGCGCACTGCTCCGGCGACATGTAAACCGGCGTGCCCATGATTGCGCCGACTTTTGTCAACATGGTTGCCCGTCCTTTAGTCGAGCTAGAGGTCGTATGTCCATCCGAACCCAAACGTCGCGTTGCTTGATCCAGCATCAGAGTTCGATCCGTATCCTCATTATCGGCCGAGCCCAGGGAGGGACGAGTCGATGCCATTTCGTCCGCAGGCAAACTAAAAAGTCTAGTTTCGACCGCATCGCTATCCGGCGAAGCCCCAATACGATCTCCGGTCGGCTCTTCATCGGGCGAATAGGCAACGGTGTCGAGTTCGAGATGGCCAGCGTCATCCATCACGTTCATCACATTCGTGACTCGCGCGCCCGGCATTACGGTTCCTGCATCCCCTTGACCCGCGATGAATGTAGCGGCCTCCGAAGACGCGAGCTGGGTGAGCCCGCCCTGGTCAAGACCGGTGGCCACGGCCACTGCACTTGAGGCTTCGCTCCGCGACGCGCCGATTTCTAATTGACCGTCCCCGTCTGGCGTATCCGCTTCAGCCAATTTGGCGATGCCAAAATCGAGGACCTTGACACGGTAACTACCGAGCCGGTTTGGCTCCAGCCAAATATTGTCTGGCTTCAAATCGCGGTGGACGATGCCCTGCTTGTGCGCCTCGTGTACGGCTGAACAAACCTGTTCCAGGATATCAACCACCCACTCCACTGGCAGACGCTTTTCTTCTTCCAGAACATCGCCGAGCGTGCAGCCGTCGAGATACTCCATGACCAGATATGCGACCTGCTCTTTGTCGGCCCTGGTGAACCCGAAGTCCGTTACGTCCACGACGTTCGGATGGCGCAAACGCCCTGCGGCCCGCGCCTCGCGTTTGAAGCGCGCGACGAATTCCTCATTGCGCATGAATTGTGGGGCGATGAGTTTGAGTGCAACGTAGCGCTCGGTGCCCAGGTGGGTGGCCAGATAGACGGCGCCCATGCCGCCCCGGCCCAGCAGTCGCTCGAGTCGATACTTCTCATCCAGCACCTGACCGAGGTAATGATCCATTTGCGTCATTGGTGGTTATGCTACAGCGTGACGCGTGA
>JBPCMM010000197.1:0-23917 GCA_051002255.1 Pyrinomonadaceae bacterium
TTGTCGACCAACCCCAATTTGAAGTTTGGCCACTTTGTATCCGCGACGCGCGTTGCCCAAAATCTCGGCTCGCGGCATCCAGCTATTACTCGTGCGGCCATTCTGAATGGACTTGCGTCAGGAAGAAATTTTGGCCAGACGTTGCAGGATCTGGGACTGAGCGCGCATGAGGCGCATAAGGCGAAAAAGCAGGCTCACCGCGAGATAAAGCGCGCATAAAATAATTTAGCGCATCCGCAACCCTGGGTAAGCTTATTAGCCGTGCGCCTGGCAGGGCGCTCCTTACTAGGGAGTGAAAGTCTCCTACGAACCTCCACAGTGAGAAATGAGTGGGGGCAGTGTGCGAGACGGAAAGATTGGGTTCTCTTTTGGGATAACAAGGGGGGGCAAGACCTGGTTGCAGTCAACTCGCAATTCTTGTAAGTCAGACGCGGGGGCTCGACGCTTGGTGGGAGGCTTTCCGGGCGCCATTCAACCGGGCGTGTTCATTGGCTGTGTGGCTGGCTGACCGTTCGCTACGTTGGCTTACCTGGCATCGTGATCTGGCTCGAAAATCCCGAGAGCTTCCCAATCGGGATCGCCCGGGCGCAACCCCTTCTTGCTGAGGGACTTCGCCTCGTCGGCCGAGACTTCATTATTAGTCACAACGATCGACTGCCGATGGCCTCCATCTTGCCGATTCAGCCTTTATTCAGCTCTGCTTCGATTGCGTTTCGGTTCGGGTGAACGCAGATTGTGCAACGTCGCGGCATGGCCTATTTTAGCACGAGTTTCAGCACCAACAGGCTGTCGTCTGTTCGCAGACCATGAGGCATCTGCCCTATCCGCTGTGCAGGCCTACTTACCCATAATATCTTCTGCGAGGCGGCGAGCTTTCGTCTCCGTCATTCCCCCTTGGATGGAAATCCGACCACCGCTCACGGGATCGTGGATAGCCGGTGCAGTGAGCAACTCCCGACCGACAACGATTCCCATCCGTTTGTTGATGTTGTTTGAGGTGACCTGCCGGAGAATCTCTCCTCCGGCTTCGGTAAGGACGATGTCTACCTGGAAATCTCCGACTTGAGAACTTACAACCGTCGCAGATGCGATGTGCTCGCTAGTGATTATTGGTTGGCTGTGGAGATAAACCTTCTCGTCTGAGTCATTGGTGGTCATCTCTGTCAGTCCATCCGACGGCACGGATTCAGCAAGTCGGAACTCGGTTGGCAATCGTGAACCACCCGCCATCTGTGTCTGCCTCCCTACTGAATCAGAAGTTGACCATATATACCAAGTAGCGGCGCTGATTACCCCGATCGTTAACAATACACCGATGATTACCCAACGTTTGAAGCTGCGTGTCCCGGACGCGGCAGTTGGGCTGGAAGACATTCCTGCTTGGTAGACGAGGGTAGGTGGCAGCTCGCCAAGGTTTTGTTGGACGGGCATCGTCATGGTCGCAGCACCTGATTGGTCAAGGCGGGTTAGCGACGCCCCATCTTCAAGACAGAAGCGGAGTTCGTCGACGTAAGTGCGCTTGCAGGTTGGGCACTGTTTCATATGTTTAGGAATACCCCTGCCGCAAGGTGCGAGGTGCGAGGTGCGAGTCTAAGCCTGGCGGTTCTGGCGCTCCAATATCTGGCAGAGATCTTCAGCAGCAAGCTTCAGTCTCTCGGTTGCTTCTGCTTTGCTCATGGCCCACCGTTCATAAACAGGTATGGGCACGGGCCGAGTTCATCTAATAGCGTGCCGCAATCCAGCGCGGCTTACGTATGCAGCAAGATTTGACAGTGGTTAGTTATTCTTGATCACGTCAGCTGTCAAAAGCGCTGCCAATACATCAGTAGGCCAGTAGCGGTGAGTCGAGCTTTCGCGAACCGTGGCAAGGTTAACATGTATAACTTCCTCGGTAGTCAGATGAGGTACTGTTTCTCGCTGTGTTATTCTTTTCCCCGATACTGCGTAGAGGCCAGGCTGAACGGAGATCTGCGGCGGGGTCGGACGAATCCCCGAAACGGCCGTTGATGCTACTTGGGCGAATTGTTTCATAATTATTCACCTTAGACTTCTTGAATATTCTCCTCACAAGAAACAAGCGAAGCATTACAGATTCCAATCTGCTGTCTGAGAAACCTTAACAGAGAGGTTACAACTTAGGGGATGCACGAAGGAAAAGCTGATTGCCGTCGAGTACTGGGCTGTCGAGATCTGTGTTACTGCGGTTACCCGACTACTGTTGAGTTAAGAAGCAAATGCCTCTGTCGGCATAGGGACGGCAGAGGTACGAGGCCCCCTCCTCCAGAAACGCATTGACCCGGAGAATCGATCGTTCGCATTCTTAGGAGTTGAGGCAAGCAGTGAGGATGGAGGTTGAAATTTCCAGGCACTCTCTTAACCGTTCCTGATATGGGACGGGTGCAATGGTCGCAAATGATTCGCATTCCTTCTCCTTGCTTGGGGAACCATGTAGAACAAGTGGTGCCGTGCCGCGCCGCGCCTCTTCTCTTATCATCCCTTATGCCACAAGCCGTCGCTCACCCGGAGTACGAAATTCGCTGAACGATCTGATGGAAATGAATATAGAACGGCAACGCGGCGAAGAGGCGGAGGATCAAATATGTTCAATCTGAAAGGTCAATCTGAGGATACGTTCAGAATGATTGCTGACGGCGGCGTTAGCTAAGAGAGGAGAAGCCGCGCGAGTTGCTCATTTCAGCCCGCACGATCTGCGGAAAACCTATGCGAGTGGACTGATTGATCTTAGCGGCGATATTTCTACAGTCAGTCGACTACTCGGACACTCCAGCATTGATACCACCGCAATTTATGATCGACGTGGGGAAACGGCAAAGCGGAAGGTGGCGGACTCGTTGGGCTTAGATAGCTACCGCTTGCGGCAACCTCAAAAACCTTTTCCATTTCAGTTAAGGCAAACGCCGAAGTGTGTTGCTCCCCCTCGTGGTGGGAATAGACCAACAATCGATCTGGATACAATCGTGCGAAATGTCGCTCGCAGAGCAGACAAAGTAGTAAAAGCGAGTTGCCTTTTCGCTGGGTTCTCATCGGCAAGTACGCGCATGGAGTGTGCATCCGCCTGCCCACTCAGGTACACTCACGCACCACGGATCGGGCAAAACCCCAATGGAAATGCTCCTCCGAACACTAACAGACACAGGCTTAACAAATGCTGTATCTCTCGCAAGTGTTGAGTCGCCCTATACGCGACCTTGAAGGCGAACGTGTGGCTACCGTTAAAGACGTGATTGTACGGCTTGGTGAGGAAGATCATCCTCATTTGATAGGACTGGTAGCACGCTATCGCCGCCGGGACTTTTTTGTTTCTCGCTGGCGAATTACAGAATTCAACTATCACGGGGTCCGACTCAATTCAGACATTCTCGATCTACGTCCCTTTGTGCGTCGCGATGGTGAGGTTCTCCTCGCTCGCAACGTGCTGGACAAACAATTGATCGATGTCGATGGCAAGCGCGTGGTGAGAGTCAACGATGTGCAAATCATTGAGGTGGCCGGCGAGTGGCGGGTTACGGGAGCAGACGTAAGTTTGCAAGGACTTTGGAGGCGACTCGCGCCAGCCGGCTTGATGGGCACCAGAAAGCCCGTGGAAGTCCTCGACTGGTCTAACGTGGGCTTCCTTGCGACTGATGAAGCTACGGTTAGGCTGAAGGCTTCCGGCGATAAGCTGGCGCTCTTGCATCCGGTCGAGATCGCGCGACTGGCGGAGGCGCTCTCGTATCACCATGGCTCGGAAGTGGTTGAATCGCTCGACGATGAAACGGCCGCTGAAACGCTCGAGGAGATGCCGGCGGAACGGCAAGCTCGGATCCTCGGAGACATGGACGAGGAGCGCGCGGCCGATATCCTCGAATGGATGTCGCCTGACGAAGCGGCTGATGTGCTCGGGGATTTACCGGAAGATAAGGCCGAAGAGCTACTAGGTCTGATGGAGGACGAAGAGCAGGCAGAGGTCGCCGAGCTCCTGCCTTACGAAGACGATACTGCGGGCGGTCTGATGACCACGGAGTTTGTTACGTTGCCGCGTGAGTTGACCGTCGGTGCAGCACTCGCCCGTTTGCGTGAGATGGCGGAAACGCCAAACATGATCTACTACCTCTATGTCGTAGAGGGTGAAGGTTCCTGGCAACTCTCCGGAGTGATCGCCCTCAGGAGTTTAATCCTCGCCGATCCGGCAGTTCCGCTTGACGAAGTGATGCGCACTGAGTTTCAGAAAGCGCACCCGGACGAGCCGGCTAACGAAGTGGCTCATCGGATAGCCGAGTACAATCTTCTTGCCTTGCCGGTGGTGGATGAGTCAGGAGATATCCTCGGGATCATCACCGTTGATGACGCGATGGAAATACTCTTGCCAAAAGACTGGCGGCAGAGATTACCCAGGTTATTTGGTTAGCAATCTGCCCGCTCGAAGAAAACTATGAACGACGGGGAACCTCCAAGTGGCGAAAAAGGGCAAAGCCTTGCAAATCGCGGGACAGCGATTGTTGCGGCGCGGCAGTCGCGGTGCACGCGCAGTGGCGCGACGCAAGAGGTTACTGGGGTACCTGGCTATTCTGGGCCCGGGAATGATCACCGCCAATGCCGGCAATGATGCCGGCGGGATCGCTACTTTTGCTACCGTCGGAGCAGAACACGGTTATCGTCTACTCTGGATTCTCATTCCCATCACAATCAGCCTGGGGTTAGTTCAGGAGATGTGCGCGCGCATGGGCGCCGTCACCGGAAAAGGTCTTGCGGATCTGATTCGAGAACGCTTCGGGGTCAGATGGACTGCGCTAGTAATGTTCGCCCTCCTGATCGCCAACGGGGGAGTTACTGTTTCCGAGTTCGTGGGGATCGCCGCCGCCACGGAACTGTTTGGTATTCCACGGTTCATCTCAGTGCCAATTGCGGCGATCAGTATTTGGTGGCTGATTGTAAAGGGTTCATACAAACGCGTTGAGCGCGTGTTTCTGTTGATGACTTTGGTGTTCCTGGGTTATGTGGTGTCGGCGTTTCTAGCTGGTCCAGAATGGGGAACGGTCGCAGTTGAATTGGTAAGGCCGAGATTCAGTTTGGATCGAGCGTACTTGTTCACCGTGGTGGCCATTGTGGGTACCACTATCTCGCCGTACATGCAGGTATATGTTCAGTCTTCGGTGGTCGAAAAGGGTGTGACTTCAGAAGACTATCAGCGCACCAGAATTGACGTTTGGGTAGGAACGGTTTTCGCGATTCTGATCGTCTTCTTCATTCTGGTCTCAACTGCCGCTACACTTCACAAGCATGGCATACAGATCAATAGCGCTGCCGACGCGGCGCGAGCGCTCAGGCCCCTGGCCGGAAACTACGCGGAGGTGTTATTCGGCATCGGCTTATTCGGGGCTTCAATGCTCGCGGCCGGCGTTTTGCCGTTGGCCACGGCCTACTCGGTAAGTGAAGCGCTCGGCTTTGAGAAGGGAGTATCGCGTAGCTTTCGCGAGGCGCCCACTTTCATCGGGATCTTCACTTTTCTTGTTGCGGTAGGAGCCGCAATCGCGGTGATCCCCAATCTGCCGCTGATCCAGGTGCTGCTGGTCACACAAGTGATCAACGGTTTGCTCTTGCCGGTCATTCTGTTTGCGATCCTGCGTTTGATCAATAATCGCGAGTTAATGGGGGCGCATGTGAATGGGCGTGTCTATAACATTGGGGCTTGGCTAACCGCAATCATCGTGACCTCGCTATCGCTGCTACTGGTGCTGGTGACACTTTTCCCAAATCTTTTCCGACCTTGACGTTCGACCGAATGCTGAGAACTACTCTCGCCTTCGAGCCCAAACGGTGATAAAAGAATAGCCGCTATAAAGCTCTCGGTTTACAACTTTCGCTAGCCGAAACTTTTGCATCCACGTGAATCGCCCTCCTTCCAAAAACAAACTCCTACTCTTTGTAGTCACCTCAACATTAGCCTTGCTGGGCCTTTTTATCGTCAATCGTTTTGATGAACAACTCCGTGGGTTACTGGGGGCTCAAATGGGCGAGCTTGCTTCCAGAGCAGATACGGTAGTTAAAGTTTTGCTCCTGGTTCTCTGGGGGATTCTTGCGTATCTCTTTGTACGTGTACTCAATAACTTCATCTTCGGCCTGGTCTTTCGACTGCGAAAGGGGTTTGAAGCACCCACGTTGGTTCGTAACATTTTCTCGATCGTCGCATTCACTGCCTTATTCCTGCTTATCTTCACTGGGATATTCAAGGAAGTTAACCTTGGCGCATTATTCACGACGTCGGCAATCTTTGGCGTAATCCTGGGACTCGCCCTGCAAGACACGTTAGGAAATTTCTTCGCGGGAATATCCTTACAGGCGGATCGACCATTTCAAGTAGGCGATGTGATCACAGTCGGGGCTCAAAAGCACACCGGGGTCGTCGAGGAAATCACCTGGCGGGCCGTAAAGATCAGGACCTTTCAAAATCACGTGATCGAAATCAATAACAGCACCGCAGCTAAGGAGCCACTCGAGGTTTCCCCTCGTGCCAACCTGAACGCTCGTTTGATTTATTTTAACGCCCTCTACACTGACTCCCCAGCCAAGACTATCCATGTTGTGAGGGAGGCGGTGCGCGAAGCCGACAACGTTTCACAAATGATTACTCCGATTGTACGCATAAGAAACCTTGGCGATAACGGCGTGGACTACGAGCTCAAGTACTGGTTGGAAGACTACGCGAAGTACAACGATACCGATGCGCTGATTCGCCAGCGGATCTGGTATGCATTCCGACGCGCCGGGCTCAACTTTGCTTACCCAACCAGGACCCTACATGTCGAGAGATCACGGAAGATTGGGATTCAAGAGGGCGAAGGAGGAACAATCGTTGAGCGGCTTTCCGCCGTTGATATCTTTGCTCCTTTGTCCGTTGAGGAAACATCCATGCTCGCCCAAGCTGCGGCAAGCCACGTTTTTGCTCCCGGTGAAACAGTGATACGGGCAGGGGATCCAGGCTCATCCATGTTCGTTGTCCACAGCGGCCGGGTGTGCGTGCAGATTCATGACAGGGGAAAACTTCGGACAGTTGCCACTCTCAATGAAGGCGACTTCTTTGGGGAGATGGCACTTTTTACCGGTGAGCCCAGGACTGCCCACGTAGTTGCCCTCGAGGAGACTGAGGTGTTGGAAATTGGACACAAAGCGATGAAGCGGGTCCTTGAAACAAATCCAGGCCTGGTAGAATCGCTAAGCTACATTATTGTTGAGAGGCGACAGGGACTCGCTGCCCGGGCAGATACCTTGGACACTGGCACCGAGGGACCCGCTGGGATTCTCTCGGCTATCAAACGCTTTTTCAAGCTCAAATAACCCCGCCTCAGAGGCTGTAAGCCCTGCTCGTCCCTTATCCTAGCTGTAGCCGAAGACCATATTTTACAGCACCTTTTTGAGACTTGACAGGAAGGGGCTCAATCTTTATTATTGCCTCACGCTCAGCGGTGATAACTCCCGAAAACTGGGCCAAAAGGGAAGGTGGGAGGGGACTTCCGCCGAGCTTTCAAGAATTATCAAGAATTGAAGAGGAGGAGAATTCCAAATGGGTATAGTTAGATATGATCCCTTCCGCGACTTGCGCAGTCTGCAGGAAGAGGTGAACCGCCTTTTCTCTACTAACCTAACTCGAGGGTTCGGGGAAGAAGGACTCGGCAGGGGCGCCTGGAATCCTAGCGTCGACATCTACGAGAACAAGGATCAAATTGTGCTCGAAGCCGAACTGCCGGGTATGAACAGGGACGATTTCGAACTCACGGTCGAAAACAACGTCATAACTCTTCGCGGCGAGCGTCAGTTTGAGAAGAAGGACGAGACTGATAACTACCATCGGGTGGAGCGCTCTTATGGCTCGTTCACCCGTTCCTTTACCCTGCCGCAGACCGTTTCCACAGAGGGAGCAACTGCCGAATATCGCAATGGTGTGTTGCGTGTGACGTTGCCCAAACGACAGGAAACCAAAGCGCGTCGCATTGAGGTTGGCGGGGAAGAAGCTACCACCAGTAGCAAGTCGATCGAAGCAAAAGCGGAAAAACCTACATCCGGTGAGAAATCGAAGGAAATGGCTGGCGCACGCTAAGCTCAAGCATAAGACTGGTAGCAGCGAAGAGCGGGGCTGCTCGATTGAGCTTAAGCCCCGCTCACGTGTAAAGAGAATCAGTTACTATCACAAATTAGCATGCGCTTAGACAAATTTACATTGCGAGCCCAGGAAGCGATTCAGGCAGCCATCGAGTTGGCTGAGCGCGACCAGAACCAGCAGGTCGAGCCGGAGCATTTGCTAGCGGCGATGCTTGATCATCCTGAAGGTATTGTGCGCCCGCTACTGGGAAAGTTGGCCGTTAACGTGCCGGTTGTGCTTAACGATCTGCAGGCGGCTATCGGTCGCTTCCCTCGCGTCCAGGGAGGACAACAATATTTCAGCCCCAGACTAAGTCAAGTGTTCACCGCCGCACAAAAGCAGGCGGAGAGCAGGAAGGACGAGTTTGTTTCCACCGAACATCTGCTGCTTTCTATCACCGACGAAAAGGACGGTGAAGCGGGAAAAATTCTGCGCCAGCACGGCGTGAAACGTGATGACTTAGTGAAAGTCATCGAGCAGACCCGCGGCGGTTCGCGAATTACGGACCAGAACGCGGAAGATAACTACCAGGCGCTTTCCAAGTATGCTCGCGATCTTACCGACTTGGCCCGCAAGGGAAAGCTCGATCCTGTTATTGGCCGCGATGACGAGATTCGGAGAACCATTCAAGTCCTTTCGCGGCGCACGAAAAACAATCCGGTTCTCATTGGCGAGCCAGGCGTAGGCAAGACCGCGATTGTTGAAGGCTTGGCCCAGAGAATCGTTTCGGGCGATGTTCCCGAGACGCTTCGTAACAAACGCCTGGTAGGCCTTGACCTTGGTTCCATGCTGGCCGGGGCCAAGTACCGGGGCGAGTTTGAGGATCGTTTGAAGGCGGTCCTCAAAGAGATCGAAAACGCCCAGGGTCACATTATCCTGTTCATCGATGAACTTCATACGTTGGTCGGAGCCGGCGCTGCCGAAGGCGCAATCGACGCCTCTAATATGCTTAAGCCTGCCCTGGCCCGGGGGGAGCTGCGTTGTGTAGGTGCCACCACGCTCAACGAATACAAGAAATACATCGAGAAAGACGCCGCTCTGGAGCGGCGCTTCCAGCAGATCTATGTCGGCGAGCCTACCGTGGAAGACACGATTGCTATTTTGCGTGGCCTGAAAGAACGCTACGAAGTGCACCACGGAGTGCGGATAAAAGACTCGGCAATCGTAGCTGCGGCGACGCTTTCAAATCGGTATATCACCGATCGCTTCCTGCCAGACAAGGCAATCGACCTGATTGACGAGGCTGCTTCACGGCTGCGCATCGAGATCGATTCGCTTCCCCAGGAGATTGATCAACTTGAACGGGAAACCATTCAGCTTGAAATCGAGCGGCAAGCTCTGCAGCGCGAAGAGGATGAAAAATCGAAAGCGCGGTTGAAGGAGATCGAACAGCGCATTGCTGACCTTCGGGAAGCATCTTCCGGCATGAAGGCGAAGTGGCATTCGGAAAAAGAGGCGATTGAGCATATGCGAACCGCTAAAGCTGAGTTGGAGCAGTTAAAACTTCAGCTCGATCAGGCGCGCAATGCCGGCGACCTGGGCCGTGCTTCTGAGCTCCAGTACGGCAAAATTCCGGAGCTCGAGCAACGGCTGGCAGCGGAGCAAGAGAAGCTCGCGAATTTTCAAAAGGATGGTGTAATGCTCAAAGAGGAAGTCGACGAGGAGGACGTTGCCGAAGTCGTCGCGAAGTGGACGGGAATACCCGTTACGAAAATGCTCGAAGGTGAGATGCAAAAGCTGGTCAGCATGGAAGAACGTCTCCGACAGCGGGTGATCGGTCAGGACGAGGCACTCACAGCAGTAGCTAATGCTGTGCGCCGGGCGCGAGCAGGTCTCCAGGATCCGAACCGCCCAGTCGGCTCATTTATTTTTCTTGGTCCTACCGGAGTTGGCAAAACTGAAACCGCCCGCGCTCTGGCAGAGTTTCTCTTTGACGACGAGCGATCCATGATTCGCCTGGATATGTCTGAATATATGGAGAAGCACGCAGTGGCGCGAATGATTGGGGCGCCGCCAGGCTATGTCGGCTACGAAGAAGGTGGCCAGCTTACTGAGGCTGTGCGCCGCCGGCCCTATTCAGTTGTTCTGTTTGACGAGATAGAGAAGGCTCATCAGGATGTTTTTAATGTGCTGCTCCAAATCCTCGATGATGGCCGACTGACTGATTCCAAAGGGCGCACGGTGGATTTCAAAAACACTGTATTGATCATGACTTCGAACCTTGGGTCACGCGAGATCCAGGCAGCCGAAGGTGATGAGAAGCAAGTGCGCAAAGCAGTGCTCGAGGAGCTGCGGCTGAATTTCAAACCAGAGTTTCTAAACCGTATTGACGATATTGTGGTTTTCCGTCAGCTTTCGCAAAAGGAGATTGCTCAGATAATAGATGTCCAGCTCGACCGGCTGCTCCATATGCTGAAGGACAGGAACATCACAATCTCTCTGGACGAATCGGCCCGAGGACTCCTGGCGCGCGAAGGCTATGACCCGGCTTATGGTGCGCGGCCGTTGAAACGCGCCATTCAGACTCTGATTCAGAATCCACTGGCAGTGAAGATCCTGCGCGGGGAGATCCTCCCCGGACAGTTAGTGAGAGTGTCAGCCGAAGGGGACAACATGACTTTCAATACCCAGACAGCAACTGCAGTAGCGTGAAGGGGGAAACGGACGTGTCGAAACAATGGAATCCCTTGCAGGACTTGATGCTCTTGCAGGATCGGATGAATCGGCTGTTTGAAGACGCCACGGAGCGACGCGCGCGGGTCGATACCGAGACGAGTGACGATATCGAAACTGCGGAGTGGTACCCTACGGCTGACGTTTACGACCACGATGGGGAATACTTGATCGTGGTTGATTTACCTGGCATTGACCGTTCCGCTCTGGAGATTACCATTGACGATAACAGCTTAACTATCAACGGAACGCGCGCCGTTGCTGAGAGCTCAACGTCTCGAGCAGAACGGCCCACCGGCCGCTTTTTGCGAACATTCAGCGTGCCCGGTTCCGTCGATCAAGCAAGCATTCACGCTGCGTACAAGGATGGTGTACTGGAAGTCCGCCTTCCGAAACGTAAGGAGGAAATGCCGAAGCGGATTGAGATCAAAGTATCTTGACTGGGAAGCCAGCACGAAGAAGGTGGACTATTGGGGAGGGAGCAACAAGACCATGGATTTTTATAAGCCAAGGAACCGAAATCCCGAGCGAGATGAAAATGCGGAAAGCGAGATTCGAGTAACCGATCGCCGCCGCAGCTTCCTAAACGACGACGCGAACTCCGGGGCCGCCGCGACTGCCGATAGCCCAAATCTAAAACCCAGTTATGTCGCAGAGCTTGAGACGCGCACGGAAGCAGCCGAGAAGTTGACCCAAGAAGTGCAGTCGCGTTTTGAGCAACTGCGTAGCCAACTCCAACGAGAGACGGATGACACTCGCCAGCGCTTGAACCGGGCAGCTGATGAACGTGCGGAGCGGGGAAAGGCGGATTTCATTGCTGGTTTGCTTCCCGTGCTGGATAACCTTCAACGAGCGACCGAAGCTGCCGAGTCGGGTAGCACCCCGGAACAGATTGGTGAGGGTGTGCGCAGGACCGCAGCGAGTTTTGAGGGCGCGCTTGCCGCCGCGGGTGTTGAACCCATCAAGTCTGTTGGGCAGGAATTCGATCCTGAGTTACACGAAGCGGTGGAAACTATTCCGGTGGAGCCTGATGAAGAAGGCAAAGTCGTAGCGGAATTCACCCGTGGCTATCGGATTGGCGACCGCTTGCTGCGCCCTGCGCGAGTAAAGGTCGGACGCAGTTCCCACAGGATGAGAACAGCTGGCGAATGATGTCCGAGTGATTCTGAAAGCGTCTATTTGGAGACAAGGAGAAACACATTGGCTGCTAAGGAAATGAAGTTCCACGAAGAGGCCCGTCAGGCGATGCTCAAAGGAGTAAACACTCTGGCTAATGCAGTGCGAGTAACACTTGGGCCAAAAGGGCGCAACGTTGTGCTGGGGAAGAGATTTGGTTCTCCGGTGATTACGAAAGATGGCGTTACGGTGGCCCGGGAAATTGAACTCCAAGACCGTTACGAGAATATGGGTGCGCAAATGGTCCGCGAGGTGGCCGTCAAAACGAATGACACCGCGGGCGACGGCACCACTACAGCTACGGTGCTGGCGCAGGCAATATTTCGTGAAGGCGTTAAGAACGTAACTGCGGGAGCCAACCCAATGTCTTTGCAGCGTGGGATCCTGACTGCGACCGACAAGGTGGTTGCGGAACTCCAACGCCTCTCGCAGAAAGTGAAGACCAAGGAAGAGCTAACGAGTGTAGCCACGGTCTCAGCGAATAACGATCGCGAGATTGGGAAGCTCATCGCCGAAGCCATGGAGAAGGTGGGCAAGGACGGCGTCGTGACTGTGGAAGAGTCAAAGACGCTTCAGACCGAGCTCGACATTGTTGAGGGAATGCAGTTCGACCGCGGCTATTTGTCGCCTTACTTCGTGACTAACCCGGATCGCATGGAGGCAGTGCTCGAGGATTCTCTGATCCTGCTGCACGAGAAGAAAATTTCGGCGATGCGGGATCTGCTGCCCTTGCTTGAACAAGCAGCCCGGAGCGGGCAGCCGCTGTTGATTATCGCCGAGGACATCGAAGGCGACGCCCTCGCAACACTAGTCATTAATAGACTGCGCGGCACAATCAAGGTCTGCGCTGTCAAAGCGCCGGCGTTTGGGGATCGGCGCAAGGCCCTCCTCGAAGATCTGGCCATCCTTACCGGCGGACGCGTGGTAACAGAGGACCTGGGAATAAAGCTCGAGAATGTCGAAGTATCCGATCTCGGTTCAGCGAAGCGGGTAATCGTCGATAAAGAGAACACCACGATCGTTGAGGGTGGTGGCGATCCCAAGGCTATTCAGGGTCGAGTGGCGACCATCAAACGTCAAATCGAAGAGACCACTTCGGATTACGATCGCGAAAAATTGCAGGAGCGGTTGGCAAAGCTCGCCGGTGGTGTTGCAGTAGTCAGAGTCGGAGCTCCGACTGAAACCGCAATGAAAGAGATCAAGATGCGCGTCGAAGACGCCTTGAACGCCACCAGGGCGGCGGCACAGGAAGGCATCGTGGTGGGTGGGGGAGTGGCGCTGCTTCGTGCTGCCAAAGTGCTCGATAAGTTGACCGATGATGACCCAGATGTACAAACCGGCATCAGGCTGGTAAGACGCGCGCTCGAAGAACCGCTTCGGCGGATTGCCGAAAACGCCGGTGTTGACGGAGCCGTAATTATCGGCAAAGTCGAGGCCCTGAAAGGAAACAAGGGTTTCAATGCGGGCAGCGGAGAGCTTGAGGATCTGGCTGCGGCTGGAATCATTGATCCTACAAAAGTAGTGCGCACTGCCTTGCAGAATGCCGCGTCGATCGCCGGGCTTCTGTTGACAACCGACGCGGCTGTTACTGATGCTCCTGAGCCTAAGAAACCGGCTGCTCCTATGCCGGGTGGTGGCGAAGACTACGATTACTGATAAACACTTTTCCTCAAAACTGGCCTTTCGGCCATCCAGTTGGCAGGAGATTTGCAAGGAGCTCGCTCTGGGGAAATGTTGTTGCATCTAAACGCAACGGCGCCTATGCTCGGGACATCTAACCTGCGGCTTGATTGGCGGGTTTGAGGGGCCCCAGGTTCAAACGTGTTGACAAAAAGCGGCGGTTCCGGGA
Organism: Pyrinomonadaceae bacterium; assembly: GCA_051002255.1. Lineage (GTDB taxonomy): Bacteria > Acidobacteriota > Blastocatellia > Pyrinomonadales > Pyrinomonadaceae > PSRF01. The sequence goes on from JBPCMM010000197.1 coordinate 13,836, forward strand.
CTTTAAGAAGGTAGTAAGAAAATGGCAGATCTAGGGGCGTACAAAGACAAGTTTGGCGAAAGCGGCCAGCGCATACTCGAGCACGCCATGAGCGAGTCGCGCCAGCGGGATCAGAACTACGTGGCGGTTGAGCATATCTTGCAGGCTCTCATGCATGAAGAACCGGATATGTTCAACTCTACGATGCGCGAGCTATCTCTCGATCCGATCGTAGTCAAGATTGCGATCGACCAGCGACTGGAAAGCAGTCGCCAACAGCACGTCGGAAAGGGTTTCCGTATAGCCGCTGATACGACAGACTTGTTCAAGCGCGCCATGGAACGGGCGCGCACGCAGGGCCGCAAGACCATCGAAGCCACCGATATTTTTGAAGCGCTCACAAACTATGACAGTCTTTTCCTGGACGTGCTTAGAAACATGGGGGCAAATACAGAGGCCGTCGCGGAAAATGTGCGCGTGCAGGTGCAAAAACGGGAACAGGAAGAGGAGCAGTTTCGAAAGAAGTTTGAACTCCCACCTTATCTCAAGCATTTCGGCGTTTCACTCAATCGACTGGCGCGGGCTGACAAGATCCCGCCTACCATCGGTCGTGAAAAAGAGATCCAGCAGATTGTCGAAATCCTCTGCCATCGTGAGAGGGCCAATTCACCGATGCTCGTGGGTGAGCCCGGGGTTGGCAAGACCGCGGTGATAGAGGGTCTCGCGCGCACCATCGAATTAGAACCAGAGAAAGTGCCCGCTCGCCTGCGGGGCTCGCATGTGGTGCAGCTACAAATGGGCGGGCTCGTCGCCGGCACGATGCTGCGCGGCATGTTCGAAGAAAGAATCAAAGGCATCATCGATGAGGTGAAGGAACGCGACAATCTCATTCTTTTCATCGACGAAGCGCACACTATCATGGGTGCCGGAGCCGCGCTCGGGACTTCGTCTGATGCGGCCAACATGTTTAAGTCGGCCTTGGCGCGCGGCGACATGCGCATCATTGGTGCCACGACGATTTCGGAATACAAAGAATATATCGCCGAGGATGAGGCACTGGCCCGTCGCTTCCGATTAGTGAAAGTGGTCGAGCCCACGATTAGCGAGACGCGCGAGATTCTGCTTGGGCTGCGTCCGCGTCTGGAGCGGAACTATTCCGTTAAGATTTCAGACGACGCCATCAATACCGCGTTGGAGATGGCACCCAAGTACATCCGCAATCTACACCTCCCGGACAAGGCCATCGGCTGGCTCGACACGGCTGCCGTTAAAGTCGAAATCAACGAGCCGCAAACGATGATTGTCACACCTGAACACGTTATCGAGGTGATCTCGCAGGAGTCGCGTATTCCGCGCGATATGATCTTTCGCGACACTGGCGAACGTTTTGCCATGACCGAAGCCCTGCTCGGTAATCGTGTGATAGGCCAGAAAGCCGCCATCAAGGCAGTGGCCCAGCGGCTGAGGTTAAACAAAGGGCCGTTGAAGGAATCGCATTACAAACCCGATGGCGTGTTGCTGTTCCTCGGTCCTACCGGCGTGGGCAAGACCGAACTCGCCAAGGCGGTCGCTGAATTCATGTTCGGCGACGAAGAGAAAATGGTGCGCATCGACATGTCTGAGTACAGCGACGGCACGGTCAGCATCGAAAAACTGATCGGCATGCCGCGCGGCATAGTCGGTTCGGAGCGCGGCGGCATCCTGACGGAACAACTGCGCGAGAATCCCTACACCGTGCTCTTGCTTGATGAGGTGGAAAAAGCTTCGCCGTATTTAATGAACCTTTTCTTACAGGCCTTCGACGAAGGCTGGCTCACGGATGGTCGCGGTAAGAAGGTATACCTCTCTGACGCGATTGTGATCATGACCTCGAATCTGGGTTCAGACAGCTTCAAGAAGTTTGAGAAACCTCTGGGTTTTGGTACGAAGACAGCCTCCGACTTCCGCGTGGTCAACAGAGAGGTGATGAAGGCCGCGGAGATGCGTTTCTCGCCCGAGTTTCGCAATCGTATTGACGAGATCATTGTCTTCGCGCCGCTAACGATGGACGAGGTGCGCCAAATTGCCAAGCTTTACCTGGACAAGCTGCGGCGGCAGATGGAGCGCCAGGGCAAGTCGGTCGAGGTCAGTGAGGCCGCGCTCAACCTGCTGACCGAAAAGGGCTACAACACCGCGTACGGCGCTCGCTTCTTAAAGCGCCACATTGACGAAAAGGTGAAGCTGCCGATTACGGCCATGTGGAAGACAGCCTCGAATTTCCTGGTCGACGTGGAAGAAGGTGAGACGGTCGTCAAACCAGCCGCTGCCAGCAAGCCTGAGTTGAATTAGCTCGGCCTATCATAACCGCGAGCGGTAGCGACCGGTCTCCGAGCGGGCAGCACGCTTGGCGCGTGGATGTGACCGGGTTATTGCCGAGCGTGAGTGAGGGGTTTCAGTGATTCATTTCATTGAGACCCCTTTTGCTTCGCTTAAATCAGTTTCTGCGGTGCGCCGTTCGTGTTAGCTACTAAAGGGCGCAGGGAGGCGATCCACGAAATAACACGAATGACACGCTCATACGGAACCGCGAGCGGTAGCGACCGGATCATATACTCAACTCACTGTGATAGTGTTATTGGAGTAGAGTGGATTCAACCCGCATTGTTGGACTAGATTTGGCATCATAAGAACAGAAGCGGTGTGAGTGTATGTCCCGGTCCTACCGCTCGCGGTTCCGTAGTTGAATGACATCTTCGATGAGGCCAAACCGCATCGATGGTTTCCTTCAACCGCGCTCTCACAGGCGCCCTATGGTAAATTCGGTCGAACATTGAATGTGCCGGGCAGTGAAGATTCACATATGAAGAGTTCGAATAAACTATTTCACTTTCTCATGTTATTGGCGTTGGGTTGTTCCGGGCAGGTTGCTCTTGGAGCTCAGGACAACAAGCCGGCGCCGCTGACACTTGCTTCGACCGAGAAAGCTGAGGCCATCATCAAGCGCGCCATTGATGTCCTCGGCGGCGGCGCTTACCTGAACGTGCAAAGCGTGGTCGGGCGTGGTTTCTATACGGCTTACCTGGACGGGCTGTCTCAATTGCCGACCAGATTTCTCGACTACATCGTGTATCCAGACAAGGAACGGACGGAGTTTACCAGCGCCGGAGTGCGTGTGGTGCAAACCAACGCAGGCGCGACCGGTTGGATTTATGACGGCGCCACCAGAAGCTTGAACGATCTGAAGCCGGCGCAGATTGAGGACTTCAAACGGGGCATGCGCACCAGTATCGATAATCTTTTGCGCGGATGGTGGCGTCGCGACGGTGCTACTCTTAGCTATATCGGCCGCCGCGAGGCCGGGCTGGCCCGCCGCAACGAGACTGTGCGACTCACTTACCCTGACGGATTTTGGATTGAATATGAATTTGGAGCCAAAGATGGACTGCCCGCGAAGGTCATCTACAAACGCAACCGCAAGGTAGCAGACTCTGATGAGACTGAAGAGATAACCGAAGAGGATAGGCTGGCCAAGCCCATTAGCATCGACGGAGTAACTGCAGCCTTGGTGGTCGACCATTTCATCAACGGCAAACAAACAAGCCGTATCAACTACGAGTCAATCGAATTCAACCGCCCGCTGGCCGCTTCACTATTCGCTAAACCAGAAAGTTCAAAGTCAGTGAAGTAACCTCCGTCCGTTTATTCCGGCAGCGGTTAATCGTTGATTCACGCGGAGAACGCGGATCAGAGCGAAAACCATGAGAAGACAACGACTCACTCGACGCATTTGGTTAGTACCCTTTCAGATCCGCGTGTATCCGCGGCTAAATGATTTCGCTTATTTCGCTTATAATGAGCATCCAAGTCAAACTCGAGTGTTAACTGCATCGGGAGGCAAATCATGAGCTGGAACCAAACTTCGTTTACTTCGCCGCAGGTCGCGGACGTGCGCGACGAACGAGTCGGCGCTTTTCTGAGTCGGGTCTACGGCTGGATGTTTGCCGGTTTGATGGTTACTGCCGTAACCGCTTTCACTGTGGCGGCGTCACCCTCGCTCATCGAGACGCTGATACTTAACCGGATCGTGTTTTGGGCCCTGATAATCGCTCAACTCGGACTCGTCATTTATCTCTCCGCACGCGTCGACAAGGTCTCACCGGCGACCGCGGCCGGGCTTTTCATCTTGTACTCAGCGCTCACGGGAGTCACTTCGTCTGTAATTCTGCTGATTTATACCGGTGCGTCGATAACTTCGACCTTCATCGTCACCGCCGGAATGTTCGGCGCCACAGCGATCTTCGGTACCGTCACTAAGAGAAGTCTCGCTGGCGTGGGCCAGTTCATGTTCATGGGTTTAATCGGTCTCATCCTCGCCTCGATTGTGGGCCTCTTCTGGCAAAACAGCGCCCTGCAGTTCGTGATTTCGATCGTCGGCGTTTTGGTTTTCACCGGTCTTACGGCTTGGGACGCCCAACGCCTAAAGCAGATGGCTGTCGCGCTGCCGGACGGCCGACTGGGTGCCTACGCGGTGGTTGGCGCCCTGTCTCTCTACCTGGATTTCATCAACCTATTCTTCTTTTTGTTGCGTTTCACGGGAAGTCGCCGCGACTAGATCTGAGATCTCAAATCTGAGATCTCAAAATGACTCAATTCTGTGATCTCCGCGGATTGGCTGGAAAAGGGGCCTGCCTGCGTTTGCCAGCGCTAAAATACTTCACGAACTTCCTGTCTGCGGTGTTATCAAGGCAGTAGAGATCCTTTGCCTTGCGAAGTACGCAGGTAGAAAGAGCTGCCACCAGAGGGTACAAATGAGAGCAACGCTAATCATCGTCTTTACGCTTCTCGCTTCGATATCAGCCACACGGGAGAATACCGCGCATCAACAGTCGGCCAAAACTCTGTCGACGCCGTCGCTCGTGCTGTCGCCCTGTAATATCGAGGGAACCCCCGAGAAAGTTAAGTGCGGAACTTACGAGGTTTATGAGAACCGTAACTCTAAAAAAGGACGCAAGATCAGCTTGAAGGTTGTTGTCTTTCCGGCTACCGGCACAGAACGCGCTCCAGATCCGTTCGTCTACATTCCGGGTGGACCGGGTTCTTCGGCCACGGAAGATTCTACTTATGTTGCCCCTCAGTTTGCAAAGATCCGTGAGCATCGAGATCTGTTGTTCGTGGACCAGAGGGGCACGGGCGGCTCTCACCCACTCAACTGCAAATTTTACAATGCTGCCGATGTCCAAAGTTACTTCGGCTACTTCTTTCCCCTTGAGGACGTGCGCAAGTGTCGAGAACAACTCGAGCAGCAGGCCGACCTGACACTCTATACCACCCCGATTGCCATGGACGACTTGGACGAAGTGAGAGCGGCTCTGGGCTACGAGCGTCTCAACCTTTTCGGCGGGTCTTACGGCACACGTGCATCGCTGGTCTACTTGAAACGCCATCCGACACACGTTCGCACGGTGACGCTGCAAGGAGTCGCGCCCACCAACCAGTACATGCCGCTGGACTTTGCGCAGCATATGGAGCGGGCGCTACAAGGAATTTTAGCGGAATGTGGAGCGGATGAAACGTGTAATCGAGCTTTTCCAAATCTTCGTGCGGAAACTAAAGCCGTGCTTGAGCGCTTGATTCAGGGACCGGTCGAAGTGGAGGTGCGAAAGAATTTCGACCGAGGAAATGATACTGCCGGTCCAGCCTCCACCCCTGAGGAACGCGCGAAGGTAAGACTTTCTCGTAACCTGGCTGTGGAAGCGGTTCGCTACATGTTGTATCACCCAGGCGGAGCAAGCCGGGCTCCCCTGCTCCTGCACCAGGCGGCGCAAGGTAACTTTACTCCTCTTGCCGAGGCCGCTTTGAGTTATCGTCGAAACTTAGTGGCAACCGGCGCCAACGGGATGTATCTATCAGTTACCTGTGCCGAGGATTTGCCATGGATTAAGTCCGGTGAGGGAGAACGACTCGCCGCCAACACTTTTCTCGGTGACTATCGGCTGCGTCAGCAACGAGAAGCGTGTGCGCTCTGGCCCCGTGCAGCTATTCCCCGGGACTACGGCGAACCCGTGCGCGGTTCCGCGCCAGTCTTGATTTTGACTGGCGAATGGGATCCCGTAACGCCTCCATCAAATGGAGATGCTGTTGCTCGACACCTTCCTAACAGTCTACATGTCATAGTTCCTCATGGCGCCCACGGATTTGGTGGTTTGGAAGGAATCGAGTGCATTGAACGGTTGAACACGGAGTTTGTACAAAGCGGCGCCGTGAAAGGACTCGACACTTCGTGCGTGAAGAACATTCGCCGCAAAGGATTCAGTGTGAAACTGTAGGCAGGAGTGAAGACTAGGAGCCAGGAGGCAGGGAGGCAGGGAGGCAGGGAGGCAGAAGATACATTTTTGTCAGAACGAGTGAGCGGTAGCGACCCGGTCTCAACAGGGGCACATGACCCGTGGAGAACCAATCATGAAATAAGCTAATTAGGATTGCCTTGACTTTAGCGGTTGGCTGCACCGGGAGCATCGTCTCTCTTGGGCAAGTCCAGACGACCCCGGGCAAAGATCACAAGTTCAAAGTTAAAGGCGACCGGGTAGTCCTGCGAGACAAATCGAAGCCGATGCGGCGCGCTTTGGAAGAGCAATACGCGAAGATTGCGGAAGCCACCCGCAAGAAGGACCTTGTCGCTTTGCTCGCGTTGCGCACTCCTGACTTCACAGTAAAGACAGCGAATGGTGAAACCTGGTCGTACGAGCACTCGGCGGATTACATTAGACGTGGATTCGAGCAGGTGCAGTCGATCGTGAGCTTAAGCTTCGCCATCGAGACGATTAACGTTTCCGGCAACGAAGCGGCGGCCATCATCCATCAACAATGGTCCCGAATGCAGATCATGAAGGGAAAGCTGCGACGCGTTGATACGAGCGCAGTGCAACGCGAAACGTGGATCAATACGCCGGAAGGTTGGCGGCTTAAATTGATTGACGACGTCCACCCCGGAGCATGGTTAGTCGACGGCAAGCGCGTGGACCCGAGCAAGCCTTACAATCCCGAAGCGCCGCCTTATGAGCCGTAGCACAGACTGTAGTCTGTGAATGTTGACTGAAAAGCAATCACGAACTAGTTCTGATCCACCCGGGCCAGATACCAATCGGCAATTGGCAATTGGAAATCGGCAATGTCGCCTAGTTCGGGCAGGCGGCGCCCAAGCGGGCCCACTCTTGAAACCTTTGAGCGAATTCGCTGTGACTTAGAGGTGGCAAAGTACGACCCTCACCCGGGTTCCAGCCCCATAACACCAGTTTGTCTCCGGTAACGTGTTCGACGATCTGGGCAACGGTCTTGTTATTATTCTGTTTCGGATCCTTGAGCTGGCGACAAATCTGTCCCGGCGTTCGGCCTTCCCAGATCATTGGCATGGCCGCAGGCGGCAGATGCCAATTAGGTGCTCCCGGCGGCATGTTCAATCCGGCAACGTTCTGTTCCTGATGACAGGCGCTGCACTTCTGTCCGTATTTACCTTTCCCATCGATTCCCCTGCGCACGTTTTGCACATGAACGCGTGAGTCATCGCCCTGTCGTGGAAAGTCGCCGGTGGCGTGGCAATTCAGACAGCGAGGGTGTTTCAGAACTGGGATCACTGCCAGAAAAGCCGCGCGGGCTCGCGCGTCGTTTTTCTGTGCGGCGAGTTCGGTTTGGGTGCCATGCCAAACGTCGATGGCCCATGCGTAAATTGGTCGAGCAATCAAGCCGAGCGCGATGAGGCACAAGGCGACGATTACCAGGTTAGATATTCGTTTGCTCGGCATGCTCGACTCCCCTCACACTCGAATTCACTCAACGTCAGCGGGGGTAAACCGCCCGTCCTGACCTCGAGCTGCTCCCACTTCATAGATACCTTCACTTGTGGTGAGACACTTAGCCTCATCCGCGCAAGTCGACTTTAAGAATCGGCAGCTTTCTGATCCGTTTACCGGTCGCTGCGAAAATCGCATTCGCGACTGCGGGCGCGACCGGCGGCACACCCGGCTCACCTACGCCGGTCGGTTTTTCCGTACTGGGCACGATGTAGACTTCGATCTGCGGCGCCTCGTTTATGCGCAGCATCTGGTAGTCGTGAAAGTTGCGCTGCTGCACGCGTCCGCGATCAAGAGTGATCTCGCTCTTAAGTGCAGCCGTGAGGCCGAAATTGATGCCGCCCTCCATCTGTGCCTTGACGCTGTCAGGATTGACGACGCGCCCGCAATCGACGGCGCAAACCATCCGATGGACACGGACCGCCCCCTGCTTATCTACCGAGACTTCAGCTACCTGAGCAACGTAACTGCTGAAAGAGAAATGCGTGGCGATGCCCCGACCGCGGCCCGGCGGCAAACGCTTCCCCCAATCGCCTTTCTGCGCAGCGAGATCCAGGACAGCGCGCAGGCGCGGCTGATCGGCAAGCAGCGTACGACGCAATTCATAAGGATCCTTGCCGCCCGCGTGGGCCAGTTCATCAAAGAAAGCTTCCACCGCGAAGCCGTTATGCGAATGGCCGACTGAGCGCCACCACAGCACGGGTACACCAATCTTCGGCGTATGAAGGTCGACCTGCAGGTTAGGTATACCGTAAAGCAGGTCAGCAGCCCCTTCCACCGAGGAGCCGTCAATTCCATCCTTAATGAACGCCTCAAAAGGTGTCCCGGCCATGATCGACTGACCCACAATCGTATGAGTCCAGACTAGCGGGTTGCCCTTTTCGTCGATGCCGCCAACAAAGCGGTCGTACCACATCGGCCGATAATACCCACCGCGCGTATCGTCTTCGCGCGTCCAGACAACTTTCACCGGAACCTTCGCAGCTTTCGCTACCTGCACAGCCTCAATGACGAAATCGTTTGCCGGATTTGCGCGACGACCAAAACCGCCGCCCAGCATCGGCGTGTGAAGCGTGACCTGCTCAGGTTTCAGTCCGGCTGTGGCGGCGGCAGCAGCGCGGTCACCGGTCTGAAACTGTGTCCCAGTCCAGATTTCACATCGGTCCTCGCGAAGATCGACGACGCAATTCAGTGGCTCCATGCTGGCATGGGCCAGGTAGGGCACTTCGAACTCAGCCGTGATCGTTTTCGCTGCGGTGGTGAGAGCTTTTGTTGGATCGCCAACTTTGCGTGCCACCAATCCGGGTGTTTTCGCAAGTGCTGCGAACTGTTCTCTCATGCCGGTGGTTGAAAGTGAGGCGTTGGGTCCGTCATCCCACCTGATTTCCAGCTTGTCGCGGCCCTGCTTTGCCGGCCAAAAGCCGTTGGCGATGACCGCCACGCCGGAGGGAATCTGCACCACGTCTTTTACTCCCCTTACGGCTTTCGCCTTATCGGCATTAAAGCTCAGCACCTTGCCGCCAAATACCGCCGCTCGGGCTATCAAAACCGTCATCATTCCAGGTATTGCAACGTCGAGACCGAATTGCGCGGCACCGTTGACCTTGTCGGGTGTGTCTAGGCGGCGAGTTGGCTTGCCGATAAGTTTGAAGTCCTTCGGATCTTTGAGGGGTACGTCTTTGGGCGGTGTCATCGTAGCCGCCACATCAGCAAGCGAACCAAAGGAAGCGCGCGTGCCTGTAGCCGGATTAATTACGTAACCATTTTCGGCCCGCAAACTGGCTGGATCGACTTTCCAGTTTTTCGCGGCGGCGGCAATCAGCATCATTCGCGCGGTGGCTCCCGCCTGCCGGAACCGGTCCCACTCGGACGCCGTGCTCGTGCTGCCGCCGGTCATTTGAATTCCGAACACTGGGTGATTGTAGGCCGCGTCCACGGGCGCCGGCTCGTAGCGAACCTTACTCCAATCGGCCTCGAGCTCTTCTGCGACAAGCATCGGCAAAGAGGTGTAGACGCCCTGGCCCATCTCTGACTTGTTCACGATAACCGTCACGATGCTGTCAGCGCCGATGCGGACGAAAGCGTTGGGAGCGAATGTGGCGGGCGGAGCTGCTAAAGGAGTCGCTTCACTAGCAGTGTTGGCGAGAGCCCATTCGGGCACATAGAGACTGAGTAGCAAACCGCCGCCGAGGGCTGCGCCCGTTTTCAAGAAATCGCGGCGCTTCATTTCCGTTGCACTCATGTTGTGCTCCTCTTCATTTCCGCGGCGCGATGAAT
>JBPCMM010000198.1:0-7518 GCA_051002255.1 Pyrinomonadaceae bacterium
ATTTCCAGAAGGAGCGTTGATGCCGGCAGAACCCCGGATCGTAATTGTAGGCGGCGGCTTTGGTGGCCTGTTTACTGCGCTGGAACTTGCTGGGGCAGGCTCCGTCACCCTCGTCAGCGACGAAGACCATTTTCTATTCACGCCTATGCTCTACGAGTATCTGAGCGGCGAAGTGGAAGACTGGCATATTGCCCCAAAATATAGAGAGCTGCTCGACGAGAACATCCGATCGATTCAGGGGGCTGTGGCGAACATCGATTTGACTCAGAAACGCGTCACGGTCGAAGCCTCAGGCGAGCCAATTGAGTACGACATTCTGGTACTTGCCGTGGGCGGAGTTACAAACTACGCTGGGGTTCCAGGGGCCGAGGAGTTTGCAATACCGTTCCGCAAGATCGCCCACGCGGATCTGCTTCGGAGTCGCCTGGTGACCGCACTCGATCATGTGCCTCCGAGTCTACCACCGCAGGATACCCGCCGCGCGCTTACCTTTGCCGTTGTTGGTGCTGGTGCCAGTGGCGTGGAACTCTCCACGAAAATGGCTGACCTCCTGCGCGATGCGTTCGAACGGCGCGCTTTGACGGGTGAACCGCGCGTGCTCGTGATCGAGATGGGACCAAAAATTGTACCCGGCATGGGTGATACGATTCGAGAGTATGTCACGGAAGCGCTAACTGAGTCGCGCGTCGAAGTTCATACCCTTACCCGCGTGGTGCGTACCACTCATAACACAGTGACCGTCGAACATAACGGTGCGCGGACGGACATTGAAACTGCTGCCGTCGTCTGGACTGGGGGCGTTCGAGTAAACCCAGTGGTCGAAAGGCTGGCAATCGAGAAAACCGATCGTGGCCTGATACTGGTGGAACCAACACTCCAGGTTCGCAGACATGAGAACGTTTTTGCACTGGGCGATATCGCCTTCTTCAAGGATGCCACGCCAATCCTGGCCGGCACCGCCCAACTAGCTTTCCAACAAGCCGGTCTTGCCGCTCGCAACATTCGCGCTCTAATCCACGGCCGGCAACTGCACACAAAACACTTCGAGGAGATGGGAGAAGCGGTTAGCTTGGGGACTGAACGCGCGGCAGTGTTGGCCGGAGGCAAGGCCTTTGGTGGACCCCTCGCACGCCAGGCACGCTTTGCCCTTTACACCTCGCGCCTTCCCACCTGGCACCACCGCCTGAAAGTCGGCGCTAGTTGGTTTTTTGAGGGTACGACCCCACGACCCCTGCTGTCCCTGGGAATACAACAAGGGACTTAGCGTTAGCAGCAAGTGATGATATCCGCGCGCGGACGAGTCTTTCTCGCTCTACTGATTGGCATAGCCACGCTGGTCGTGGTTGTGGCGTTTCTGCAAAGACGCTCAGGTCACTACCGCGCCAGCGTAGACCCTCCCCCACCTACTCCTGCCTCAACCTCTGCCCCAGACACCGTTAATCCATCTCCCGAACAATCACCAACGCCGGTGCCCGAAACGCCTTCACCTAGCCCTGTCCCCGAAGCCTACCCTGCTTCGCCTACACCGTCCCCGGCCAACGCATCTTCACCCGCGGCGCCTCCGATTGGGTTTATAGGACTGCTGAAACTTATAGTGCCGGTTGCAGGCGTTCAGCCGAATCAGCTACTCGACACTTTTGCAGACTCGCGTTCTGAGGGACGATCGCACGACGCCATCGATATCCCCGCTGCGCAGGGAACACCGGTTGTTGCCGCCGCGGACGGCCAGATAGTCAAACTGTCTCAGCATGAGCTGGGAGGCATTACCATTTACCAGCTAAGTACAGACAAGAAGCTAAATTTTTACTATGCGCATCTTCAGCGCTATGCCGATGGTTTAAGCGAGGGTAGGGTTGTCCGTCAGGGTGAACTCCTCGGTTACGTCGGAGACACGGGAAATGCCGGGCCCGGCAATTATCACCTGCACTTTTCAATTGCGGTGGTATCCGATCCGAAACGCTATTGGGAAGGGACCAACATCAATCCCTACCCGTTGTTGAGAAATTGAGAATCAAATCGCCGGGCTTGACACTGTTAGTCTGTTCGAGCAGGCGGTACGGCGTTCGCTTATCGTGCAGGCCGGTTCGAGCGGCAGTAGTCACGACCATCATTAACAGAGGCAATACACGCCCAACTTCTGTGGGAACACCTGTTGCTGCATATCCCACGCAAGGCGAGACTCAGCGCCTGAGCCTAAGATAGTTAGGCAAGCCCTAATAAGGAAGGAAGAATCATCATGAAGCGGAACAATAAATTAACAAGGCTAGCCCTGGGGCTCGCGTTGGCCCTAAGCGGAGCGGCCTGCGGCACTCAACCACCAAGCAATTCGAACTCCGACGCAGGAAGAACAACGCCATCGCCGTCGTCGTCACCAACAGTCGTGGCTGCAACCGATGTCTCGGCTGTTCCGGTCACGTTACCTGTGCTCGACGCGTTCTTCGCATCGGATGAGACGTTCACAACCGAACTGAAAACAAAACTCAGTCTGACCGACGATCAAATAGCTCAACTGCGAGCAGTTGCCCGAGAAGAGACCAGCAAACTTCGCGAAACCGAGACTGGCGATCATAGCGGCACAACGGAAGCAGCTCGTGAGCTCTCCGCCAACCGGTTGAAAGAAATCGTCGGGGCGGACAAGGGATCGCAGCTAGCCGCGTTCGTAAGTGAACGGTGGCGCACAGGCGGCGACGACCTGAATACAAAGACGACCGCGGGTACTGAGAGCGTCGCCAGCTCACCCAATGCAGTGCCTACCGACACCCGCATCGTGGTTAACGCACCTGCCTACAGGATGGATGTGTTCGAAGCGGGGCGCCTGGTCAAGTCGTACAAGGTAGGAATCGGTTATCCGGAGTTTCCCTTGCCCACCGGCCTGCGCAAAGCCAAGGCGATTATATTCAACCCTACCTGGACACCTCCCGATGAGCCTTGGGTGGAGTCACCTTCTTCGAAGGTCAAGGTCGGGAAAAAGGTCGAGGCGGGCAGCAAGCTAAACCCACTTGGTCTGTTGAAGATTCCCATCGGATTACCATCACTGATTCACGGAGGTAAGAGTCCCGCAAAACTCGGCACTTTTGCTTCTCACGGTTGCGTAGGATTAACGGATGCATTGGCCCAGGACTTCGCTAAGGTCCTGGCCCAGCTAGCCGGACACAAACTGTCTGACGCAGATATCATCACTTACAAGAAGAACAGAAGTGAGACCAAGCAAGTCACACTAACCGAACCAGTGCCAGTGGAGCTGCGCTACGAAACCATTGTGGCAGAGGACGGAAAGCTGCACATTTACCGCGACGTTTACGATCGCAACACCAACACGGAAGAAAATCTCCGCATGGTGTTAGAGGCTAATGGCGTCAAGCTTGAAGACTTAACAGAGGAAGAACGCGCGCAGGTTCTCGAAGCATTGAAGGAGATGTCTCGCGATGCGAAGGGGAGGCTGGACCAGGATGCTGTGACAGCCGACACAACTACGGCTTCTCCCAGCGCCTCACCAGTTTCTTCGCCCAAAGCAGGTGCTCAGAAAAGCGCAAGAATCACCCGCAATTTTAAAGGCAAGAAAGAGATTGTTATTGAGATTGCGGCTTTGAAAGGTAAGGGCTACCCGACGATGGCAGTTAGTGGTACCCCAACGCAGAAAGCTAAAACCTGATTCTAATCGCCCGGCGCCCCAAGGAGGCAGCCCGCTCGGGGACGCGACTCTGTCGGGAAAGCTCTGCTGTCTCTTATTCACACCGTGGCTTCAGCCCGGTGATCTAGGCGCGATAAAAATAAGCGAACCGTTTCAACGGTTTGCTTCGTTGCGGATGCACTTTCCTAGAGATTAATTTTCCGCTGGGTTCATTAGAGTAGCATCCTGACATCCCTCGCAACTTGAGTACCCCCAAGAAAACCGTTGAAACGGTTATCGACTCGGGTAGTCGTTGGCATCACCGGGCTAAAGCCGCGGTGTGAATGAGAAGTCAGAATCTCTTTTAGGGACAGCGCCCGCTTGGTAACGTCCTAACTATGCCGCGGCTTCGCATGAATCGAGCACAGGTGCCTCATCCACTTGTGCTCCGGCCTCTCCGTAATAGGGTTGACCCGATTCAATTGCTGAAAAATATTCCTCAATGCGTTCGAGTATTTCCTCCACGGAATGTGAGTGATAGAGCGAGGTGCGGAATAGTGCGCCGCCTTGAAGCCCGCGAGTGAATTGGCCGGCGAGCTGCTTCATGCGATTGATGGCCGGTTTCTCAGGCATGTCTTCGCGTAACATGTCGAAATATTCGAGCAGGATCCTGCGTTTGTCGGCCAGTGAAGGTTGAAAGGGCTCGCGACCCTGGCTGACATCTTCAATCTGCCGAAAGATCCATGGATTGGCCATCGCCCCGCGGCCAATCAAAGCTCCGTCACAGCCAGTCTCACGAAAACGCGCAAAGGCACCTTCGATGGTAGTGACGTCGCCACTGCCCGACACCGGCACCTTCACGGCCTCCTTGATTTGCTTTACCAGGTCCCAATTCGCCAGTCCTCGATAACCCTGTTCCTTAGTGCGCCCGTGAAGAGCGATGTGTTCGACGCCACATGCTTCGGCAAGCCTGGCGGTCTCCACGGCATTAATTGTGCTGTCGTAAAATCCTGCGCGAATCTTGATCGTCAAGGGAATCGTGATCGCCTTCTTGATCTCTCGAAGGATCGTTTCCAGACGTTCATGATCCTTCAAGAGGCCGGACCCGCCGCCGTGTTTCACAACCTTCGGCGCCGGGCAACCGCAGTTAACGTCGAGAATATCTGCACCAACCTCTTCTGCCATTTCCGCCGCCATCCGCATTCGCTCAGGCTGACCGCCAAAGATCTGCGCGGCAAATGGCCGCTCCTCTGCATAGAAACGCATCTGACGCTTCGATTTCGGATTGCTTCGAGTTAAGCCTTCGACCGAAATGAACTCCGAAACGGTAAGCCCAACGCCGCCGCATCGTTTGAGTAGACGGCGAAAAGACACGTCTGTTACCCCCGCCATCGGCGAAAGGATAAGCGGCGGATTGATTTCAATGTTCCTAATTTTGAACGACTTGAGCTCTGGCATCATGGCTTTATCGTAACCGGCGTTCCTATGTCCACCCAATTATACAGCTCCCTGATATCCTCATTCTCTAACGCGACGCAACCCCATGTCCAATCGCTCCCCGCTCCGTTCCCGTGTATGTAAATCAGACCGCCCAGCGCCGTGTGCTGAAGTGGAGCAGCCTTCTTTTTGATCGCGCTCACGATCTGATCGCGTTGGGCACGTGTGACTAACCCTGCGCGCAGGCCCCGCTCTGCATCTTCGATAGTCGGGTAACTAATGCCCAGAGATAGATAGTAAGCGCTCTTCGGATTCTTGATAAAAATGTAAAACTCACCCTCAGGGGTCGTGCGGTCACCCTCCCGCTGCTTGTCATCAACGGGGTTCTGACCGAGGCCCACACGATAAGTCCGCACTACGGCGCCATCCGAATAAAGCTCCAGCTGACGCTGGCTCTTGAGAATTACTATGCGGGGATCTTGGAGCGGCAGCTTCAGAATACCCCTCTCCTGCGCCTGGCCGCTTAACTCGCTTTTCATAGTGTTGCGCACCTCTTGAGCCTTTTTTCCCACGGTGCCCTGCTCCCACGTCAGGCCGGCAACCAGAACCATTAAGAGACCAACCACAATAGAGATTAGATACTTCATCGCTTCCTCAAAGACGACCCGATGATAGCTCAAGATCTTGTCTGAGCGGCACTCAGCAACCCTGTCAAAACGGCAGCGGTAGCGACTCGGTCTGTTCGGCGGCGGCACTCAGCAACCCAGACCGGGGTCGCTACCGCTCGCCGTTCTGACATCAACCTGCTCGGTGGCCAAAGACTCTTCACTCAGAACTTCGAAAAGAGCAGGTGCATCTTTGCGGGAGGTTTGGCGAGCCGCGGGTAATAAGAGAACTCGCATCTTGGTGACTCGAGCCCGACGTCGAAACGTGATTTCGTCACCCGGCTTAACCGTGTGAGCCGACTTGGCAGGTTGCCCATTGATGAGAACAAGTCCCGCCTCGCACAACTTCTGCGCAACGGTCCGCCGCTGGCAGAGACGACTCGCCTTGAGAAATAGATCGAGACGCATTTCACGTTATAAAGACCTATCCTCCATTTGTCACTTGTCATTCTTCACTTGTCATTTCCTGGATCTCATTTCGTGATGTTCAGTGTGATTTCGTGGATCGTTTGCTTTGCCGAGAGATGAGAACGATCCACAAAATCACACGAACGGGCACCAACAAGAAGTTTACCAATTCCAGATGACCGAATGAGAAATGAAAAATAATGAAAATGGAAAATGATCAGGGCTTCTTACTTTTGTTCTTGTCGGATGTCTTTCCGGATGTTGATTCATCAGGCTTAACCGCGGCGGCTGTGTTGAGCTTCAGCAGTGGCTCGACAGATGCACGGTAACTGTCGGAAATCTTGATGTATGCGTCGTTAAGCAAATTTCGGAGATACTTCTCTCGTTCCTTAGGCGAGCGTTCGATGGTAATCGCCTCGCGCACCTGATTCTCATTGAAGACCGCCGTACTGCTCGCCTCAGTGCGCTCATCAACGCGGAGGATTTGATAGCCATCATTAATCTTGAGCGGATCGCTGATGCCTCCGACTTTCACACTCTTGATTTGCCTGGCAATCTCGTCGCGAAGATTTGGCATTTCAAAACGGCCCACCTTGCCCTTGTTCTCTGGCGCCACGCGGACCCCATTCAGCTCGCGTTCTGAGTTAGCTGCAGCGAGCGCGCCAAAGTCGGCTCCGGATCGTAATTGCATGACCAGCTCCATCGCCCGGGCCCTTACGTCGGCTTCATTCTTACCCGCATAACTGAGAAATATCTCCGAGAGAACCACACTCCCCGGTTTAGTGAATTTGGCGCGGTTGGCTTCAAAGTATTTCTTCAGTTCATCCAACGGCAGACCGAAAAATATCTTTCGGTCTACCTCCTGCTGAATCACCGCCTGCTTCATGATTTCAGTGCGCAGGGTCTGACGTGTGACGACGGGATCCAGCCCGCTTTCTCTCATCGCTGCGTCCAGTTTCTCGATGGTCGTAATTCCCTGCTCTTTGGCCACTTCCAGCATGCGGCGGTTAACTTCAGCTTCGACCTCGCTCGCCAGATCGAGTTCCTTGCCCCTTTGCATGAGAAGCTGCTCGTTGATGAGCGTGGCGATCAGGTCAGCCTGGTGTTTCGTAACTTCATCGAGGGCCTGTTGCTCGGGCATGCCGCCTTGCTTAAGCGCTTCGACGCGCTGTTTGGTTTCGCGCCTCACCATCGATAGCGTGATCACGTCCTCGTTGACCTGGGCAATTACTTCATCGACGACTTTAAGCTCAGCCTCCTGGGCTAATGCAGCCGATGAAACGAAAGGGAGCAGCGCAAACAGCATTAGCGCCACTAATGTAGGTGACATGAATCTAAATTTCACAAGATTACTCCTGGCATTAAATTGGTCCGTAGTCAGTGGTCAGTTGTTCTTTG
>JBPCMM010000199.1:0-8869 GCA_051002255.1 Pyrinomonadaceae bacterium
GTCGGCATATTTGGATCGAAGGCGCATACCGCTGTGCGCAATCGAACCCAATCCCCGCCATTCGAAGTAGTCGCGGGGTTCGAATACCTCAAACAGAGCTTCCATCGCCAACTGGTTGCCTTCCCGGGTCACGACACGCGCATACTGATTTTCGATCTCGGCACGGCCTTCCACGATCTGTTTGACAATCATGAAGACCGACTGAAGAACATCAAGAGGCTCAAACCCGGTGACAACCAACGGTTTTCCATAATCACGCGGCACGAATTCATAGCATCGAGTTCCGATGACCGTGCTGACATGCCCGGGACCTACAAAGCCGTCGAGCTTCAAATCGGGCGAATCGAGCATGGCTTTCAATGCCGGGATAATGGTTATGTGGTTACAGAAAACGCTGAAGTTTTTTACTTTATCTTTGGCGGCTTGTAGGATCGTCATCGCACTGGAGGGCGACGTGGTTTCAAAGCCAAGGCCCAGAAAAACCACATGCTTCTCTGGATTCTTCCGGGCAATCTTCAGGGCATCGAGCGGAGAATAGACCATGCGCACGTCGGCCCCGGAGGCCTTGGCGTCCAACAAGCTGGTCTTCGAACCCGGGACACGCATCGCGTCCCCGAAGGTCGTAAAGATCACATCTGGCTGCTGCGCGATGGAAATCGCATCATCGACGCGACCCAGCGGAATAACGCAAACTGGGCAACCAGGGCCGTGAATCATCTCAATGTTATTCG
Organism: Pyrinomonadaceae bacterium; assembly: GCA_051002255.1. GTDB lineage: Bacteria > Acidobacteriota > Blastocatellia > Pyrinomonadales > Pyrinomonadaceae > PSRF01. The sequence continues at coordinate 732 of JBPCMM010000199.1, forward strand.
GCAGCAAATCTTCGATGCCATATTTGAAGATTGTATGCGTGTGTCCGCCGCAGACTTCCATCAACTTAAGCGGCTGGTCGGTCAAGCGTTCGATCTGCTTCGCCAGCTTCCACGCCAAATCGCTTTGTCTATACTCGTCTATGAATTTCATATTGAAACTCCGGGAAAAATTAGGCCGCGGATGAACGCGGATACGCGCGGATCAGAAAAGACCTTAACAATTGTTTTTACTCTTATCCGCGTTCATCTGCGTTCATCCGCGGCTCGTATTCCCTCTTGCTCCACCAGCGACTTACTCTGCAAGAAAGTGTGCACCATGTCCCACATGATGTGATATAGCGCGACGTGGGTCTCCTGTATCCGGTGAATGCTGGAAGTGGGCACTGTCAAACAGTAATCCAGTAAGCCGCCGGACATTCCGGCCATCTTGCCGCCAACATCGCCCGCGAAGCCCATGGTCATAAGCTTCATGCGGCGCGCGGTGGCAAAGGCATGTATAAGGTTCTCCGAGTTACCGCTGGTAGAGATGCCTAACAGGACGTCGCCTTCCGCGCCCAGCGCAATGATCTGGCGGCTAAATACGTCATCGAAACCAACATCATTCGCCACCGCAGTCACCATCGCCATGTCGTTGGTCAAACAAATAGCCGGTAAGGCTTTGCGGCCGACAGTGATTGGGTGCATGAACTCAACCGCGACGTGCTGCGCATCGGTCGCCGACCCCCCGTTGCCGCACACCAATAGTTTGCGTCCTCGATGGAACGCCGTGGCCATGTCCAGGGAGGCGGCGATGATTGTTTCTTTGTTTGCTTCAAAGAACCTCGTCTTTACCTCGACGCTCTCGCGCGCCTTCTCCAATAACGAAAAAGTCATCTGCTCCATCAGTTCCTCCGGCTGCTTCTGATCTTCGTGCAGAAACGGATAGAAGGAACGGGAAAAATCATCGATAGCAGATTTAACCATTTCTTTGTTTGTCCGTTGCCAGTTGTCAGTGGCCAGTTGTCAGTTCCAAACGGACTACGGACAGTTTTTACTCCACAGTCGTTTTAAACTGTTCAAGTTCCAGGTCGAACTCACCGATTTCCTTAAGCACTCGCAGTGTCTCGTGTGCTTCATGTTCATCGACCTTACTCATTGCAAATCCGACATGAATCAGCACGTAATCGCCCACACCAGCTTCGTCTTCATCCAACATGCCGATATTGATGTTGCGTTTGACACCGCCCACCTCGACCTTGGCGATTCGGTTATCGACGTCGACAATCTCGACAATCTTGCCGGGTATGGCTAGACACATCTGCTAGATCCTCCCTGATTTGATTAGCGCATTGGCGACCGCCGCCTGACCCAACGAGATACCGCCGTCGTTCGTTGGCACCCGCGAATGTGTAACGACCTGAAAGCCTTTTGTTCTGAGCATCTCACAAGTTCGCTCCAGCAGGAACAAGTTTTGAAACACGCCACCGGATAAGACCACTCGGTTAAGCCTTCGATCACTCCGGACGTTCTCTGCGACCGCGACTATCAGTCGAGCCACACTCAGATGAAACCGTGCAGACACGATTGCCGGTGGCACGCCGTCCAGCATGTCTGCCACCGCACCACGGATCACATTTCGCGCGTCAATCACATCACCCGCATCCCCTGAGCTAAAGCCGAATTCATAACTCCCGGCACAGTGGCGATCTGCGATCCCTTCCAACTCAATCGCAGCTTGACCCTCATAGTTGACAATGTCCCTCACGCCGAGAATGCTCGAGACCGCATCGAAGAGCCGGCCCATGCTGGACGTTTCAGGGCTGTTAGTACGGGTCGCAGCCATGGTCCGCAGCGTGGTCCAGCCGCGCTGTTCCACGCCTTTGACGCAAGGAAGATTGAGTTTCACAAACTCATCCCCAAACGCTTGCTGTAAGTAGACTGCCGCCATGCGCCAGGGTTCGCGTATTGCCTTTGCGCCTCCAGGCATCGGGACATAAGCCAAGTGAGCAACCCGTTCAGCCGCCGCGAAATCAGCCACGAAGAACTCGCCGCCCCACATGCGGCCGTCCGTGCCGAAACCAAGCCCATCCATCGCCACCCCGATCACTTCCCCGTCTATCCGGTTGTCAGCCATGCAGCTCGCGATGTGCGCATGATGATGCTGGACAGCAACTTTTGTAAGACGGTCCTCTTGAGAGAGCGCGTACTTCGTCGACAAATACTCGGGATGAAGGTCGTAGGCAACTACTTCAGGCTCGAGATGAAAGAGGCGTTTAAAGTGGGAAATCCCTTCAACAAATGATCGAAGAGTTTCAAGGTTTTCCAAATCACCAATATGGTGACTGACAAATGCGTAGTGGTCGCGAGTAAGACAGAAAGTGCTCTTCAGTTCAGCGCCGCACGCCAATACCTGTCGCCCAAACTTGAATGCCGTTTTTACCGGAGCTGGTGCATAACCGCGCGACCGTCGCACTACCATCTCTCGGCCTTCACGAACGCGGACGACTGAATCGTCAATACGCATGTGAATCCGCCTGTCATGCAGCATGAAAGTGTCAGCAATCTTGTGAAGGCGTGTGGTCGCCTCGCCGTCGTCATAGCAGATTGGTTCATTAGAAACATTGCCGCTCGTCATCACCAGGGGTCGATCGAAATTCCTCAACAGCAGATGGTGTAGCGGAGTGTATGGCAACATGAATCCCAGCGCGTTAACGCCGGGTGCCACGGCTGACGGGATAATTGAATCCGGCTTTCTCTCCAGGAGCAGAATGGGTCGACGCTCTGATTGCAACAAGTATCTTTCAGCATCCGACACGAAACAGTGCTGTGTAACTATTCCGATTGAGGCCGCCATCATCGCGAATGGTTTGTCTTCTCTGTATTTCCTCCTACGCAGTTGCTCAACGGCTTCCTGCGAAAGAGCATCACAGGCGAGATGAAATCCGCCGATGCCTTTGATAGCGATAATTCTGCCTTTCAAGAGCAGGTCACGGACGCGATCAATAATTTCCGCATCGGCGCCTGTGTCCCGCCCGACTTCAAACCCATCCGCACTCCGTAGATAAAGTTGTGGACCGCAGACGGCGCAGGCGGTCGGCTCGGCATGAAAGCGACGGTCGAACGGATCTTCGTACTCATCGCGGCAGGCACGGCACATTTCAAAGTCGCGCATCGTAGTCTGCGCGCGATCGTAGGGAATGTCTTCGATGATTGTGAATCGAGGACCGCAGTTGGTGCAGTTTATGAAAGGGTATTGATAGCGGCGGTCTTGCGGGTCAAACAACTCTCTCAGGCAGTCGTCGCAAGTAGCGATGTCCGCTGAGATATGCGCGAGCCTCTGCCCATTCGTAGCGCTCTCGACGACTCGGAAATCCGTGTAGTGCGCAAGATCCAAATTGGCGCTCCGCTCGACCGACTCAATCAACGAGAGCGGCGGGGAGTTCGTTTTGATCTCTTCGATGAGTTCTTCGATGATGGAGGCTTCACCCTCCACATCGATGAGAACGCCCGTACTGTTGTTCAAAACCTGCCCCTTGAGCGCGCGCCGCTGCGCATGCGAAAACACAAATGGGCGGAAACCGACACCCTGAACTATGCCCCGTATTGTTATTTGAGCTCTTATAGTCATCGGACTAGCTCAGAGTGCGTGTCTGACAGTGCGTCGAACAAGTTCGGTAGTGAGTCCAAAAACCAGATGCGAAGCTAGCGCGTAAGCATGGATGGAAGGTGGATACTCATCGGGTGATTTTGAGAGTCCAACGGCGGGCACGATACCCTCGTCGGCAATGAGCCAGACCGCGGCGCCGAATGGGACGCCGGCGCCCACCTTTACTGCCGGCAGAAGTTCAGCGACTGCGCCATAAAGAGCTCCTGATGACGCACCCATTGCGTAATGGAATGCGGTTCCGGCAACCTCCTTCTCACGCTCTGTGAGTTCTTGACCAGTAACACCCACCGAGATGGCGTTGGCAACTCTCTCGGCGGCGTCGTCTTCCTCGGCGTCCTTGCCCTCATTCTGCAGTTCACGCCCGACGCCGACGTCCGGAGAGCCCTGCTGCAGCGATTGCGCTCCATGCGATCGCTCCGGGCCCCCAAGCAGCTTGCTTAAAAAGGCCTGAAATTGGTTCATCACCGCAGACGCCACCAGCCCACCCACGACACCTGCCGCCAGTCCCTTCAGAACCTCCCCTTCAGCCTCTTTACGCGGCTCTCTCTTCATCATTCTTAGAATCGCTAGTTCATATAAGCCGACGACAAATGCTTGCACGCCTCTCCCGCTGCTTCCGGGTTATGGCAATCACAGTCCGGCTCATCACATTCGAAATGCCCCGGCTTAATCATTGCCTCAAACTCGTCTGCGAATCGTCGCCCTCCTTCGGCTTTACCAGGTTCCGTTAGCGCAAACTTGTCGTCACGCGACTCCAGCAACCCGCCTGAGACCATAAGTTCAAGGTCTCGCGCAAGCACAGTTTGCTCGCTCTGAAGAAACTTCCGGAGATCGTTTACCGAGAACTCATCGCCCAGTCCCTCGCCGGTCATCCAGTACATTACCTGCAGAATTTCATCACGCGATCTCAGGTTATCAATCTCCGGATTGAGCTCGCGCCCGGAGTTTCGTTTTTCCGATTCGTCCATCATGAACCCTCCGTTAGGAAGTGCCGTCCAACAGAAAGAATCATCTCCACTCAGGTTCTCGTCAGAGTCCTACTTTCACTTTGTAATCTTCAAGCTTCACCGGGATTGGTTTAAGGTGCAGGTCAGGCCGTTCGATGCAGTTTCCGCGACGCAGATCATACTCGTATCCATGACACGAACAACTGAGCATAGGTCTTTCAAACAGAGCGTCATCCAGGGACCGCCCTCCCGCGGCACACGCGTTCTGGTATGCATAAAACTCTCCATCCAAGTTCGAGATCAGCACGTTAATATCTTCGAAAGTAACCGTCTTAAATTGGCCATCTTCAATACTCTGAGAACGTATGACCGGCACCCACCTGTTTGCTCCAGCGCCCGCCTGCGGGTTTTTGCGCTTGATTTGCACCAAGGCCGGTTGGGACCTGGCTTCGGGTTTTTCAATCAGGCGGCCGAGAGCTGCGGCAGCCTTTGCCGTCGCTTCGATCTGTTCGGATAGTCCTTCAATTTCAATGCCTGCGAGATCGGGAGCAACCTCGCTTAACGCTTTCTCAATATCGGCCTTAAGAACCGCGATCGGTGGGGCGCCCTTGCCGCTACGAATCAATCGCATGCTGGCACGGCTGTCATCGACACCGAGCAATTCTACATCGCATCCTTGCGAGACCAGGAAGGGGCGAAGATCGACGAGCTTTGCGGCTACCCGGTCGTACAAGGAAACCGGCAGGAGGCCGTGAATCAGCAGCATAGACCGAATGACTTCATCGCTGAACATTCGCGCCAGAATCTGTTCGCGACGCGGTTCTGATTCGATCGCCGCGATGATGCGGCGGAGTGATTCCCCGTAGAGTTCGAGGATCAGTTGCACGAGGCCCAGGGCCTTCTCGCGCAGCTCTGTATCCGGATATCGCTCAAGCTCCTCGACGAGCATGTTGAGCCGCGCCACCAGTTCTTCGCCCTCACGCTCCTCGACCCTCGTTTCACTCATTGGATCTATTAATCTAAAGCCCGCTGTCTCACAGCCTGGATTGCCTCCTCAACTCTGGCAGCCACGACGGTACTAAACTCCGAACCCCATTCTTCACTTTGCGGTTCGACTTCCACAATTGTGACGTCGTCAGGCAAAACACCGAAATGCTTACAGACAATAAGCAGATTATCCAGGTCGATAACGCCGGTGATTGCCTCCTCGATGCGAGCCTGTATTTCCGAGTCTCGAGGAAGTTCGCCAGGCCATCGATATATCTGCAGCGTTCCCGGTTTTCGTCCACGTTTGGCGGCGCTGACAAAGACGGCCCTGTCATATTTTACCGCCGACGCCTCCAGCGACTGATAGATCATGATCGGACCGTAGTTCAAATCCTCGACGTGAACATGAACCGGCCAATCCATCTCGGCCAGTGTTGAGAGCAAAACGCGACCGAAGGACATGTCGCCGAGGTTGGAATAACCGATGCCCGAGACCAGTACCATGATTCAGTTGCTGATTAGGATCGCTGAACTCGGATCGAAAGAAGTTAAGAAGCGTCCGAGCTTCTGTTTGCTAGTTTCGTGTCTCAAAAATAACTGTACAACACTCAAGCATGTTTCGCTGGTTTCAATTAATGAAAGTAAAGTGCTTTTAGTTTCGTGGTTTTTCGTGTGACTTCGTCGATCGCCTTCCGTGGGTAAAGACTCGATCCACGAAAAAAGACTGTTAAAGTCAGTTGTGAGACACTCCACTGGTACCCCGTCCAAAACCCGCATTCCGCAATGTTTTCAGCCTTCCGCGCTGCAGGCGCAGGTATTGACCTCCCGCACGATCTCGCGTTCGCCGCCATAGATGTGTGTGGTGCAAGGCATGCAGGGATCAAAGCTGCGAATCGCGCGAAGCATGTCAACGCCCGTGAAGTCTTCAGGGCGCGAATAGTCTTCAAGAATCGGGGTATTCAATACGGCTTCTTCGTAGGGTCCGGGGTTGCCAAACGGGTCTTTCGGGGAGGCATTGAAGGTTGAAGGCGTGACGATCTGGTAATTGGTTATTGCCCCTTTGTCGAGCGTAAGGTGGTGGGAAAGGTACCCGCGACCAGCGCCCCAGAAGCCAACGCCGATTCTTTCATCCTTGGGAGTTTCGAACTTGGTACTGACTTTGTCTTCACCTTTGCGCAGGTAGTCAAACGCTTTCAGCACCATGGTGTAAGCGACCATCAAGTTGTATCCCATGCAATATGCGCGTGCGCGATTGCGCTCGAAGGCGTTCAATACTTCAGGAATCTTCCACTCGAAATCCATCTCGGGCAGCATGGTTTTCGGCATATTAATCTTGAGGCTGTGGCCAGTCGATTCAAGGAAATTATTCTTCGGCATCAGTCCGGCAGCGGCGGTCGTCCAGATGCGTGCATAAGCTCCCGCCTCAACAACCTGCCGGTCCCAACGAGGCGCTGTACTCCACGTATAACGATCCTTCCAGCTCTCTTTCGAGGGCTTAGGCATCGTCTCCTTGTTCCAAGGGTGATTCGGCGAAAGCGGGGCCCCGCTCGGGTCTGTCTTAAATCGCACGTTGCCGTTCTGATTCCAATTCTCGTAATAAGAATGTTCAACAAACTCTTCCAGGCCGAGATTGATCTGTTGTAGTTTCGTCGTCACCAAATTGCCGTCAATAACTACGCCCGGGGTCGCCCATCGAGCTTCGCCCCACTCGTTGCAACGCGCATAAGTAGCATCGTAAGAGTCCGGGTCGTCCCACATACCGAGGTCGATCATGTTTTTGTCACGCGCACCGACTTTCTTGTATTCGGGGTTATAGTCGTAAAAGAACTCTGTGAGGTCATCCCAGAGCAGGATCATTCGCTTGGTCCAGTCGATCATCTTCTGCAGCCGCGTGTAAGTCTCGTTAAAGTCGGTGATCGTAACTGTGCTGGACATGCCGCCGGGAACGACAGTCTGCGGGTGCGGGTATTTACCGAAGAGCACTGAATAGGCTTCGCGCGGTGTCCGCGTCATCTTGAGGCCATCGAGGTACAGCTTCCCCGACAGCGGGTTGAGCCCCTTCATGATGTCCCCAATGGTCTTAAATTGATGAACGTCAGCGTGCGGAGCCTCTGTGACTTGAGCCTTCTCCCACATCGCCGGGCTGGTAGCTTCGACCACTACCTGCGAGTAGTCAGGGCCGGCCAGCAAGAAAAGATGCAGCGGGTGGTCGTACAGAAAATCGAGCGAGAGTGCGATATTGCGCAGCACCGTGCCTAGGGGCGGTGGCGAAATACCAAAGGCCATCTCGATGGCTTCGCAGGCAGCGGTGGAATGTACTCCGCCGCAGACACCGCATGCGCGACTGGAAATATAGATCGCGTCGCGAGGATCGCGCCCTTTCAAAATAACTTCATAGCCGCGGAAGATCGTAGCCACGGAATTGGCCTCAAGAAACCTCCGCTCCTGTAGATCCGCCACCGCGTGAAACGAAAGTGCGCCCGCCACGCGCGTTACCGGCGAAATACTGACGTCCTTGATATGCCCATTGCGCGCGAGGAGTTCTTCCAGCTTCTCGC
>JBPCMM010000200.1:0-8187 GCA_051002255.1 Pyrinomonadaceae bacterium
GTGGTTCTATGGTGACTTCATTTTTATTATCGATCCTTTTCTCTGGATGATTTTGGGAAGCGCCTCCTTCTTACTAACCTCAAAGTCGAAATTGCAGTTGGGAATCTGGTTGTTGCTGGCGCTGCTACTCACCTATCTAGTGCTAACGGTTCCTATCCAGGGTGGTCTGGACCAGCCCCTGGTGCTCAGGACCATTTGGATTATCGTTCTAATTGGTCTTCTAGTTTCATTGAAGTTGGGCGCAGCACAAAGATGGGGATCCCGGATCGCTCTCGCCGCATTGGTGGTGGTTGCAGTGTATTGGGTTAGCCTGGCCTCTCTTCATTGGTTTGCGGTTAATGAGGCCAGGATTGAGACAAGGGCCATCGTCGGCCAACACGGGGAGAGCATTACGGACATTGCCGCGATGGCAACTCTCGCGAATCCGTTTCAGTGGTCCTGTGTGGTGGAAACTGAGAGCGCGGCTTACCGGTTTGAACTCTCACTGGCGGGCAACCACAGCGTTCTTTCACAGCTCGTTCGACACGAGCGAGCGGACACTGCCGTTTCACCTGCTGTCCAACAAGCCTTGCAGGATGAAAGGGCGAGAATCTTTTTAAACTTTGCGCGATTTCCTGTGGTTCACGTAGTGGGAGCCGACTGCATGACTCAAACGCTCGTGCAATTGGCTGACCTACGCTACACTCAACCAGGAAGCGGGCGTGGAACCTTTTCCCTCGATGTGCCGGTTGATTGCCCGACTCAGGATACCGCCCAAGAAAGTCGATCTCAATGACGTAGATGAACGACACGAAACAAATCGAGACCTTGAAGTCGCTGGCCGATGCTGCCAAAGAACGTTCTGGCCCCGGTAAGAGAGTATGGGTGGCGCGCGTTCGTGTCTCTCCCGCGGCTTACCTTGTGGTTTCGAGCGTGCTTACGTTTTCGGCTGGTTTACTGTTGCGTTCCGAGCATGATGGATGGGCGCTTCTGGCGATCGTCGTGGCGTGGACGCTCCTACCGGCGCTGGCGCTAACTGACAAGATCGCATTTGACGGTCAGTCGCTGGTTCGTCGCGGGGTGGTGCCGTTCATATTTCAGGTCATCTCAGGGCGAAGACAACAGCTTAGCGTGGCGGAAGTTGAACGAGTAGATACGAACGCGATTCGCACGCTTCGGCGCGGCGGGAGGGTGCGCTATCGCTACCGTAGCCAGATTACTGGGAGGGGGATCGGGTTTGTTTTCGCTTCTGGCGGGCGGCGTTACCGCGAGATGGTACAGCGACTCTTCCCGCTCATTCATGACGACAAGATCGATTTGAGAACGCGTGAGTTGCGAGACTACCTCTGCGACCCGAAAATCCTAAATCGCGAACTGGACTGGCTCAAGCTTGCGCCATCCGATGTCCTAGACAATGCGACTGCGGAGTTTAAGCTTGGCCGAAAAAGAGAACATTCCGAGGAACAAAGCGACGCTCACGAAATTTCTCCGATCGACGTCTACCGAGCAATCCTGCTAAGAGAACTCGGGAACAAACTACGCATTGCGGGCCGCCTTAGAGAATCTGGTGAAGCTTTCCGGAGGGCCCTGAATGTTCTTCCGCAGGATGGCCGGTTGATCTACGACTTCGCCCGACTACTCCGTTCGCAGGCAAGCGCTCGAGGAGATGCGCGTTTGCTTTCGCGTGCGCGCGCCGCTCTCCGACTGTCAGCGAGGAGAGCTGATGAGGATGGCGCTTTGCTGTCACTCATTGGTGAGGGTTTTTTGGAGTGCAATGAAGCAGCGCGGGCTGAGCGCACCTTCCAGCGAGCGATTGAACTTGAACCGCGAACGTTTCGAGCGCGGCTCGGCCTGGCCGATGTAGCACTACGAAATGGAAAGCTGGCGCATGTGATCCACCAGTATCGTGATGCGGCCTACGAGGCGACCGAAAAAGCGCTGGTCCGGTATGCCCGCCGCGAAGCGGACTATTACGTTCGTCTTAATGACGACGATGATTATCTTTCCGCGGAGCTAAGCCGCATCAGTTGGCTGCAGACGTTGACTCGCGTTCGACGCCTGGCTGCCCAGATATCCAACGTGAGCATACTTGTGGCACTGATTGGGACATATGCTGATCAGGCGATCGCAGGTATCGGTTGGGCGCTCGCTTCCTCCTCTCTGGTAGCCTGGCTAACCAGTCTTCTTGCCGGCAGGTTTCTTTCCGCGCGACGCAAGCCAAATCCAATCGACTAACGAAACATCGTCGGTAAAAGAAAAGGCAGAAGAGATAAAGCTTCTGCCTTTCATTTCCGCCTTGAGTGTTCGGCGATCAAAGAGTCGTCTTCGAACGAGGTGTAGCAGGGTTTTTCTCGCTCTTCCGGGCCGGTGTCTTACCTGTCGTTTCTGATTTTGCTCTGAGCGCGCTGCGTGGCGCGGCCTCATTAGTTTGCAATTTGGAGCCGCCGTCACCGGCAGCTTTCGTCTCAAAGGTGACCGACGCTGCGTTCGCTTTCTGTTTATTAGTCGAAACAGCGGCCTCATTTGGCTTGGTCGAGCCAAGCACCTTAGGCACTAACGTTCGGCCTTGCTGCTCGGTTCCGGATGCCACCGCAGACGTTCGGGTCGTTTCCGGATTGAGCAGAGCGTCCCAACGATAGCGCGGAGGTGTGCGCGACTCAGCGAGCTTCTTGAAAATAAAGTCTGTCATCGCTGAGACGATCCAGTTGTGGTAGAACTCGCCAACCGAATCCAATTCGGCGTCCGGCGCCGGGTTCATGAAATCAATGGCGTAAGGAACGTTGTCCTTGATCGCAAACTCGACCGTGTTGAGGTCATAGCCAAGCGCGGTGCAAAGCGTGCGGACGTCCCTCGCGACGCGCTCCGCGAGCTTTGGAGCAAGATAATTGGGGTCGTGAATATACTGCTCACCAGATAGATATGCCTTTCGCGGATCGTAGGCCATGATCATAACTTCTTGCTGTCCAACACAGTAGCAGCGCACGAACTGGTCGAAGTTAATAAACTCCTGCAGCGTCATGCAAAGCGTGCCGGTCGCGTCATACTCTGACCACAGTTCCTCGAGAGAATCAACCCGTGAAACGTTCTTCCAACCGCCGCCGTCAAAGGGTTTCAGAATAGCCGGCAGACCGACGTAATCAACTATGCCCTGCCAGTCGAGAGGAAACTCCAGGTTACGCAGGCTCTCGGTGACGATTCCCGGGATGTAATCTTTCTGCGGTAGGAGCACGGTTTTGGGAACCGCTACGCCAATCTTATGAGCCAGTGAGAAGTTGAAGAACTTGTCGTCGGCAGACCACCAGAACGGGTTATTAATAATGACCGTGCCTTCCAGGGCCAGGCGCTTCAGCGTGGCACGATAAAATGGGACCTCGTGGGAGATGCGGTCAACCACCAGATCATATTGGGGAGGCGCGTCGTGACGAACGCCGCCCAACTTCATGAATTCGGCAATCGTTTCTCCCTTTCCTCGCTCGTTGATGGCGCTAATCAGAGCATCGGGGAACGTCTTCTCCCGGCCTACCAAAATGCCAACTCGATTCATAATTCACTGTCCTTTCAATTAGGGCGAATGTGCCGTCCGGGCGCAAAGACCAACACTCGGGTAACCGCTTGAACGCAATGTTAAGTAGTTCAATGCCAGTAGAAAACTAGGCAAAATACGCCTCCACCAGCCGAGTTGTCAAATGAATGAAGCCCGTGAGGCATCTGAGCATCGGAAAACAGGCATCAATAAGTGGGTCAAACAGTTTATAGTTCAGGCTTTAGATTACGACAGAAGTCGGTCTTTGGACTTCAAACGCGTTTGGCGGTGCGTGTGGTAGAATCCGCCCGCTCATGGCCGGCATTCTCCCGTTTTGCCGGCCCGACTCGACAATCAAACCTTCCAGAAGGAGAACGAAATTCTTGCTTCGATCATTTTTGGCCCCACCCGTCTTTGGCGCGCTCTTGCTTGCGGGCATCTGGTCAGCATTGACCGAGAGCCCGACGGCTGCCACCCAGAACAATCTGAACAACCAAAGTAATACCGGCGCCAGTAACCGGAATACTCAGAAGCGTGAAAAGCGTGAAAAGAGCGAGAAAACCGACCGGAATCAGAAGACCCTGACCGCGGAACAGGTGGCCGAACTAACGGTGTTGGTCTATGGCTCCCGTCCGGTACTCGCGCAGATACGCCGCAACGGAGTGGAACGCGGACGCATCACCCGTTTCATGGCGGATGGAAAGAGCGAGGAAGCCACCTACGAACGCCGCTTCATTAGAGGGGAGAGCGCAGACAAGGACAAGATTAGGCTTGATCAAAAAATGCCCACGATGGAGTACTCGCTGATCTTCGGCGAAGGGCGTCTGTGGGGTATCATCAACGGCGCCGCCTTTACTCCCCGGCAAGATGCGGCGGATGCCTTCCTATCGCAGCACCGCCACAGCATTGAGAGCTTGCTCCGCTACAAAGAGAACGGAGCCGCGATTAACCTGGTGGGTAAGGACAAACAGAAGGGCCTCGATCTCTACGTTCTGGATGTTACCGACAAAGATAAACGAACCACTCGCTACTACATTAGCGCCAGCACATTCCGCGTTTTATGGCTCGAGTATGAGGAACCAAACTCCGGCGCCGCACCGCTGAAATACTCAAAGAGATTTTCCGATTACCGATCCGCTCAAAGCACACTGGTGCCTTACCGCACTATACTGATGGAGGATGGTAAGCAAACGCAGGAGACACGAATTCTCACAATCACATTTGGCGTCAAAGTTGATGACACGCTCTTCAAGAATCCGCAAGCTTAGAATCCAGGGAATTGGCCGCGGATTACGCGGATAAGACCGATCGGCAAAGACCCCCCGATCACAATCTCGCCTTTGGAGTCTGCGAGTCTACTGTACGTCTTCTTCATATCCGTGTTTATCCGCGAAATCCGCGGCTAATTCTTCGGAACCTTCACTGAATGCGGGCGTGTATAACCTGCGGTCGGTCGTTCGTAAGGGTATAATCGGCATCCGGAGGCCGCTCATCTAGTTCTTGTCAGAACGGGGAGCGGTAGCAACCTGGTTCGCACGGAAAGATACAACCCGGTCGCTACCGCTCGCGGTTCTGACAAGGAGCACAACCCGGTCGCTACCGTCGCGGTTCTGACTGAGCAGTGAGAGCCTACCCACCCCTGATGGAGACACTGAGTTCCATTGACGAGCTAAGTTTTCCTGTAGCTTTGCGGCAGGAGGTAATTGCCGATTCGACCTCCGATCACGCGTTGTTGGAAGCGACGCGCACGGGCGATGAAGACGCTTTTGCTGAGTTGGTTAGCCGGTATCGTAATCAAATCACGAGCTACATTTACCGGATGACGAATGACTACGATGGCGCAGTAGATCTGGCTCAGGAAACCTTTGTCAGGGTTTATCGAGCGGTAGATCGTTATCAGAGCAGTTATGCGTTTTCGACTTACATCTACCGGATTGCCACGAACCTGGCAATCAGTGAGCTGCGCAAACGAAAGCGCCGGCGCCTGGTTTCGCTGACTGGGTTCTTTCAGAGTCACGATGGGAGCGAGAATTGTGAGCTCGATCCGGTTGACGGACGGCCGCTGCAAGATACCGAACTCGTCGCCACCGAAAGACGGATGGCAGTGCAGCGAGCAATCAGTACCTTACCGGAGAAGTATAGGGCGCCTTTGATTTTGCGAGACGTGGAAGGCAGGAGTTATGAGGAGATTTCCCGCATTTTGCAGACCTCCGAGGGAACTGTGAAATCGCGCATTAGCCGGGCGCGCGACTTTTTGCGCGAAAAGATGAGAGCTTATCTCTGAAATGGGAGTGTTATGAGAGTATCCAATTGCAAAACTGTTTGTCGCGAGATTGAAGAAGCAGACCATGGGCAGCGCCTAAGTATGTCTGTGACCCAACACCTGGGAGGCTGCCCACAATGCCAGACTTTTCATGACGAGCGAATCAAGCTGCGGCAGCTTGTTGCCAGCCTGGAAACCGTTGCGGCCCCGCCGGACTTTGATTTTCGAGTTCGCTCACAGCTCGCAAACGAGAAAGCGAGCGCTCATGCCGGTTTTTTCTTTAGCAATTTCTCATTTGGGGTTCCGTCAATTGTGTTGGCGACGCTGCTCCTGATGATTGGCGGAGTATTCGCCCTGCGAGCGTGGAATGCACCGACTAGTAGAGCAACCGCCTTGCAGACTGAGACGCGCGATGTGAATCCGCCCAACATCGTTAAGAGCGAGCAAAGCCCTCTAGCCGGCAAGTCGGAGCCGACCAAGTTAGAGCTGACACTGCCTGACAACAAAAGCACAGCTGCCGCGAATAGAGATGAAGGCAGCGAGACACTTCGGCCAAAACAACTGGTAGCGAAGAGAAGATCTTTAAAGAGCACAGTCGCCGCAGTCCGGAGCGCCAGGCGCGTGGCCACCAAAGAATTCAGCAGCACGCCGGCGCCTGTAGTTAAGAAGGAAGAGGCGGTAGCGAGTTTGGAATCTTCTCCTATCTTCCTGATCGAGGCTTCGTCACAGCCGCTGAGGCTCTCACTTGATTACTCCGGGGGAGTTTCGCGCACGATTTCGGTGCCCGTACTGAGTTTTGGATCGGAGAGGGTGCTGGCGGGAGACGGTTTATCTTTAGTCAAGCACTCGCCGAAAGGTGCGTGGTAGTCGCCGTACCGGCTCGGGCAGTAGCCCGACTGTTAGGGAGGGCTCCGACGGGGGAAAACGAAATCGTTGGGTGAATCCGAAAATGGTAATAAGAAGTAACAGAAAAGTGCGAACGTTGGTTTTCCTGGGTATTGCGGCAATGTGCTGGGCGGTTCCTGGTTCCGCGCAGGTTGGCTCGCCTTCTGCCCCGCCACCGCCTGCTCCGGCAGCTCGCAAGTCGGGCCAGGCAAGTACTGGCGCGCGCGCTCAACCCGTGATTGTCGAAAACCGCCCGACTGCCAACCAGGTAGTAACAATTCTGCATCGCTTAAACGGACTTAAGATGTTTCGTCTGCTGCTTCGCTCAAGCGAAGAGTTACGCGCCATAGCCAGACTCGACGACGCGTTCAAGATTACGGACGAGGTCCACACAAATGTAATTGCTGGGTTAGCGCTCGACGACGGTCAAACGATCGCGGCGTGGTTGCCAGACGCGGAGGCCGAGATGGGGCCGCCCACCAATCCTTTTGCGCCTGTTGCTCCGGTTGCGCCATTGGGTCCTCCTCCTCGCGTTAGCGGCCCATCCCCGCGGGCGGGAACGATCACACCAAGGAGGCCGTTGGTTACTGGAGCTACAAACCTTTTTGAACGACCTGACTTAACGGTCATCGCCCGAGATGGTAAGCGTCTGGTCGCGCGCTATGTTGGGCTGGACGCCGTCACTGGGCTTTCCATTCTCAAGCTCAGCGGCAAGAGTTTGCCTCGTACTATCGACGCAAAAGAAGACAGGGTCGGCGTTGGCCAGCGCCTGCGTCTCTTTGGTCCGGAGCCTGTGCTTCCGTCCGAATCGCGAGCCGGGGGCATCATGTATGCGCGCATGGGTGAAACTGAGGGAAGAGTAGTAGAGGTAGCACGAGCGCCGACAGGGGCTATCGGGCGTGTGAGAATAAAATCCGCAAAACTGTCGGCGGCCAATATCGGTGGTATCGCTGTTAACGACGCCGGCGAGACCGTGGGAATTGTAGATGCGGTTGAAAGCAATGAAGCGACTGTCGTACCGAGTGCTCTGGTTCGCACGGCCGCCAAACGCGTCCTGGATCGCCAGGCTAGTGTGCGGCGACCGTGGTTAGGCGTCCGCGGTGATCCCGTTGGCCCGCTTCAGCTCGAACAACTACTGACCAAGGGTTGGGAGCGGGAAGGGGCCATGTCTTTGGCCGAGGCCCGTCGGGGAATCATCTTGACCTCGGTGGCGCCAGGAAGTCCGGCTGCAGTGGCGGCACTTCGTCCCGGTGACGTAATACTGCGCGTCAATCAGGAAGAAGTTCGAAGCGCTGACGACTTCTCTTGGTTATTGGAACAGGCAGGACCGGGGGGCTCCGTTCGTCTCAGTGTCGCGCGACCAGGGAAGACTGCCCTTGAAGGTGTCGAGATTACGTTGAGCGAGTCGCCGGATCCGCTGTTTGAATGGAGAATGCTGGAAGGTCCGGCGCCGAACCTACTCACGCCAGGCGCTTCGACCGCATTCCCACGGGCTTTCTTCAAATCATTGCCGCGATCACTAATTGCTCAAGGCATA
>JBPCMM010000201.1:0-16200 GCA_051002255.1 Pyrinomonadaceae bacterium
CCGGGATGCTAATCACCGCAAGCGGCAGATCGCGCTGATTTCAGTGCTGATCATGGCAGCTTTGCAGGCAGCGTACTTCCAATGGGTTTTTCATCGCGAAGGGCCAAAACGTCGAGACTATTTTGACGTGGCTTATAAAGAAATCTTCGACCAGGCGATTGTTTTTCCTAACAGACCAATATACTTGATTGATGGTTCGCAGCCGACATATGTGGAAGCTCTGTGGTATGCAACCGAAAAAGGAATGAACCAAACGGAGTTTGTTCATGTGGACCGCGATTTCGCCCTTCCCTCCGGCGCGATGGTGCTCAGCGGCGACCGGCCGTGTTCCCAATGCCCTGTTCTCCTGACGAACGAGCCATACGTTTTCTACAGTGTTAAATGACTCCAGAATGCTGGCACTGAACACAGAACCGTTTGCGGTAGACAATGGATGCTGCCACTAAAGTTTTACCCTCTTCCGTGTTGAGTGCCATTTCACTGTTTTCACGTTTTGACACAGGCTCTCAAAGTGCTGGGCTAGGGGTTGAGCAGTCCTTGGGAGCGTGTTCAAATTTGCAACCGGAGTGGAAGGGCTCTAGAATCTCGTTGACAGTTTGAAAACTAGACATCTTTCGGGGGAGCCGCAGCAGCGGCTGAGAGTCTGGTGATTTTTTGATTTGCGATTTGTGATTTTAGATTTCGTTTCAGGTCGTGGCGCTTTGACCTCGGCTCTCGGAATCAAACCAATCGCAAATCAGCAATCAAGAATCGGAAATCCAGAGACCCCTTGAACCTGATACGGTTAGCACCGTCGAAGGGAGAAACAGCCATTTAATGACCGTTCCACCCTTTTCAACTAAGGTGGAGCGGTTTTCCTTTTTGGAGTGCGCCGGCAAAGCGAAGCGTCGACGGCGCTTTGGGTGCACAACTTGAGTAATCTCGTTTCAAAGCGGTGTCGCGCTGCGCTTGCCACCGCATTCCAAATCAGCGCAGCCGCGAAGCGAGCGATTTAACGAATTAAGGAGTTCTCATGAGCGCCGCAATTAAATCAACTGAACCCGAAAATCGAACCTCAAACGAAAAGCCGTTGCCAAACTCGCGCCGTATCTACGTCCAAGGGGAACAACTAAACGTTCATGTGCCCTTTCGTGAAATCGACCAAAACCCCTCGCGTAGCTTTGATGGCACACTTGAAGAGAATTCACCTGTGCGTGTTTACGATACCAGCGGCCCGTGGGGTGATCCCTCAGCGCGGTGCAAAGTAGGCGAGGGTCTGCCGGCGTTACGCCGTCACTGGATTCTCGAGCGTGGTGATGTGGAGGAGTATCCGGGCCGCGATGTTAAACCGATCGATGCTGGCTATCTAACATTTGCGGCAGCTGATCAGGCGCGTCAAAAAGAAAAGGGCCGCTTGGAGGATTTTCCCGCACTCAAACGCGTTCCGTTGCGGTCAAAGTCTGGGTCTTGTGTGACGCAAATGCACTATGCGCGTCGCGGTATCGTCACTCCCGAAATGGAATTCATCGCCATCCGCGAGAATCTCGGCCGCCATTTGCAGTGCGGTGACCTGTCACCGCTTTCGAAAGCGGCAATAGTTGGCAGCACGCCAAATACAGACGACCGTTCTTCACTTAGCCATCAACATCGAGGCGAATCTTTCGGCGCCTCTATTCCAAAGTACGTAACTCCAGAGTTTGTCCGCGACGAAGTCGCCCGCGGCCGCGCCATCATTCCCGCCAACATCAATCACCCGGAAAGCGAGCCGATGATCATCGGCCGCAACTTCCTGGTAAAGATCAACGCCAACATCGGCAATTCCGCTGTCCTGTCTTCCATCGACGACGAAGTTGAGAAGATGCGTTGGGCCATCAAGTGTGGCTCCGACACGGTGATGGATCTTTCTACCGGCAAGAACATTCACGCCACCCGCGAATGGATTCTACGCAACTCGCCGGTGCCCATCGGCTCAGTGCCGATTTACCAGGCCCTGGAGAAGGTGGGCGGCAAAGCCGAAGAGCTGACCTGGGAGATCTTTCGCGACACCTTGATCGAACAGGCGGAGCAGGGCGTTGACTACTTCACGATACATGCGGGCGTGCGTCTTCCTTACATTCCCCTCACCGCTCGTCGAACGACAGGAATAGTTAGCCGCGGCGGTTCCATCATGGCCAAATGGTGTCTCGCGCATCACGAAGAGAGTTTTCTCTACACTCGCTTCCGAGAGATCTGCGACATCATGGCTGCCTACGATGTCTCGTTCAGCTTAGGCGACGGTCTTCGTCCCGGCTCAATCGCAGATGCCAACGATGAAGCCCAGTTCGCCGAGCTGGAAACACTCGGCGAGTTAACACGGATTGCCTGGGAGCGCGATTGCCAGGTGATGATCGAAGGACCCGGCCATGTCCCGATGCACTTGATCAAAGAGAACATGGACAAGCAACTAGAGAGTTGCGGCGAAGCACCGTTCTATACGTTAGGGCCACTGACTACAGACATCGCGCCCGGGTATGATCACATCACCTCCGCCATCGGAGCCGCGATGATTGGCTGGTATGGCACCGCAATGCTTTGTTACGTCACACCGAAAGAACATCTCGGCCTGCCCAACAAGAAAGACGTGAAAGACGGCGTCATCGCGTACAAGATAGCCGCCCACGCCGCCGACCTCGCCAAGGGCCATCCCGGCGCCCAATATAGGGATAACGCGCTTTCCAAAGCTCGTTTTGAATTCCGCTGGGAAGATCAATTCAACCTTTCTCTCGATCCGGAAGTTGCACGTGAATATCACGACGAGACCCTGCCGCAGGAGGGCGCGAAGCTGGCCCACTTCTGTTCCATGTGTGGCCCACACTTCTGCTCGATGAAGATCACCCAGGACGTGCGCGAGTACGCCGCGACGCATGGTCTAAAAGAAGAAGAAGCGCTAACCCACGGAATGGAAGAAAAGTCGCGCGAGTTCGTTGATAAAGGAGCGGAAGTTTACGCGAAGACCTAGTGGATAGCGAGCCTTTTCATGTTAACTGGACTTGGTCTTCTCTGCCTACGTTTGACCCTTTCTGTTGTGGGCCGAGCCTCGCAAGGATGCACTAATGAGACCGAAAAGAGGTTTCCACCGCAATCCTATTATTCGCCGCGGGAAAGCTGATGATGCTGCTTTGTTGGCTAAACTCGGCGCGTGTACTTTCTCCGAGACGTTTGCTGCCGACAACACTCCCGAAGACATGGCTGCTTATCTCGCCTCGTCATTTAGTCCAGCCCAACAAGCCGCCGAGTTAGCTGACCCTCAGTGTTTGTTCCAAATCGCAGAAACTAAGGGAGTCGCTATGGGGTATGCCATGCTCCGTTCCGGAAATGTGCTGGATGCTGTTACCGCCGATAAACCAATCGAGTTAGTGCGTTTGTATGTTTCGCGAGAAAGCCTCGGCAGAGGCGTTGGCGCCGCTTTGATGCAGGCTTGTATTGGTGAGGCAAAGCAGAGAGGTTTTAAAACGCTATGGCTCGGTGTCTGGGAACATAACCATCGTGCGCAGGCCTTTTACCGTAAATGGAGTTTCCATGAGGTGGGAACGCATGTGTTCCAGTTGGGCGACGATCCGCAGACTGACATAGTGATGCAACGCTCCATTTCTGAATGAAACCTCAATGAAACAAAAAACAAACGAACGAAAGCCTGACGACGGCGAGAAGCAGCTGGAACGGAGTGCGACGCATCTGTGCGTCGCTGCCTGAGACGTGGGAAAAGATCTCGCACGGCGAACCGACATTCTTCGTCCGCAAAAAGGTGTTCGCAATGTGTTCCAACAACCATCACAACGACGGGCACATTGCAGTAACGATACCTGCGGCTATTGGCATCCAGGCAATGCTCATCGCGCGCTCGCCGGAGAAGTTCTATAGGCCACCCTACGTGGGGGTGCGCGGTTGGGTTGGGATCGAGCTTAAACGCGTCAGTGATGAAGAGTTGGCCTTTCACCTTCACGAAGCCTGGCGGCTGATTGCACCCGAAACGTTGCAAGGCGTGATCCGAGTACCGGGTGAAAAGGAAGTGCGGGAAATGCAGGCGGGCAAAAAGAGAAGCTCGCGTCCTTCAGCTGGGAAACAAAAGAGCTGATCGGCGAAAGGTCAATCTGGATATGACTCTTCTGTAACTATTCAGGTACTGAACCGGAGCCGACTATCAGAGATTCCTCCTTCGAGAAGACTTTTCTGACACCGTTTTTTCTTTGTCATCTTCGTCCTCGTCGTTATCGTCATCCACTTCGACTTCGATCACCGTGTTGGTTGCCGCATCCACCTCGACCTCGTAAGTCTTGCCGTCCTGAGCGAGAATCTCAACTTCGCAGATGGTCTTGCCAGCTTCATTCTCTACCTCCATCGCCCGCACATCGCCGGGTTTAGCGGCTACGGCGGTTCTGATAAACATGATCGCCTGCTCGGCCGGGATGGCTACTTTGCCCTGTTTGGCGCCTTGCCCTTCCGCCTTCATCCAGAATCCGCCGCCTGCCAGCGCCAGCGCAACCAGGCAACACAGTGTCAACCCTACGATTCGCTTCGTTCCGCTTTGCATCATGGTAGTCTCCTTTGCTTACACCCCTGGAGAGTTTTAATTGCGCAGGCTTGTCATATTAATCAAAGGTCAGCCCTTAATCAATCTTAAGGCGATAGTAAAACGTTGGGGTGACTGACCACCGCCCGAGCCTGAGCGGCGGCGAGCGGCGGTCAGTATCATGAACCTACAAACAGGTGATGTCGGCAACCTATTGGGTTTCGAAAAAGAGACTCGTGATGGTCTGATTGCCGCTGACCTCCAGTACCAGCACCTCGAGTTCGTACCTCGTACCCGGCTCGAGAAACTCGCTGGGAACTGTCAGGCTCGTCTCCGAAGGTGGAACGTGAACGTCGAAGGTGGGTCGAGAGAACCCATTCGGGTCGTCCGGCACGTCCTTGGTAATAATGACCTCGTAACCCGTCCTGTTGAGTGGATCGCCGTCTCGCGTAGTTGTGACATGGTTCCACATAACCGTAAACCCGGTGGAAGAGACCACTCCACCTTCTTTGGGGAATACGATGACAGGAGCTGCGGGAATATCGTGAGTAAAAGTTGCTGCACCCGTCAGTCGCCTCCCATCTAATGCGCGGCCCCGAACAGAGTATAGTCCTTCGGGGAATCGAGCGAGAATTTCTTCGATCGGAACCTCCTCATTCGGAGGCTCTCTCGACTCGAAAAATATTCCGCTCATGGACAAATCTCTAAGTTGTCGCTTCGGCTCGACCTCAAGCACCAGTCTTCCGTTTGGATCGAAGACGCAAAGTTTCTGCCAGTCGATACTATCGAACGCGCCATGAACGCCGGTATCTTCGGCTGTAGAATTATGTTCAATGAACAACTTGGTTGTGGGCAGCCGTACAGCCGGACCTCTGGTCCTTCTGCAAGCATCCCCCCTATCGTCGTCTTCGTCATCACGTTGGATCTCCTGACCGCTTTGTCCGGTTTGCATCTTCACAGAAGGCAAAGCCCACATGCTGACAACGGCAAGAATCGCCACCGACAAGATTAAAACTAACCCTGCTTTAGCTTTCATTTTTTCCACTCCTTTTTCAGCGCAAGTTTTCGCGCTGGGCTAATAAAGGTGCGGGAGACGAAGCCAGACTAGCGGAGTGTAGATAAATGGAAGATAAACCCGAGAGAGAATTTCGTGTGCGCCGTCAACGCGGGTCGGCAGGCAGCGAGGCGACAAAAATAGAACCGCTTTCATCGGAGCGGCGTAGCTCCAGCCGCCCGTCGTGCGCTTCGGCAATCCAGCGCGCGATGGCAAGGCCCAGCCCTGCGCCGCTTCCTGCGGCCTCGGCGCGTGAGCGAGATTCGTCCACACGATAGAACCGCTCGAAGATGCGCGCATGCGCCTCGGAGGGAATGCCTGTGCCGCTGTCGGCGACGCTGATTTCGCAAATTGAGTCGAACTGCGCGAGGCTCACGCGGACACCGCCGCCCGCCGGAGTGTGTCTGGTCGCGTTGTCGAGCAGGTTCAGCAGCATCTGCCGCAGCAAGTCTTTATCACCACGAAAAGGAATGTCCGCCGCGCCGACGACTTCAACCGAGACTTCCTTGCGCGCTGCTAACATCCGGGCGGCGTGCGCCGTCTCGCCGATCAGCTCGTCGAGGTAGAAATCGCTTTGGTGCAACGGACGCCGCCCGGCATCGGCGCGTGCGAGCGTGAACATATCTTCGACGATGCGCGAGAGCCGCCTCGTCTGCGCGTCCATCAGCGACAGCGCGTCTCGGTACTCGCTCTCGGTGCGGCGAGGCTGCTCTAAAGTGACTTCCGCCGTCGTGTGCATGACGGAGAGCGGCGTGCGCAACTCGTGCGAGGCGTCGGTCATAAATTGCCGCTGCTGATCAAACGATGCGTTGAGGCGTCCGAGCAGCTCATTAAAGGTGGAAGCGAGTTGGCCAAGCTCGTCACGCGGGTTGGCGACGGGCAGGCGCTCTCCCAGATTTTGGGCGCTGATGCGGCGAGCGCGCTCCGACATCGCGGCCACGGGCGCGAGGGCCTTGCGCGCGAGAAAGAAACCGCCAAGACCGGCGAGGACGAGCGCGACTGGGACGGCGAAATAAAAAATCCGGCGTAGCAACTCCAACTCCTCCGCGTTAGCCCGACGCGATTGGGCGACGACGATCAAGTAAGGCGCGCCTGTTGTATTCGCCTGAACGCGCCTCGCTGCGATTCGCACGCCGTCCCGTTTGTTTCCCTGCCCCCCCCGGTATCGTGAAGAGACGGACGGATTCGTCGGAAATGAATTCGAACGAAGGCAAGCGGGCGTGGAGCTCGCCAAGCGCGGCTCTCTCGGAGAGTAACCGCCCCTGCGCGTCGAAGATGGCAATCGCCTGATCGGGAGAATTCAATTCCTCAACTGTGCTGAACGCAGCTTCCTTTTCT
Source organism: Pyrinomonadaceae bacterium (assembly GCA_051002255.1). GTDB lineage: Bacteria > Acidobacteriota > Blastocatellia > Pyrinomonadales > Pyrinomonadaceae > PSRF01. Next base: position 6,921 of record JBPCMM010000201.1, read on the forward strand.
ATCTCTCCTTTGGCTTTGGTCTCTCCTTCAACTTGCGTTTCCTCATCGGCTTCTGTACCTCCCTCAGCTTGCGTTGTCCCTGCGGCTTCAGCCTCTCCTTCGGCCAAGTCGCTCACGAGCGTGCTCGCCATTGCTTCCAGCGAAACCCGCAGACCGCCATCTAGCCGCTCGTTGAGGCTGCGCGCCAGCAGGGTATAAACGCCAACGCTAAACGCCAGCAGCACGAGAGCCAGCACGCCGACGTACCACAAGGTTAACTGGGTTCTGACCGAATCGAGCATTCTCACTCGCCAGTCTCTTCGCTTCCGGCGCTCAGGACATAGCCTTCGCCGCGCCGCGTCTGGATCAGCTTCAGCGCATGGTCGTCATCAATCTTGCGCCGCAGCCGTTGCACGTAGACCTCGATCAGATTGGAGAACGGGTCGAAGCTCTCGTCCCAGACATGCTCAGCGATGTCGGAGCGTCCCACCACCTCTCCGACGCGTCGGGCCAGATATTCAATCAAGGCGTATTCCTTCGCAGTCATCTCGATTCGGCGGCCATTCCTCTTCACGATCCGCGCCGGCGTATCAATGACCAGATCGGCTACTCGGATGATTTCCGGTCGCAGCGCCAGACTGCGCCGCAAGAGCGCTCGCACCCGCGCCAGCAGCTCGTGAAAATCGAAGGGCTTGGTCAAGTAGTCGTCCGCGCCAGTGTCGAGTCCGGCGATGCGATCCTGCACGGCATCACGCGCGGTCAGCATCAGAATCGGCACGGATGACGGGGCGGCGCGAATCTCGCGGCAGACCGCGAAACCATCCTTGAGCGGCAGCATACAATCGAGAATAATCAGGTCATAGTCGTTCACGCTCGCCTGATACTCGCCCGCTTCGCCGTCACGGGCGATATCTACCGCGTAGGTCTGCTCACGTAAGCCTTTGGCGAGCATCCGCGCCGCCTCGGGTTCATCTTCAACCAGCAGAATCCGCAAATTCGTCTCCCCTCCGACAATGGGATCGCTGCAACTCTTCCGCACCTCATCCTAGCGCAGATTTGATAAACGGCGGATAAATGACTTGATGACTCTCTCTTTTTCGTCCAAACTCACCGCGAGTTTATTGCTTGTGGCAAGGGTAGTCCGCTTCATCGGTCAGTATCCGGCTTAATCACATCGGGTACTTAATTACAGGGAACCGGAAGTCCTTCAGCTGGAACAGAAGATCTAACCTAAGCAATGGAAATCGCGTTCTCCCAGTCGCTCGTCTTTTCACTCGCACTGGCGGTCATGGCAGCTGTTTGGATATTCAAATACGGTTCGGCGAGGAAGACAGGAAATACTCAGGAAGGCGATAATCTCGGGGCCGAGCGCGACTCGTACAATCAATCCGGTCTATTAAACTTGGGAAGGGTTCTTCATGACTGACGAGCATAACCGACAGGATGAAAGAGACAAAATAACCCCGGCCGAGCGGAGGAACATCTGGATATGGGTGATCATGCTAGTCGTCCTCTTTGCCGCCGCTGGGGTCCTCAGCGCTGGGGTGGTGTATAAGAATAAAATCGCCTCCATCGAGCGACACAGTGACAGAATGAATCCTGACGTAAGTGAAGGCGGGACCAAGCCTCCACCAACGGCCCTGCCCGCAGGGGCGAATCCCCTCAAAGCCCAGGCAGGCATTTATGTAGATCGCATCATCGATCTCTCCGTGAAAGACGCCAGGTGGACCGTCGACTTCTACCTTTGGTTCCGCTGGAACGGCACGGGCGTCGACCCAAGCGAGAACTTCCAAATCGTGGACGGGTCGATCGAGTCAAAGGAGAAGGCGGACGAGTACACCAGCGGCGGCGAGCGGTATGTGCTCTACAGAGTCGTCGCCCGCATTACTAAATTTTTCGACGTGTCGCGCTTCCCACGCGACGACCACGTACTGACGATCAATATCGAGAGCCCTGCCTCAGAACGCAGCGAGCTCATGTTCGTCGCCGACAAGGAAAGTTCCGGCGTCAGTTCGCGCGTCCGAATCCCGGGGTATTCAACCTATCAACAAGCCATACTCGAAAAGCCCCACGCCTACAGAAGCACACACGGCGACCCTCGCCTGGCCGTCGGCACAGAGAAGGTTCAATCACAACTCAGGATGGGCGTCTGGATCCACCGCCAGGGTTCGGGGTTCTACTTGAAAATGTTCGTGGCCCTATTCGCGGCGGTGGGGGTCGCTATGCTCGCATTCTTCATTAAGCCGACGGACGTTGATCCACGCTTCGGCCTTGGTGTCGGCGCGCTGGGGGCAGTCATAGTAAACACGTACGTCACTTCTTCCCTCGTGCCTGACACCGGGGTGATGACTCTGGCGGATATTGTTAATCATGTGGGCATCGTCACGATTGTCCTCTCTTTACTGCAGTCCGCGATCTCCCTGTACTTGTATGAAAGAAAAGGCAAAAAGACGCTTTCGCGCCTCTTCGACAGGGTGTCGTTCGTCATCTTTCTCGCAGGGTATTTGGTAATCAACCTGGTCCTGCCCTGGGCGGCCACGTTATGAGTATTGATTCGCCTTAGACTACAGTCATTTCGAGACGCGATGAAGAATGCCGCTTTTCCTAAGGGACGAGTCCCATTTCCATTTGTACTCGAAGAGCTGGCTTCGCTTCGGCCCACCATCAAGCGAATGTTTGGCTTCACTTACGTCTACCTCGATCACAAGCTTCTTTTTTCACTTCGCGATAGCGTCAAGCAGCCAAGCACTAATGGCATCTGGATTTATACTACCGCCGAGCACCTCGAGAGTCTTGCCAGAGAGTTTCCACAATTGCCCAGGCGGCAGTTGTGGCGTTCGGGAAAGAACTGCTGGGTAGTCCTGGCTTCCAGGCTGGAAGACTTTGAGGAATACGCTTTCAAGGCTTGTGAGCTGGTGCTCAAAGGTGATCAGCGGGTAGGTCGAGTAACGCGCGGTGGGAGGTTGAACTGCCCTACCTGACCTGAAGCCCTATGCCGTACCGGAGATTTGGTTCAGCGATGACTATAGTCGTAGGCGCTCATGAGCGGGACGAAGCTATCGACGCTGAAACTCGACTATTCACACCGTCGTATGGCGTGAGGGGAGGAAAAGGCATGTATTGTTCAACGTGCGGTACGGTAGTGACTGAGGACTTGAGCTACTGCAACCGCTGTGGCGCTGAGGTGGGCGAAAAAAACCGCACGGTCCCACTCATTCCAATAAAAGAGGCTGGTTTAAACCCGCCCCTAAATTTCCATTCCAAAGTCTCCCATGTGAGTCGGTTTAGGGGATCGTCTGATCCGAAACTGCGCCACGCTTCTTAATATAGACCTCGCCGCGTGCAGTCATACCCGCCTTTTCCGCGAGTGTCCTCAGTACCGAAGCGAGGATTCGCTTGTTCTCGAGCTTGAAGCTGGTCGTGCCACTGGTTCTGCTGTCGGGATCTGTGTATTGAAGGGTTAAATAGCGCACCTTGGTCCTTATGAAACCGAGCGGGAACCCGATATAGGGAATGTTGCTAGCCACTGTGGCTGCCGCGGGGCGTCGCTTTTGGGTGTCGGCAAAGGCTGAGGTCACTGCATCATAAGGAATGAACAGGACTTCCTTCTGCTGTTTGTTTCGAAACAACAAACGCCGATTGTTATCGTCAAAGCTTAAGGTGCCCGTCATCGTTTTATTATAACCAAACACACCGCCCTCATATTTTGCCTTAACGGTTTGCGGGGCTGGTGCGACGGCAGTAGTTGACGAATCGGTGGTTGCACTCGTATCGATCGTCCGCGGTCGCTGGGCGAAGGCGGCTATCGACGTCAGCAATGTCAGGAGCATAACTGCAATAAATCTCATTTTTGTTCTCCCGGTTGGTTAACGCTTCAGTCTGATTCAAATCAAGAATGTGGCAGAAAGCCATCATCCAGGCCGACGGTCCTCGCCGTCGAAGTCGGGTAAAGCTAACCTGGGATCCAATGACCTACTTAGCAAACGGCCGGACGCGCTCGATCGATTCCTTGAAATCAGCATCAGCCGGCGCCAAATTCGCGCCCTTCTGGTAAACAACCAGCGCTTTTGCGTACTGCTTCGAAACTTCGTATGCATACCCCAGCTCGCGATAGACGTTCACGTCGCCGGGTGTCTTGGCTGCTGCTGATTCGAGTGCAGCAATCGCTTTCGGAAAACTCTTTGCGCGCGAATGCGCCACTCCGAGGAGATAGAAGGTTACGCCCTTGGCATCCTTTCCCAGCACGGCGCGTTCCAGGGCGGCCGCGGCGCGCGCATACTGTGCTGAACCGATCAGCGCCTGGCCGAAAAGGGTCAAGGCTTCGGCATCAGTTCGCACCCTTATTAGTCCCTCACCCGCGCGTACTCCGTTGAGATAGTCAGCATCGGCTTTGGCCGTGTCTGTGCTCTGCGCAGCACGGCGGAGGTAAACCGAGGTGAGCAGCGTCCAGGCTGAGGCCATCCGTGCATCATTAAGGGTGGCGCGGTTAAGCGCGGCGACAGCTCCATCGAGATCATTTCTGGCCAAAGCCAGTTGGCCCAAATAGAAAAGTGACAGCGAGTCCTTGGGATTGAGTTTTACTACGGAATTGAATGTGCGCTCCGCATCAGTGGCTTTGCCCGTCTTGTACTCTGACAGAGCACGGTAATAGAGCATGCTCGCGTCGGGTTGGGCGCCGGTGCGCGTGGTTGCAGTTACCAGCAGTGGCAGCGCCTGGTCAAACTTCTCTGAGAGCACGTAAGCCTGGGCCAATGCGTCAACCGTGTTCGGATCTTCCTGCTTCGCTGCCCGCTGTAGCGAGATCGCTTTCTCCAGGTCCGCTGCGGCTTCGGTGTACTGCTTGAGGTTTAGCTCGGCGAAGCCGGCGATTTTCCAGGCTTCCGCGTCGCTGGGGTAATTTGCCGCCACATCCTTTGCCTCCTTAGCTGCCGCGGCAAATTGTTTCTGCTGCAACAATTGATAGGCATGCGAGGTATCTCCCGTTGCGTTGCTGTTAACTACCGGCTTGACCGGCTGCACGTTTATTAGAGGCGCGTTAGGGTTATTTCTGGCTGTTGGGCTGGCCTTCGGCTCCGGACGCAACAATGGCTCCTCCGCGGGTTTGGTGGCCGGTTTGACGCGGCGCGGCCGGCTCGATTGCGCACTGGCCAAATTCGCAGACAGCAAAATGAGGACGCCAAGTGAAAGGGCTAGCTGGAAACGTCGATTGATCATAAGGGCTTCTTCCCGGGAGAGGGTGTTTCTGGGGCTAACTCAACCGCTCCAAAACGACCTGTTTTCGGATGCCGAAGGCGCCTCATTAGTTCGCCCGACTTCACTGACTCCAATGTATCCCAACTCGCACGGCCCCGACAAACCTCAATTTGTGGCCCACTCAAGGAAAAGCGGCTGGCAGAGATCGCTCTCGCCAGCCGCCTTCCCCGGGGAAAACCCTCCCGTCCTACTTAACTTAAAAGTTCAGTTTCAAGCCAAACTGAAACTGTCTCGGATCATACGAAGCTGTCGGACGGCTATAGTAGCGGCCATTCGGAGCTCGCTGAGCGAAGACGTTCGCGTCCGCAAAGAAAGACGAAGCGGCGGCTTCGTTGAAGCGATTGAAGAGGTTGAAACCCTCTGCAATCAAGTCCAACCGTAAGCGCTCGCCTAAGCGAACGGCGCGCATTACTCGCAAGTCGAGCGAGGCGTAACCGTGCGTTATGCCGCTATTGCGAGGCAGTGTACCGGTTGTAAAGGCGGTCGGTGGCAAGAACAATGTGCCGTCCGCCGCGAAGCTGGGACGATCAGTCGAGCCCTGTAAATCACCGCTGCTGTCAGAGCCCGTCAAGATGTTGAATGGACGGCCCGAAGAGAGTTCGATGATCGGCGCTATAGTAAAGTCAGAAAAAAACCGTTGCGCCAGGCTCGAAGAGCTGCGCCATTCAGCCGGCGAACTCAGAGTGCCGCTGAAGACGAATCGATGACGCTGGTCAAACAACGAATCGGCGCGCTCGGCGCGGAAGTTACGATTGTCCTGCGGCTTGAGAAGCGTTTGCAAGTCGGACGAGTCGTCAATCGAATGCGACCACGTGTAGGAGGCCAGAAATTGGAAGTTGTTTGAGAAGCGTCGCTTCAGTTCCAGGTTCATAGCATTGTAGTTTGAGTTGCCGTCCGAAAGCTGCGCGCTTACATCGCCAAAGGGCGAGATTAAGCCCGGGGTGCGCAGGCTGTTTGCCGCGCCCAAGGCAGCGTCGAACACCGCCTTCGATACTCCGAGGCTCGCGAGGAAGAAATAGTTCGGCGAGTTGGGACGGAAAAAATTGGCGGCAATTGGATTGACAACGCCCTGGCCCAGAGCGTTGCGTCCGACCAGCCCGGGGATGATAACTGTGAACCCCGGGGGGCAGCCTGCGCCCGGACAAGTATTGGGTATAGAAAACAAGAAGGCTTCGGCGTTACTCGCTGGATTGCGAAAGGCGAAGCGGCGAAAATTCTCAGCCAGGAAATCGGTGCGTGGAGAATTGATGTCTTGCGGATGCGGTAGATGGTGCGCACCGACGAAAATGTAACCTGCCGAAAAGGACATGTTCTTCGTCAACTCACGCTCGATTGTCACGTTGGCTTGGTTGGCGTAGGCATACTGAAAATCTTTGGGAACGGCCAACGTAAAGGGAAAAATCGGACCGAAGCCAACGAACGTCTGGTCATTGAAGCGCACTCTTCCCGGCAGATACTCCGCCGTCCGAGCGACCCCAGGTGTGGTGAAACCGGCGGGCAGGGCGGCGCACAAGGGATTGCTGGTCGCAGCCGAGCAAACCGTTCCCTGAAAGATCTGAAAAGGATTTAAAAGTTGGTTGGGCGCGGGACTGCCCGGCAAGACGTTGAAGTACTGCTGTTGCTGTGCTGCGTCCGCGATGTCGGAGTTAAAGGCGACAGCCAGAAGTGGGTGGTCGTAAAAGAGGCCGTAAGCAGCGCGGAGGACGGTCTTGCCATTATTGTGAATGTCCCAGGCAACGCCCACGCGCGGGGCAAAATTGTTCGTGTCCCGCGAGAAGCCCTGCTGCACACCCAAAACGTCTTGCGCCGCCAGCAGATCGGCGGCAGTTAGAGCGATGCCCGTCAAGGGATCAGTGAAAGCGATCGGGGCAATCGTATCAGTCAACTCAACGTCATAGCGTAGCCCATAGTTCAGCGTCAGGTTTGATCTCATCTTCCACGAATCCTGGGCGAAGAATGCGAGCGGGCGGTTCTTGATGGCGCTGTTCGGATTGCCAAAGCCCTGGATGTAAACGCCGGGGGTGCCAAAGCCGTAAGACTGCACCGGCGTCATGTCTGGGGGTGTGCAGAAGGCCGGAGCAGGCGTCGCAGCACAGGCGGCAATTGGGACAGCCGTATCGAGAAATCTGGCTGCGAGGGCGCCTGACACTCCGCCAAAATTGAAAAGGCCCGGGAAGTTCAGCTCAAACCGCGCGCCGATGTCGATAAAGTTTATGTCTCCGCCGAATTTGAAAGTGTGATTGCCGTGAATGTAGTTAAGGTTATCGGCGAATTGATAACGCTTCTCAGTGCGGTTGACCGGAGAAAACGGATTCGAGCCGAGGAAGGCCGTGCCGATGATTTGAATGGCTGTCCCGGGAATCTGCGAGTCGAAAGTTGCCTTGCGGCGTCCGAAGTTGAACTTTGCCTCGTTAACCAGGCTGTTCGAGATCGTCGAAGCCAGAGAAGCTGCGAATGAGATGTCGCGCAAAGTCTGAATGCCGGTGCGCGAGAAATCATTTTGTCCGAGCGTTTGGTTCTGTGATTCGTCCTGAATACCTGTCAGGTCGCTCGGGTTGTAGCCGAAACGCAGTGTCCCATGGTGCTTGCTATTGAATTGATGATCGCCTCGCAGGGAAAAGAAGGTTGTCGCTTCGGAAATCGGGAATATACGCGCCAGGCTATTTAGCGGGCGAAATGCGATAGCCTGGCCAGCTGCGTTGATGGTAGTGAAGTTTGGCAGGATACCGTTGTTTGCCAGCGAAGGAACAGGCGCGGCGGTTAGGAAGAAACGACCGCCAATGATCTGACCAGCCGGGATCGCGCCGCCAGGACTCCTCAGCGTGCTCACCCCATTCAAAGCAATCTGTCCGCCGGATGAAGCGAACGTCGCATAAGTGATGGCGCGACCAATGCGGAGAGGATTTCCGCTTCCGAGTTCACCCTGGATAAAGGCGACTTGCCCAGCCGTCAGGTTAGAGTAAACATTCGTGAAAGGCAGAAAGGGAGCGCCAATTGTGATACTGCTGGTCAAACCCGCGCCGATGTCGCTTGTAAAGAAGCCAGACTCCTGACGACGCCGCTGCTCGAAACTGGTGAAGAAGAAGGTCCGATCTTTTACGATCGGGCCGCCGAAGGTTGCTCCGTACTGCACACGAGTAAACGGTGGTTTTTTGTTCGGGTCGTTGTCGATGACCGGCGCAAATGCGTTTCGCGCTTGAATTGTCTTGTGACGCAGGAAGCCGAAGACGTTGCCGTGAAAATCATTCGTGCCGCTCTTGGTCACCACGTTGACAATGCCACCCGTGGCGCGGCCAAACTCGGGCGCGTAAGAATTAGTTGCTACTTGATATTCCTGTACCGCTTCCTGGCTCACGGTTGAGCGGGCAGCATTTATCGAATTGTCCGTGAAGTCAGCGCCGTCAACCTGCACCAGCGTGGAGCGACCGCGCTGCCCACCTATATTCAGACCTGAGGTCGGCGCTGGTCCGATAGGACGACCGTTGTCGCGACCCACCGTGGAGAGCGTCAGTGCGAATCCGGTAGCACTGCGTTCGTTGATAGGCAGGTCATTAATACGCTTCTGATCGATCGTGCTGGACACTGTGGTGTTGGTAGGTTCGACAAGAGCTATCTCGGCGGCAGAGATGTCGACAGTAGCTTCAACAGAACCGATTGTCAGCGGGATATCGAGATCCGCGCGCTGGCCTACCGTCAATGTTACGTTCGGGATTCTTCCCCGGGAAAAGGCATCCGCTTCTACCGTCACCTCATAATCTCCAGGTGGTAGATTAGTGATCTGGTAGTAGCCTTCGTCGTTGGTGATTGCAGCGCGGGTGAAGTTGGTCGCGATGTTGCGTGCCTTGACAGCCGCGTTTACGACCGCAGCTCCGGTCGGATCACGTACCACTCCGGTCAAGTCGGCGGCATTCGATTGTGTCTGACCGAGAGCCACGCTCGTGCAAAGAATTGTCGCTACAAACAGGAAACTAATCCGAATCGAGGCGGAAGACCAACGGGGGGACGCAAATATCATCGTGTTCTCCTTAGCTACGTTGAAGCCGGCGAC
>JBPCMM010000202.1:0-4362 GCA_051002255.1 Pyrinomonadaceae bacterium
GGTCAAGAATGGGGGAGGGGGACGCCCTTTCTTCTTTTCCAACCCTCCCCCTTCGTTGGGGGTTGGAGCCCCGTCCCCCCCCCCTCGCCGTTCTGACAGTGCTGTTTTTTCTACCTGACAATCACGGCGTGGCAACATTCACCACCGGACTCAGCCGCACCGATGCGCCATCACGATTAGCGCGCACACGCACACGCCGATTACCTGAGGGAGTCGAGTTAGACGCATAGGTGATCGTGTACGCAGTGCGCAATTGTAGTACGACGTCATCGTATGCGCGCTGCAGATCATCCAGCCGACGGATTGGATAGTAGACACCGCCCGAAGCTGCGGCAAGTTTTCGCCCTTCTTCTTCGGCTCGCGTTGTCAGAGTCAGATAACGGCTGCGCAGTGGATCAATGGTCACTTCGGGTCTGGGCACGCTCGACTCGGGAATCAACCCGGAAGGAACGTAAAGAGGATAAACGAGGGCACCGGATTCACTGAGCGCTTCCAGCAAGGCGGGAAACGGCACAAACGACTTGTTATCATCACCGTCAGACATTACCACCACCGCGGTCCGCTCGCCGCGCAACTTCTTTAACGGATCGGCAAGCACATAAGCCAGCGCGTCGTAAAACGCCGTGGGGCCGCCCGCTTCAATTTCATCCAGTTTCTTCGAGAGCAGCTGCCGATCAGTGGTGAAGTCCGAAATCAACTGGATGTCATCGCGAAAACTGATAATTGATATCCGGTCCTGCAGACTGGCAGTATTGAGAAAATCGCGCGCCGCCTTGCGAATGAAATCAATTCGTTCTTCCACACTCCCGGACACATCAAGCAACAGAACCAGGTTGAATGGCTCCTGAGTTGGCTCCACGTTTGTCACCCGCCGTTCGGTGCCGTTCTCATAAACTGTAAAGTCGCCGGCTTTCATTCCGCCAATTGCCCGCCCATGACGATCAGTAACGCTGGCGTTCAAACGCATCAGCTGTGGAGCAACTGCGGTGACGACTTGCCCCGGTGGCTGCCGCCGTTGAAGCATAGGTTCCTTGTCAGGCGGTGGCAGGGTTTTGGCGTAGTCGCCAAACATTCTGGGCGAGACTTTTCGGATCGCGTCGATCAACTGACTATCGCCACTGCGGACAATACCTCGCACTGCTTCGGTAAGCGGTCGCTGGCTCAGATCACTCGGTACCATCTCTGGATCTACGTTCAGTAGTACTACCCCGCGCCTGGTGAGGAAATTGAGTTCGACGCGTTCCTCTTTCTTTGGTTTTTTCTCACCGAGTTTCCCGGAGATCGAGAAAAAGCCTCCGCGCTTCTCTTTGATTTCTGGGAGTTCTACTTCGCTCAAATAACGAGGCCGGCTTGCCTGCCAGAGAAAATTAAACTTCAAGGCCTCGAGAGGTACGTCCGCGCGGATAGTCCCGGTGTTTGTAATGACCTCCGCGGACTCAATGTTTCCACTTATATCAACAGCCCCCGCTTCGGTTTCAACGGTAGCCTTCGACCTGAGGGGAATTCGCACGACAAGATCAATGCGATCCTTCTGCCCGCGGTCCCGCACATCAATTCGTATGGTGCCGGCTTTAGCCTCGATCTGCACATCTGTGGAATCAACCGGGGTGCCGCGGGAGTTGGCCTCGACGGCGACCTTCTTTTGCTGCGTCTCGGCAGCGATGATTTCCACGCGACCGTTGGGGTTTTTTACGGATATGGAAACTTTATCGGGAGTGTCGAGTTCCCGTTGGTAGCTTTGAGCTACAACGGGAGAGAAGGCTGTGGCCAGCAGGCTGATTGCCACGAGAAGCCTGCGATGCGCGAGAATGCATTCGAATAGATGTGATCTGGAATTCTGGTAAAGCATAGAAATCGATCTTGCCTAGCAAAATGCCGTGGGTCAAGCGCGCATTAATTCCTGGGGAGTTACTAATCGAGATTGATCAGTTATCATGGCCACCCCCCTAAACCAGCATTAAGATGGAGTCTGCGATTCGGACAGGGCAGTTAAGAAGAGGAGAGCAATTGGCGCAAACAGAACCGGTCCACATCGGCGAAGACAGGCTGGTGATCCACAACCTCGTCAAGCGTGATCCGTCAGCGGGTTTTGCCGAGGATGTGCGCCAGGGGTTGTCTGCTGAAACCAAGCGGCTCTTGCCCAAGTATTTCTACGACGAACTTGGCTCCCTACTCTTCGACGCCATCTGCCTCTTGCCGGAGTATTACCTCACGCGGGCCGAAAATGAGATTATCGAGCGCTATGCAGACGAGATTGTAAACTCGGTTAACGGACATAAGACACTGCTGGAGATGGGGAGTGGCAGCGCCTCAAAGACGAAATTGATCGTGGAGGCGTTGCTGAATAAACAGGACGATCTCCTTTTCATACCGGTAGACATCTCGGTTTCGGCCCTGGAGAGCAGCTCGCGAATCCTTTTGCAATCCTTTCCCCGTCTGCGCATTGAGGCCTATGCCGCAGACTACTTCGATAGCTTGTTAGTGCTAGGCGCGAAACAACGGGGGCGCACACTCGCACTCTTTCTTGGTTCAAACATCAGCAACTTTGGCAGGGAGGAAGCGCCTGACTTCCTGCGTGCTTTGCGCCGGGTCCTTGGCCAAGGTGATGCACTCCTGCTGGGCGCAGATCTGAAAAAGGACCGCAGCGTGCTCGAGCCTGCTTATGATGATGCGCTGGGCGTCACCGCCGCTTTCAATTTGAATCTGCTTGCCCGCGTTAATCGCGAACTTGCTGGCGATTTCAACCTGCGAGCCTTTAAGCATCACGCTTTTTATAACGAAGAGATTGGCCGCGTCGAAATCTATGTTGAAAGCACGCGTCCGCAGACAGTAACGATTGGCAAGCTGGGCATTCAGCTTCAATTTAGCGCCGGCGAGTGTATTCACACTGAAAACTCTTACAAATACGATCTTCATGATATTGACGAGTTGGCGATTCAAACTGGGTTCACGCGCGAGCAGACGTGGCTTGATTCGCAGCAACGTTTTAGTAGCAATCTTCTGCTGGCGGTTTAAAACTGGGTCCTCGCCTCGAGTTCCTTGGCAATTGCTGAATGGCTTGGGCAGCAAATAGAAGCGGTAGGACGATCCCCGAAATGACGCGAAGTTAACTCGAACTAACATCCATTTCGGTTCGGTTTCGTGTGGTTTCGTGGATCGTGTTTGTTTTTCTGCAGCCTTAGGGAAACAGAGGACATCGCGCTCTCAACGGAGCCGTCCCTTCTTTTAAAGTTCTTCAGTCTATAAACATACGGCCGCCACGCGGCTAAGGGACGAAGCCATTGCTCCTTTTGGTAAGTCCATCTAAGAACATGACCGGAGTTGACAACAGCGCGCTCGTAGAGTTTCGCGACGTAAGTTATTCCGTTCCATCAATCTCTTCACCGATTATTTCAGATTTGGATCTCAAGGTTGAGCAAGGCGAAATTCTGGTGTTACTCGGTGAATCAGGCTGCGGCAAAACAACGACGCTAAAACTCGTCAATCGCTTACTCACTCCCACCTCGGGGCAGGTGCTGGTTGAAGGCAAACGCACTACTGAATGGGATCCGATACGTTTGCGGCGGCGGATCGGCTATGTGATTCAGGACGCCGGTCTCTTTCCACATTTTACGGTCGAACGCAATGTGGGTCTTGTGCCTTCGTTGGAAGGATGGGACAACACGCGGGTGAAAGAGCGGGTGATTGAACTGCTTTCACTCGTGGGGTTGGATGCCGACAAGTTCGCTCGACGATTTCCCCGCGAATTATCGGGCGGACAGCGCCAGCGCGTTGGCGTGGCCCGTGCGCTCGCGGCAGATCCTCCGTTGCTGCTGCTTGATGAGCCGTTTGGCGCACTCGATCCCTTGAGGCGCGCCAGCCTGCAACGGGAATTTGGCGAGCTAACCAGAAGGCTCCACAAGAGCGCCATCTTCGTGACGCACGATTTGCGCGAGGCATTGCGTCTCGGTTCTCGAATTGCCCTAATGCACGCCGGGCGACTGGCCCTCGTAGAAACGCCTGAAAACTTTCTCAGTTCAAACGAAGAACACGCGCACGCTTATCTCGAGACTCTTCAACTTCGGGGCGATGAAGAAGGTTTCACAAGAGGGAACAGATGAGCTTCTGGACTTTCCTGCAGCAAAACAGGAACGAAATGCTTACGCTCGTGCGCCAGCACCTGAATCTGGTTCTCCTCTCGACTTCCATTGCGGTGATCATCGGGATTCCCACAGGAATTCTACTTACGCGCAAGCAAGCACTGCGTAACCCGGTGCTGGGAATTGCTAATGTGATGCAAACGATTCCCAGTCTGGCCCTTTTCGGATTTCTAATCCCGTTGCCCTTTATCGGCGGCATCGGTGCGCGCACTGCCATCGTCGC
>JBPCMM010000203.1:0-12606 GCA_051002255.1 Pyrinomonadaceae bacterium
GAGGGCGTCGATCTCACATGCTCAGCGGCCAGTTTCTGGTCAGGACTAAAAAGGAGAAATTAGAAGTCGGACCTGCAACAGGGCTGATGATCCATATTAATGAAGCGTCTGATTGTTGTTAGTCTCGTGATCCTCACTGCCGTTTTCGCAGCTTATTCCCTCAATCGATACTGGGTCCATCGCTATGACGGGTTGATTGCCCGGCAAGCCATTATCTATCGTCTCGATCCAGACCTGGTGTGGAGCATAATTTACGAGGAGACTTACTTTAGTCCCTGGAAGATTGGCAAAGATGGTGAGATTGGATTGATGCAAGTCACACCTGGCGTTGGGCGCGACTGGGCCGCTCGAACCGGCATGCGCGAACTCGAGCGGCAGATGGCCAATGAACCTGCCAGTCTGTTGCGCGACCCCGAACGAAACGTTCAGATTGGCTGCTGGTACCTGGAGAAGTTTTACGAACAATACCGCGACGCGCCGGATGCTGAAGCCCGCATGATTGCCGCCTACAACGCCGGCCCCAGCCGCGCCGCCGAATGGAACCGCACCGCGGAAGGGGACAAGGCTCTGTCCGGCGAAGAGTTCATCCAACGAATTAACATTCCCTCCACGCGTGCGTATGTGATTTCGATTCTTGAGCGCTACCGCAAGCTGAAGGGTATACGGTCTCAACCCGGCGCAACCGTGATCTTCCGCAATTCTAACCATCGCGTTCCCAGGAGTCTGCCGCCCCACAGGTCGTCGCAACTCAAGCCACCAGAGACGAGTAGGATTCGTAAAACATGACCATCCTTTACTCCGCTCGCTGGGTCCTGCCCATCTCATCGGATCTAATTGAAGATGGTGCAATCGCAATCAAGGGAAGTTCCATAACTGACGTCGGCACTCGCGCGTCTCTCGTCGGGAAATATCCTGACGCGACGGTACATCACTATCCAGATGCGGCCATACTGCCGGGCCTGATCAATGCTCATTCGCACTTAGAACTCACGGCGATGCGCGGCTTTCTGGAAAGCGAAGAGTCTGACTTCACTGGCTGGCTAAAAAAACTGACGGTAGCACGACTTGAATTGATGACACCTGATGATCGGTATGTTTCGGCCGCATTGGGGGCCACCGAGGCGGCGCGCGCCGGAGTCACCGCTCTGGCAGATGCCAGTGACGGTGCTTATGAAAGCATAAAGGCCTTGAGCGATGTTGGCCTCCGCGGAATAGTTTTCCAGGAGTCTTTCGGGCCAGATCCAAGACTGGCTGATGACAATTTCGCAAAGCTAACCGCTAAGGTAGCGCGCCTGGCAGAGCTGGAAACTTCGCTTGTGAAAGTTGGTGTATCCCCGCACGCGCCTTACACGGTTTGCGGGCGCCAGCTCGAGTTGATCTCGGAGTTTGCTCTGGCAGAAGACCTCCCGGTGATGATGCACGCCGCGGAGTCAGCCGCGGAACAAATACTTCTGCGAGAAGGTCGAGGTTTGTTTGCGGAAGGACTCGCGAAGCGAGGGATAGAATGGCACGCCCCTGGGTTGTCAACCATTCAATACCTGAAGCGACATCGCGTGTTGCAGACGAAACCCTTGTTGGCTCATTGCATTAGGGTCGATAACGCGGATATCGAAACGCTTCAAGAGGCCGGAGCGAGAATAGCGCACTGTCCAAAATCAAACGCGAAACTTGGCAATGGTCGCGCGCCGTTCTCTGTTTTTCTTCAGCGAGGCATTCCCGTGGGACTCGGGAGCGATTCGGTTGCCAGTAACAACACATGCGATATTTTTGAGGAAGCTCGATTTGCAACTTTGATGGCCCGCTTAGAGACTGGCGAGATGAGCGGGCAAAGGATGCTGGCTGCGAAAGATGCATTGCATTCTGCCACGGCTGGAGGCGCGCGGGCGCTCGGCCTTGAAGGTCAGACCGGTGAGCTGAGGGCAGGATTGCAGGCTGACTTTGCCGTGGTATCGCTTGCCGGCCCGCACCAGGTGCCGTCATACGACCCCATCAACACGCTCATCTTTGCCTCCTCGGGACGAGATGTAGTCTTAACGGTGGTTGCGGGAAGGGAAGTCTTCAGCGCGGGCACAGTCACTACCATTGACGAAGAGCGGCTGGGGGCGCGAATGAATGAGATAGCGGTCAAGCTAGGACGTTAGATGCTTCGCATATCGTAACCACCCCAATGCTATTATCATGGTTCAGCTGGTCGGCGATTGATATTTTCATTTTGAAGCACTGCTGTTCCTCAATGACTTCAGTTATTTCTTCAGGCACTCGTCTAGGTCGCTATGAAGTTCACTCAAAGCTTGGCTTTGGCGGAATGGGTGAGGTCTATCTAGCCGAGGACACAGAATTGGGTCGCAAAGTCGCTCTCAAGGTGTTGCCTGCTGATCTTGCCCAAGACAAACAGCGGATGCTGCGATTTATTCAGGAAGCTCGTTCAGCATCAGCCCTTTCTCATCCTAATGTGGCACATATCTATGAAGTGATGGAAGCGAAAGGCAGCAGGCTGATCACGATGGAGTTTGTCGAGGGACAGACGCTCCGTCAACGCATTGTGAGCACGAGAATAGGGGTCGGCGAGGGGCTCGAAACGGTTGTGCAAGTGGCTTCTGCTCTTGCGGCGGCTCACGCGGCTGGAATCATCCATCGTGACATTAAACCAGAAAACATCATGCTGCGGCCTGACGGCTTCGTGAAAGTCTTGGATTTTGGACTCGCTAAGCTCACGGACAGATCGCCCGCGCGAGAGCATTCAGATTCCGATGCCTCAACACTGTTCGGGACAAGTCCCGGCATAGTGATGGGGACAGTGAGTTATATGTCACCCGAACAAGCACGTGGACTCGCTGTTGATGAGCGCACCGACATTTTCAGCCTCGGCGTGGTGCTCTACGAGATGATAAGAGGACGGAGGCCATTTGATGGTGCGACAACGAGTGATGTGATGGTCTCGATACTTGAAAGGCAGCCCGCGCCGCTCATCGAGGACTTGCCGGAAGCGACGGATGAGTTAAAAGAGTTGAACAAGATCGTGATGAAGGCGCTTGAGAAGGACGCGGAGGAGCGCTACCAGACGATCAAAGACATGGCAGTTGACCTGCGTAAACTCAAGCGGCGGCTGGAAGTGCAGGCTGAGATGGAACGCTCGGCGTCGCCGGAGTCGGGCGGCGGTGTACTTACGACGGCGAGTGGGCGAGCGGCAGTCACGCCGCAGGAATTAACAACGGCGCGCACCGGCGGTGCCAATGAGATTCACACAACTTCAAGCCTTGAGTATTTGGTCGGCGAGATCAAACACCACAAGCGGAGCGCAGCACTGGTCGCATTGGTCAGCATCGTGGCGCTCGGAGGCATCAGCTATGGCATATACAAACTGCTCAATCGGAGCAAGCCGCCACTCTCCTTCCAAGCGATGAGGATGGCGCGGCTAACCAACACAGGCAAAGCTAGTAACGCGGCTATTTCGCCTGATGGCAAGTACGTTGTTCATGTGATGGAAGATGGCGGACAAAGAAGCCTCTGGATGAGACACATTGCAACGGGCAGCAATGTGCAGATCGTTCAGCCCGCCGGGGTTGGGTATAGGGGAATAACTTTTTCGCCCGATAGCAACTACGTTTACTACTCCGTGAATGAGAAGGGCGATAATTTTGAAGGTGCGCTCTATCAAGTGCCCGTGTTGGGAGGAGCTTCGAGAAGGCTGTTAGTGAATATAGGCGGCTCCATTACTTTCTCGCCCGATGGCAAACGGTTCGCTTTCGTGCGTTATCTCGGTCAAGGAGGGAGCTCATTGATGGTAGCGAACATGGATGGCACTGGAGAGCAGCAGCTTGCCACGCGCAAATCTCCCAACCAGTTCAGGCCTGCCGTGCCAACGTGGTCACCCGATGGGAAAACAATCGTCTGTCCGTCCAGAAATGTGACCGGCGGTGTACATTTTGAGCTGATCGAGGTGCGCGTCGAGGACGGAAGTCAAAGAGTGATTTCTTCCCAGAAATGGCAGCAAATAGGAAGACTGGCTTGGCTTTCAGATGCGAGCGGTCTGGTGATGATCGCGCAGGATCAATCATCGGCTTCCCCGCAAATCTGGCAGCTCTCATATCCGGGCGGAGAGGCACGTAGGATTACCAATGACTTGAATAGTTATGGCGGCCTCAGTCTGACGGCAGACTCCGGTGCTTTGGTCACGGTGCAGATAGAACAAGTTTCCAATCTCTGGATTGTGCCAGGCGGTGAGGCCAGCCGCGCCAGACAGATCACATCGGGCGTAGGCAAGTACGACGGCTGGAGAGGCATTGTTTGGACGCCCGATGGGAAAATAGTCTATCGCTCAAGTGCGAGCGGTACGAACGACGTATCGATCATCGAAGCAGATGGCAGCAATCCAAAACAATTAACAATCAGTGCTCGTGACGATGGCCTGTCAGTCTCACCAGATGGCCGTTACATCGTGTTTCCCTCTGATCGCTCAGGGACTCCTGTTATTTGGAGGATGGATATTGATGGCAGCAACCCGAAGCAACTAACCAGTGGTGGCTTCGATTTCTTACCGCAGTGTTCGCCTGATGGTCAGTGGGTGGTTTATACACGCCTTTCCGACACGCCGACTCTGTGGAAAGTGCCGATTGATGGAGGCGAAGCTGTACAACTAACTGACGAAAGTTTTTGGGCGAGATCGCAAGAGGTCTCGCCCGACGGGAAACAGGTCGCCTTTAGCTACCGTGAGCAAGCGCCTCTAAGCTGGAGGATCGCAGTCATCCCCTTTGAGGGAGGGCAACCGACCAAGATATTCAATATTGAGTTATTCATTTCACTTGGAAGTGCCCTTGATACGATTCGCTGGGCGGCAGACGGGCGCGGTTTAACCTATATTGACACGCGAAACGGCGTCTCGAACCTTTGGAGCCAGCCGCTCGATGGCAGCTCACCAAAGCAGCTGACCGACTTCAAGACTGATCGCATATTTAATTTCGACTGGTCGCCCGATGGCAAACAACTCGCCCTCTCGCGCGGCACTTTAACCAGCGATGTTGTCCTGATAAGCAACTTCAAATAGATGTGCAATTTCAGATTCATAAGACACATTATCTACTTGGTAGAAGCTCACAATTTAAGGCTGCAACTAACAAATTAATCCTGGGGTTGAATTAACGACCTGTCGACCCGGACGGCTCGATTGCATGGCTCTCAAGAATCTTCCTCCGGTTTAGACTGAAGCGGCGATCGCCTCATCGAAGATCTCGATCGCGACGTCAACGTTGTCGGTTGTCAAAATAAGCGGCGGCGACCAGCGAATCGTATTGGTGCCGGCCCCAAGGATCACCAGGCCACGCTCGAAACAGGCTGCTTCAACCCGATCTCGAAGCTCCGGAGCGGGTTTGTTTGACGTTCGATCTTCCACGAACTCGACGCCAATCATTAGACCCATGCCGCGCACGTCACCAATGCAGTCATACTTCCTCATCAACTTCTCCAGCTCGGCTTTCAAGTAGGACCCAACTTCGGCGCTGTTTCGAACCAAACCTCCCTCAAGCAGCTCAATAGTCTTTAGCGCGGCTGCAATGCACACAGGATTGCCGCCAAAGGTGGAGGCATGTGCGCCCGGTTTCCAATCCATCAAATCCGCGCGCGCGACACAGGCGCCAATGGGAAGGCCAGAGCCGATGCCTTTTGCAATGCAAACAATGTCAGGCTTTAGATCATAGTGGTCGCTTGCAAACATTTTCCCGGTTCTGCCCATCCCGCTTTGCACTTCATCGACAATCAACAGGATCCCGTGCTGATCACAGATCCTGCGCAAACCTTCGAGGAAATTTCGGGGTGCCGGAACGTAACCACCTTCGCCTTGCACTACTTCCACCACAATGCCGGCGACCTCGTCGGGCGGGGTCGTCGTTTTAAACAGGCGCTCCTCAATCCAAGTGAGCGCTCCCTGACCGGCGCCGCCATCGCCGCAATCCGCGGCATTAAAGGGATTGCGAAACTCGTTTGGGTACGGAACGTGAACCACGTCGAGCGCCTGGCGTTTGAAACCTCTTCGCTGGGCCGCCCTCGAAGAAGTCAGCGAAAGCGAACCGAGTGTCCGCCCGTGAAAACTGTTGAAGAACGCGATGAACTTTTCGCGCCCGGTGGAGTGCATCGCCAGCTTCAAAGCCGTTTCAACGGCTTCAGTCCCGCTGTTGGCAAAGTGTGTTTTTGTAGGCGAAGGGACGGGAACGATCTCGTCAAGCTTCTGGCCGAGTTGGGGCATGTGGCGATAATAGTAATCGGTGCCACACATGTGGATCAGCTCCGCGGCTTGTTTCTGGATTGCCGCCACGATCTCCGGATGACAATGTCCGGTGGAACAGACCGCCACGCCGGCATTGCAATCGAGAAAAATGTTGCCATCTACGTCTTCAACCCAGACACCCTGGGCACGCTCCGCGACAAGTTTGAAAGAAGGTCGCGGATAGGAGGGGGTTACAAACTGCGCGTCTGCCCTGATGATATCCTGGCCTTTGGGACCGGGAAGAGCGGTTTTAATCTCAGGGCGCTTCGGTGGGGCCATGGTTGTGCTGGACATAGGTTCTCTCCTTAAGTAAGTGGGTCGCTCTTTTGCGAGCGCTGTAACGGCAATGGCCCGAAGATTGAGATTTCGGACCGTGGGACCCAGACTTCGGCGAGAGTTAGCTAGTCCGCGAAGAGGTTCGCGCGAGATTCAAGTGGGCAAAGATGCGAAGGCTGTCGATTGAACATGATTATTGCAATAGGCCTCAGGCCCTATCGATTATTGGCATAATACCACTTACGCGAATGGCATTTCCAGCCAGAGGACGGCCTGTCGGAACCGCGAGCGAAGCGACCGGGTTGTATGCTTACCTTTGAGATCAGGTCGCTGCCGCTCGCTGTTCTGGCAGGGTCCGCTGAGAGCCGGTGCAGATCGGACCGTGGCTCGCCGTTCTGACAGGGTTCCTCCTGACCTTAGAGCTTGGGTAATCCCTCCACCAAATGGTCGAAGGTGAGCCAAATACTCCAACTATGGTGGTAAAACGCAACTGGAAACGAAACGGCTATCACAAAGAGCACGACCAGCACGAATTGGTAGTGGGCATCTATGACAGGTAGGGAAGCCAGATAGGCGAGCAGGATTACCAACTCGGTCGTGACTACATTCACCAGGATGGCTCCGACAAAGAAGCCTTGTTCGCGTTGGAAGACCGCCCTGCACGAAGAGCAGTGAGCTCTTATTTTAAAGAGGGCCTTAACGATGGACGCATTTCCACAGACCGGGCAACGGAGCAGAAGACACCAGGGCAAGAGGTTTGCAAACGATGTGCGGTTCGTCCTCACTAATAAGCTCGTCCTTTGAGGTTCATCTTGGTTGTCCTTCCAGTGTAGTCGATGTTATGCAATCAGGAAGTTACTTCTACGCCATTTGCGTTTATCGGCAACTGACTCAAATCCCAGTTGCCTCGTTGAATCTCGTTCTTAAAACACTGCGTGCGATAGATGGTGTTACGAACCGGCGGCCTGGGGTGCGAACCCAGCCATCTATGGCGCGCGTTCACATACGCTTTGGTCCAGGCTTTTTCGTTTCCGCCTGCGGAGGGTGGACTTTGTGGAAACATGTACCTGATCACCCAAATAATCGACCCGCTATGAATGAAAGAATCGTAGATTACTAGTGCGGAGAGCGGCAGCATAAAGCCCTGCGCGTCCGCCCATTTCATCGCTGGACGATAGTAGACGCGGTCGAAGAATGAGTCTTGCGTTTTTCTCATTAAGGGATCTTCCCTGCCGGCCCTCCTGAGAAGATTCTTGAAATTAGCGTCGTGAGCAAGGGGCGTACTCCCCACCTTGCTGGCATAGGGTTGCAACTCCCGGCTGAACAGCCCGCCCGCCCCCACATACTGTTCGACGAGTTGTCGGAGGTTCCCGTACTCAGTTGTTTGTGAGCGGCCATAAGTGATTTGGCGAATATCGTGTGGACCATCTTTATAGATTGAGATGCTCGCATAGTCGCCATCAGGCGAGCCCGTTTCAAAGACATTCACTACCCGTTGTATCACTCTTTTCTGCGTTTCGTTCAGTTGCATAGCTTACCTCCTCAGGGTGGTGAAGACTTCGCAAGAGTTACATAAGAAAAATGATCCACCTAACGCCGGAGGCGCGACGGAGGGTAGCCAGGAGCAGGCGCTTCGCGCCGCCCCTGGGTAACGGTTAGTAACACGACCGCCCTGAAAGGGCGTAATGAACCTCGCAAACTGAATCTATGTTGAGACTGACGCGACTGAATACGACGAGCCCCGCGTTTGGTGATGACTCGCCCCTTCCGGGCGGGTTTGTGGAACTTGATCCAGGGCCAGCGCGCAAAGCCGCTTGCCTCTGGCTACCTTATGCCGCGCCTCCGGCGCTGGTTGAGTTGCCCCGGTCCGAGCGCGCGGTTTTGTAGGCAGAATGGCACGCCGCTGCTTGCTGCCAAACTAGACCGGTACCTGGACCTTGCGCGGCTTGCTCGCCCTTTCTGAAACGGTTAAGCTTGAGCTTCCAAATCGCGAGTAACCCATTCGCCCCGCTTCTCCCAGGTTTGCAAGCAGAACCCCCGTGCTGAAGTTCCTCATTAGTAAAATTCGAATGCCGCCGGGTGTGGGATGTTAAAGGAAGGAAGCCGATATGCAAAAACTAGCTTGGGCTCTCGTAATGGTACTGCTGACCGTCAGTTTTGCGGCTGCCGATACAATCTATCTCCGTGATGGACGCACCGTGCAAGGTACCTTGATTGGCTTCATCAACGGACGTTTTGCTATCCGAGTTGGCTTACCGCGAAGCACGACAACCGGCGTGTCAACGTCGGCGGGGGCTGGTGAGATACAGTACTTCCGCCCGAATGAAGTTGACCGGGTTGAGATTGAAGGGCGTTCGCTCGACGATCTCCGCTTTGACCTCCGCACGGTCGAGGTCACGTTAGGACCAAATTGGATTGACACCGGCGTTGACGTGCGACGGGACGAGCGGTTGCAGGTTAGAGCTTCGGGCACAATCCTGGCCGGTCGCACGAGGATCACGCCTGATGGCTTACGTCAAACAGATCCCACGGCACCTTTACCGCGGGCCTCTGAGGGCTTGCTCATTGGGGTAATTGGAAACGACTTCAATACGCCTATTATTGAAATCGGAAGCTCGCGCGAGTTTGTTGCAGACCGGGACGGACGCCTCTACCTAACCGCAAATCGCGGCTCTTACACGGATGCACGAGGCTCATTTACCGTGGAGATTCGCCGCGAGCGCGATCTTACAACGGATGACGACAATATTTCCGACCGTCGGCGTGACCGCATTGGAACTGTGCGCCCGCGCCGACCGCGAGTTGGTACAGGCGTACCGCGGGAACTGGAAGTTGAGGTCCCAGGCACGGCGCGGGGCGTCGACAGCGGTATTGATGTGAGAGTTGGCGACCAGTTGACGTTTACTGCTTCGGGCCGAGTGATCGCCGGAAGGAGGATCGGGGAAGTCGGACCGGAAGGCGGTCGCGCTAGCGGCTTTGGGTCAATTATCGGCACGCGCCCCGTGCCGACGGTTGGTCCGGGCGCTCTCATAGGCTTCATTCGCATGGCGGATGGCCAGATCAGTCAGCCGTTCCCCATTGGTAGTCAACTGACCTTCACTGCAAACGCGGACGGGCGTCTCTTCCTGGCCATCAACGATGATGACTATAGCGATAACGGCGGCGCTTTTCAGGTGAGGATTCGCTATGCGAATACGAGCGACCGGCAGCCGTAGGCAGGAGGCCAGACGGCAGGAGGCAGACGGCAGGAGGACAGACGGTAGATGAGCCGCGGATTAACGCGGATGACGCGAATCCGGAAAGCGGGATACCGAACCATAAGCCAAAGTTAGAACTCGTTTGATCTTATTTTGGTTTTATCTGATCCGAGTTCATCCGCGCGCAAATCCGCGGCTCATTTGCCTCATGCCGTCTGCTCCTGAGCTACAGCACTTTCAAAAATGCGGCCAGATCGGCTTTCTCAGCCGCCGTTAGATTCAACTCAAGCACTAGATTGAAAAACTCCACCGTATCTTCCAGTGTCAGCAAACGTCCATCATGCAGGTAAGGCGGCGACTCCTTGATGCCCCGCAAGGGGAAGGTCTTGATTGGTCCTTGCTTCGTAATCATCATTCCACCTTCCATGCGCGGCCTGTAGAAGCGCTCGACCATTAGATCGTGCATCAGATTATCGGTGTAGAAGGGCGCGGTATGGCAAGCTGAGCAATTTGCCTTGCCGAAAAAGAGATCCTCGCCCCGCGCCTCGGCTGCGGAAGCTTTCTTGCGATCGAGACGCCCGTACACATTGAGCTTTGGCGCAGGCGGGAAGTCCATAAGCGCCTGGAATTCCGACATCTCATGCACCTGATGCCCGCGGTCGAGAATGTTTATCCCTTTCTTTGTCGCTATAACCGGATCGCCATCGAAATAAGCCGCGCGTTGCTCGAATTCAGTAAAGTCCTCAACCGTCTTTAAGGCGCGCTGTGAGCCAAACAGCCGTTGAATGTTCACGCCGCGCAAGCTCGGGGTTTCGATTCGCCGCCGGTTCTCCTGCGGGCGTATGTCGCCGACGAGGTGCGCCGCTCCATTGGTGTGACCGTTAACGTGACAATCGAGGCAGGCTACACCCTGCATGCCGTCATTCCGCTCGGTTTTGCGATCGGCGGTCGCGTTGAATTGTTGCTGGGGAAACTGCGTTACGAGCAGTCGCAGCCCGTCGAGTTGCTTTGGATTCAGAATGCCATTGAACAGTTCGTAGAAGTTGTTGACGGTTACCAGTTGCCCTTTGGAAACGTCACCCAGATCCGGCCGTGTCGTCAAAAAGATCGCCGGCGGAAACTCCGGCAAAAAATGTTCAGGAATGTCGAAGTCCATGTCGAAGCGTTCCAGCCGGGGCTGAAGCTTGATGTGCATGTCGGGGAAGATCATGCCACCCACCGGGTGGTTGACGTGCGGAAGGGGCAGGTAAGGAAAGAGGTTCTTCTCCTTGATCTCTTCCGGAGACATGCGGCCTAGTTGTTCCCAGGTCACCCCACCTTTTAGGCGCGCTGTTGGCCCGACGGGGACAGCCTTCCCTCGTGTCATCTTAGTGTTAGGGTCGACGCGCCTGGTTAAGTCATATCGCTCCTCGAGCAGACGCCTTGCTGCGGCCATTACCCGCGGTTTGTTCGCCTTGTCGCGTCTCAAAACGACTTCAAACGGCTCTTCAATCACAGGCATAAACGAAGATGGTGGTGCGGGTTTTGATCGATCTTGCGCACCGGCGTTTGTGGCGACGAGCAGGGAGGCCGTGACTGCAAGTACAAGGACAAGTCCTATCATCAACTTGATGCGAACTGTGGTTTTCATGATGCTCCTTATCTAAAAAGCTTCAGTGCACACGTCATTTCGCGATCCCAAATAAAGCGTGGGCTTAGCCGTAAAAGCAACTGTCAGGGGGCGAGGCGGTATCATACTCCTTGCAACGACTGAGGCAACAGAAAATGTCCTCAGCAATGCAGCGTCAGTGCTTTGCACTTTTGAACACGAGTCGATTACAGTATGCCTCACCATCCCCGAATTCAGTTCACAGTTTGGTTCTAACGAAAGAGAGGAGTTTGCATGAAAAAAGCCGTTCCCTACCTGCCGTTTGCCCTGATCACCTTGGTTCTTTCCGCACTGGCGCTTTCACAGCTTACTCCCCTTGCGGGCGCGCAGGGTGGGCAAAAGCTCTCGGCCGCAACCCCTGAGTCTACGAAGAATGCTTCTTCCTCCGATCCCAGGCTGTCATATCCCGTAACTAAGAAGATCGAGCATGTCGACAACTATCACGGCACCATTGTCTCGGATCCCTATCGCTGGCTCGAAGAGGACAACTCACCCGAGAGGGCCGCATGGGTGGAGGCGCAGAACAAAGTGACCTTCGCGTATCTTGAGAAAATCCCCTTTCGTGGCCAACTAGCGGCACGTTTGGAGAAGCTATTCAACTACCCTAAATACTCGGCTCCTGCCCGCCGTGGTGAGTATTTCTTTTTTACGAAGAATGACGGGCTGCAGAATCAGAGCGTTTGGTACGTCCAGAAGGGTTTAAATGGCACGCCCGAAGTTCTGATCGACCCGAATAAATTCTCAGCTGATGGGACGTCGCGGCTAGGCACTTTCTCGCTCTCGAAAGACGGGAAGATGGCGGTGTACGGTATTTCGAAGGGTGGCTCTGACTGGCAGGAGTATTTTGTTTTGGATGTGCCAGCAAAGAAAACGCAGTCCGACAAGTTGGAGTGGGTCAAAGTCTCGAGCGCCGCCTGGACCGGTGACGGTTTCTATTACAGCCGATACCCCGCGCCAGAGAAGGGTAAGGAGCTGACTTCGAAGAACGAGAATCATCAGGTGTTCTTCCATAAACTAGGCACAACGCAGGCGGAGGACGAGCTGGTCTACGAAGACAAAGCGAATTCGGAGCGATTTCACATCGTTCAGACGACCGATGATCAGCGCTTCGCCATCCTGACAATCTCTGACCGCGGCACAGGCAAGAAGGGAAACGCCGTGTTTTTCCGCGACGTGGCCAAGGGCGACAAAAGCTTCACACCAATCGTGGCCGAGATTGGCGACGA
>JBPCMM010000204.1:0-3926 GCA_051002255.1 Pyrinomonadaceae bacterium
TAGCCGGATTAATCACATGACCATTCTCGGCCCGCAAACTGGCTGGATCGACTTTCCAGTTTTTCGCGGCCGCGCCAATTAGCATCATTCGCGCTGTTGCTCCCGCTTGGCGGAACCGGTCCCACTCCGACGCCGTGCTCGTGCTGCCGCCCGTCATCTGAATTCCGAACACGGGGTGAGCATAAGCTTGGTCCACTGGCGCCGGCTCGTATCGAACCTTGCTCCAGTCAGCCTCGAGTTCTTCGGCGACCATCATCGGCAAAGACGTGTAGACGCCCTGGCCCATCTCTGACTTGTTAACGATTACCGTAACGATGTTATCTGTGCCAATGCGCACGAAAGCATTGGGGACAAAGGTGGAAATATTGCGAGTTAGTGGCGTCGCTTCGTAAACACTCTCGGCAAGAATCCATTCCGGCACGTAGAGACTGAGTAGTAGACCGCCACCGAGGGCTGCGCCCGTTTTCAAGAAATCGCGGCGCTTCATTTCCGTTGCACTCATGCTGTGCTCCTCTTCATTTCTGCGGCGCGATGAATGGCCTGGCGAATGCGCGAATAGGTGCCGCATCGGCAAATGTTGCCGGTCATGGCTTCGTCGATGTCTTTGTCGGTCGGGGCCGAGTTCTCGGTCAGCAAAACTGCCGCGCTCATGATCTGACCGGACTGACAATAGCCGCACTGGGGAACGTCAACTTCGATCCAGGCCTTCTGCAGGGGATGACTCAGGTCGGGAGCGAGTCCTTCAATCGTCGTGATCTCTTTGCCGGCAGCATCAGCAACTCGCTTTACACACGAGCGAATCGCTTCTCCGCTGAGATGTACCGTACACGCGCCGCAGAGGGCCATGCCGCAGCCGTATTTGGTTCCGGTCAGAGCCAACGTTTCCCGGAGCACCCAGAGGAGAGGCGTGTCCGGATCGACGTCGACGTTGAGCTGTTTGCCGTTAACTTTGAGATTAATCATGGGCGTACTGTAAATCGAAATTCGTGAATCGTAAATGGATTTCGGATGGTCTGCGAAGGAAACCTTGTTTAAGCTGATGCAGTTTTTAGTTGCCACTCACCACTTTGGAGCGCGGTGGCAAGCGGAGCGCGACACCGCTTTGGATCCCGAATGGGAATTACGTAAGCGGTACACCCAAGCGTCCCTCGTCGCTGCTCTGTCGGCGCCCTCCAAAGCGACTATTTCCTAGCATAAATCCATAAGTGCCAACCCCAGCGAGAGGCAAGCCTCGATTCGAGCGAACGGGGCAAGACGCTTCCAATCAATGGCACCCAACGCTTATTCAGAAAGTAAGTGCGCAAGTCGATCTCGGCGAAATCATTGAATAACTGGCGCGCCTCACCGCGCGAATAAACGCGCGCCAGGGGATTCCCTGCTCCGTCCGTATTCTGACTTAGAAACTCATCAGTCTCGAGATAGCTGTGCTGCTCGTTCTTGAGTTGCGTGGCGTGTTGCCGAAGAGATTTAAGCGACTCTCCAGTTAACCGGTGGACCAAATTAACTCCAGACTCCCATCTCAACAGCTGTGCTCCGGCGCGGCGAAGAAGGGAAATGTTCACTCGATAATTGTACGAATCGCGGTGGTATAGCATCACGACCGCTCGCCCGCCGGGCCGCAGTACGCGATAGATCTCCTTCACAGCACTCTCGGTATCAGGGGTGTGGTGCAACACTCCGTGCGAATAAACCAGATCGAATGAATCGTCAGCGAAATCGAGTTTCTCGGCGTCTGCGGTCTGAAACTTTCCCGAAAGATTGAACAGGTCGAACCGCTTCTTGGCCAATTCAATTGCCGCATCTGTCAGATCTACCCCGGTATAGTCCGCTCCGGCCTTCGCAAATTGGGCACCATCAGTGCCAAGCCCGCAGCCTATCTCGAGTACCTTTAGACCTTCGGCCCTAACGAACTCGGCAGCCTGCGGGATGTGCCACTCCTTCCCGTAGCGGTGATCTTCTACGAGTTCGTAGAATCGTCGCGTTCCCGGAGCCGCATCGGCGAATTTAGTTCCGCAGGGGTTTGCCTGCCAAAACGCACGCACCCTTTCTTTTAAGTTATTCGAGTCGGACATGCGGAATGAGAAGCATAACAGAGCAGTGATGAGCGCAAAAGAAAGGAGAGGGGCGCCTCATTCCGTTTTTAGTGCTTCTATGTGCTGTAAGGCTAAACCTCGGGTTCTTGATATTTGAGCAATTTCTACCGACCAAAACGATCCACGAAATCACACGAACCGACACGAAACCTCGTTAGTGTCCATTCGTGAGGCTTCGTGGATCGTGTCTAACGCTAGCTTAGGTTGGTGTAAGGGCCGGGACGCTTAGTGATTCATGAATTTTGTCGGACGCTCTACTTCTTAAATACCGAAAGTATCCGTTCAATCAGCTTGGCATCATCTGGCAACAGACCGGACTTGGGCAGACGCGGCGTCAATGTGGCCCAATTTGGGTCCATTGCAAACACGCGGCGAAACAGCGGCAGCGACTCATCTACTCGCCCCATATTGACGCGGGCGACAGCATGCCAGTAGATCATCTCAGCATTGTCGGGAACCATCGCCACTGAGGAAGGTAAGAAAAATCAAGAACGATCCACGCGGAGTCCCCACGCGGGCAGCCCGCGTGGGGTGCTAGGAAATAACACGAAAAGTCACTAACAACATTTCGTGTTCGTTCGTGTGGTTCGTGGATGGTTTGTTGCAACCAAACAAACTCTCAAATTAGGACATCACCCACTGCATTCCTCTCCGCAGCTCAACCACAGGCAGTAGCGGCTACTGCTTTCTACGAGGCGAAAGGATAGAAGGGTGTGTTGCGAAAGACCCAAAAGAAAAGCACGAATCCAAACAAGGCCCAGATGTATTTCGCGGGCAGAGTGTTCCTTTTAATCGGCTTTCCGCGGAGCACCGTGTTTGTGTAGCTCAGCAGCGCATACAGGAGGAAAGGCAACGCCAGGATCAAGAACGGATTTACCTGAAAGGATGCGACCAAATTGCCGTGCACCAACTGGTGAAGCCCACGCGTCGTACCACAGCCCGGACAGGTAAAACCGGTCAACGCGCGAAAAGGACAGCCGGGAAGGAAAGCCGACTTGCCAGGCTCAAGCACGAAAAGAACAAGGCTGGCTACGGCGATGGTCAGCCAAAGCAGGAACACGCTTAAGCGTCGATTGACTATCTCATCAACAACCATGAGCTAGAAAACTATCACGTACCAAAGCTGTGTGAAAGTCAGGCTCTTAGCACCAAAGGTGCGTAATGCGAAAGCCTGGGGCCATCGGCCCAGGTAGTCTCGTGGTCCTTTCGGAGCGCTGAAGGCGCGAAATGATGTCCGAGGCGGTGCAACTGCGTCCGGTTGACACCACGTGATTTCGCGCCTTCAGCGCTTCCAAACTAATCGACCTTAACCCAGGGCGTTTGCCCTGGGCTTTTACATTTCGCACCTTTGGCGCTTAGGAATTTGCTAGCGGGTGAGGAATTTAGCGAAAGAGGCACGACAGTCGCACCTCAATAAGCTGAACAACTCAATCTGGAATTCAGAACCAGCCCTTCTTGTTCTGAATGTATGTGCGGACGAAGTCTTCGTCAGACTTTGTGAGGTAGATGATTCCTTCTACCAGGCCGACAATGGAGCCGACTCCACACGTCACGAGGGTGATAACGATCTGAATGATCCCTTCGTTAGTGTAGCCAAGGATAAACTTGTGAACCCCGAATCCACCTAACAAGATTCCGCATATGCCGGCAACGAGCTTCTTGTCTGCACCCTGAGATTTCCAGTCTGTCATCTGTCCCGGGTTCACAGACTGCATTGGCTGGTAGCCCCCGCCTACGGGCATTAGTGGAGCCTGGCAGGTATTGCAATATTGGGCGCTCTCGTCGTTGGTCGCGCCACACTTCGTGCAGTATCTAGTCATTTGTTTTCGTTCT
>JBPCMM010000205.1:0-14047 GCA_051002255.1 Pyrinomonadaceae bacterium
GGTCAACGCATCGTTTCAGGATAAGACCGTCAGGTACTACGAACGTGCCGACATTGGCGTGGCCGTTGCCATTGAAGACGGTTTAATCACTCCGATCGTTCGTTCCGCTGATCGAAGTTCATTGAGCGCCATTGCCAGAGAGGTGCGCGAGCTCGCCGAGCGCGCACGCCACCGCAAGCTTCGGCCTGAGGAGTATACGGGCGCAAGCTTTTCTGTCAGCAATCTTGGGATGTTTGGGATCGACGAGTTTACCGCAGTCATCAATCCGCCTGAAGGCGCAATCCTTGCCATCGGCGCTATGTCCGCCAAGCCTGTGGTGAGCGATGGCGCCATTGTAGTCAGACAGATGATGCGCGTAACGATGTCCTGTGACCACCGCGTGATCGACGGCGCCACCGGAGCGAAATTCCTGCAGACATTTAAGAAGATTCTCGAGAATCCCCTGTACCTAGTTGTTTAGTAAAGCATGCGACTTCCCCAGGGTCGGCTGCCCAGTTGCAGGGGTCTCGACTAAGAACAGAAGGATCGGGATCAGCCCGATCCTTTTTCTTTAACACGATGGACTCTAAACCCCAAATGAGAGATCGAGGCTTCACCCCTCACCTCGCGCTGATTGGCGTTCAGCTCATGTTTGGCACCTGGCCGATTGTGGGCAAGGTAGCGCTGCGATCGATGTCTAGTACCAGTTTGGTTGCGCTGCGAGTGGCGGGTTCCGCGGTTGCCTTCATGCTATTACAAGCCAAGCTAGGGCAGCTGCGTAAATTACCCAGGCGCGATCTTGCCTGGCTGGTACTCTGCAGCATGTTAGGAGTCGCTCTTAATCAACTCCTATTTGTTAAAGGGGTGGCTCTGACAACTGTGATCAACGCAACGTTGCTAGGAACAACCATTCCGGTGTTCACGCTGATAGTCAGTATCGCGTTTGGCTATGACGGAATATCTTTGAGGCGCACGCTGGGAATTGCCCTGGCGGCCAGCGGAGTCATTTATCTGGTTGACCCTCTCCGAGCTGACTTCTCTGCGCAAACAAACACAGGAAACCTTTTGATTGTGGCAAGTTCCCTTTTATATGGCACTTACATCGCAGTCTCAAGGGATCTTTTCAAACGCTACGGCGCGCTCAACGTGATTAGCTGGATGTTTTGTATCGGTTGTCTGGTCACAGTGCCGGTTGGCGCTTACGCGTTGAGCGGTGACAATCTGCAGACAGCACCCGTCACCGTCTGGCTGGCAGTGATCTACATCATCCTGGTTCCCACAGTCGCGGCGTTCTATCTGAATGCTTGGGCGCTGACACGAGTAACGCCCAGCACGGTGGCGACCTATATATATCTGCAACCGCTGATCGCTTTTAGTCTCGCCCCGCTGATCCTGGGAGAGACCTTCAACTCACGAATTCTTATCGCCAGCCTTCTAATCTTCGCGGGCGTCGGTGTGGTGACGAAACGAGGCCGAAGCCGGGCCGTTAAAGAGGTGGCTGAACATCCCGATGCGCTTGCCCACTAACCACCTATGGTTGAAGTAAATCCTAAGCTGCCCGCGCGTCACGTCTTGCTTGGCAAAACATTCCAGGATTTCATCGGAGTCGACGGTGTCGCGTTCCAACAGCGACGCATCAGTGTCGTTTGAGCCGCCGCCGGCTGTCATGGTGGAGAGAAGGATTTGCTCCGCAGCGTGTCCTCCCAGAAGCGTTGCAATTTGATCTTCCAGGTACTCGCGTTTTTCATCAAGCGATCTCGCTCAGGCAACGACTGTGTAAAGCCCAGAGCTTGTCCGCTTGGGAGGATTGAAACCTTGTGGATCGGGTCGCCATGCTTGGCGTCCAAGCCTACCGCCACATGACCGGCTTCATGCACCGCGGTCGAGAGCGCTCCTCTTCGTCCATCCTGAAGCCCTGCCAGGTTGACCGTGATTTGACGATCAAACGGCCGGGACGGGTTAGTGCCTGGTCCAGAATATCTGGCCGGTTGGTCGATGCGATAACCACAATGGTGTTGGTTTGATCGAAACCATCCATTTCGATCAAGAGTTGATTTAAAGTCTGGCCTGCTCTGCTGAAGCGGAATCGCTGCTCCGTCCGCGGCGACGGCCCAAAGCATCAATCTCGTCGATGAACAAAATGCAAGGTGATATTTTACTAGCCCAGCGCTTGAGAGGCGTTAGGATCGACCTTGAACTGACCATTCAAAGTGAGGAAAGTTCACTCATGACGCGACCCACTGGATACAGGTTCATGTGAGGATCCCAGTAAGGTGATCGCTGGTAAAAGAACAGGAGTCGGCTACTGGGGCTGGACGCAAATTCCGGATCAGACTCAAGCCTCTGGAGAAATTCTGCCCTCAACGCAGGATTCTCAGACATCATCTGGCGCGCGAGATTCTCCAATACGTAGCTCTCCCCGTATTCCTTCTGCTCGAAGATCGCATTGAAGAATCCCCAGGCCACCAATGAGTCCGGTGCTTCCGGTTCCAAAAGGTTGATGGCAACTTTTGCCAGGTTGTCGTCTAGCGGGACAATCACGGATCCGGGAGGAAACGTTCGGCGCTCACTAATTAATTCGACTTTGAACTTAGGCATGAACCGACCCTCGAATGGGCCA
This sequence comes from Pyrinomonadaceae bacterium, assembly GCA_051002255.1. Taxonomy (GTDB): domain Bacteria; phylum Acidobacteriota; class Blastocatellia; order Pyrinomonadales; family Pyrinomonadaceae; genus PSRF01. The sequence goes on from JBPCMM010000205.1 coordinate 2,600, forward strand.
GCGGGCCAGTTGACCTCGCTAAACCTATAACTCTCAATGTCCATTGTCGTAGCCTCTGGCTTAGATTCTAGCCGCAGTCCGTGTGTTCTTAAGACTGCGATGACCTCTTTCCATTGAGGCGGCACAATGTAAGAGAGCGGCCGAGTAACCTCCTTCGTCACGCGAAAGGTGTTGTACATCGGCACAGTCACGTCGAGTGGGTTCGGTCCAAACACTACTCTGGTATCACCGGAAACGTCGCTCGGTTCAGTGCGATATTCAAGTGCTTTCAGGCGGTATGGTATCGTCTTGTCAGTCAGCTGGAAATCAATAGGAAGCTTGCGCCCGGCATCATGTGCGCGACTCTGTCCCACTGTCTGTTCGTCCGCCTCGCGCACTGCGTCAAGAAGACTTTGGGGGTCGCGATTAACCTCCGCCAGCGTAAATCTCAGCAAATCGTATGTGCCGATGACCCGCGATCGGTAGTCTTTGATCATGTGCGTTTCAATAAGAATAGCCGCACGATTTCGCAAGGGCACATATCCCGTCGAGAAGCGGGGACTACCATTAAAATCTCGAATGCCTTTCCCAAAATCTCGGTTGTCCGCGAATTCGAGATACCAAGAGACAACATTGCCTGCGTCTTCGGTAGCGGGAAACACCTTTCCGTCTATCACCTTCCGCTGCCAGGCAAGCACGCTGGGCGCAATCCCAGCGTGATGCTCAAAGTGATACGTGATGTTGTAGCGATAGTCGGCACCATCGGTAACGTGGCAATCGATGAATAGATCGGGGTTCCATTCGTTCCAGAGAGCCAGCCAGGCTCGAGTCTCAGGCGTATCAGCCTTCATGTAGTCGCGGTTGAGATTCTGATTAGTAGTGGTGGCGCGCCAGCCCATATTGACAGGGCCATTCTGGTTGATGCGGTTGTAGGGACTCGATCTCTCGTGCCCGTCGGTGTTGTAAATGGGAATGAAAAGTACTATTGCATTTTCCAACAACCCCGGCTGCGTTTTGCTAATGGCAATGTCCCTCAACAAAGCGAAACCGGCATCCTTCCCATCGGGCTCGCCTGCATGAATGCAAGCCTGAATGAGCACTACCGCCTTGCCTGCCTCTCGTGCTACCGCAGGCGTGAACATGTCGCCTTCGGATGCAATCAAGAGCGGCAGCTCACGCCCTTCTCCGCTATGTCCAAACGAACGGTATCTGATAAGCGGCGAAGCACTATCGAGTTTTTTTGCATAAGCTATTGTTTCGACGTAATTGGGTGTTTCGCGGTAGTTGGTCTGCTCCGCAGGTGTTTGCCATTCGGGCGGAGTCTCAGTTGGGGGGTTGTGTGACATGTTTAGATTTGATCAGGGATGCGAATCTGGACCTTGCCGCGTAAGATCGCGTTCACAAGATCGACATCTCGTACGCCGTCTGGCATTAAGGGTTCCGCAGGCCAGACAGCGGATATACATTGTGCGCGCGAACCAGCCCGTGATGACCGCGCTAAGACCCAGAATGCCAATAAAGACAGCCAGGTTGAGCAGCAGTTCTTTCAACTCTGGTCGCTTTCCCTTATTGTCTTTTGATAGTGCTGACCGCGCTCGTAGCCGCGACGGAAGGCATCATCAGTGCCTGATTCCCGGTAAGCCTCGTTCAACTCTGGGGCCGTCTCTTCGTAGGACTTGCCTCGCCTTTTAGGATTTAACGCCGCTTCGAAACCGCGGCGGTAGCTTACCTCATCAGCGCGGAAGTCCCCACCCTGCGCTTGATACTGCTCTTCTTCGGCAGCGCGCAAGCCCAGCCACCAACTCTCGCGCGCCGCGTCGATGCTTTCAGCTCCAGCCTGGGCCAGCACATTGTGTACGCGTTCATCCGCGTCCTCGTCATCGGCAAAGGCAACAACAACGGACCGCCCTTGTCTCAACGCGTCTTCATAGACATACAACTCGTCACGCGATAACCCCGTGGCCAATTCCTTTTCCAGAGCAGCGCCGGCGGCTGCTCCCGTGGCAGCTCCCCCAACTCCCAGTATCGCGGCCCCAATAATACCTGCGGCAATCACAGGTCCCACGCCAGGTATCAGTAGACTTGCTGCAGCCATACCAAGCGTAACCCCTCCAGCCACTCCCATCGCACCGCCGACAGCTCCGCCCATCGCCTTGCCCATTCCCGGTTGTTCGGTCTCGGTGGTAGGCACCGCCGACTCAACCTTTTCGTCACTTGTCCCGGGCGTCAGGAAGGCAATCCTGTCGTTTGCAATCCCTGCGGAACGAAGTCCGTAAACAGCGCGTTCGGCGTCTGCGCGTGAGTCAAAGATACCAGCTATTGCTTCCATGATTTGATCGCTCCTTTTCAGATTTATCCCATTTAACGCTTGTCTCGACACGGCTTCAAGCGAAACGGGTAACTGACACAAATCGTTGAGGAAATCAACAAGGCTATGTTAGAGTCGGCATGAAGATCGGAATATAGAGTGCCCCGCGGAGAAACCGCTTGTATGACATCGTAGATAAACACCGGCCCATGTCGGAGGGTGACGGAAAGGCGACGCGCAGGAAGAAACCGCGGATCCTGGCAATCACCACAGACTGTTGCACCGGATGTGCCGGATCACCTGCCTGTATAGAGTATTGTCCCATCGAGGCGTGTATGTTTTGGGTGCCCGACGAAGATCACCCACCCTTCGGGCGCATCGAAGTTGATCCTTATCTCTGCATTGGTTGCCAGAAGTGCATCAGCAAAGGTCCCGACGGAGCGTTTCTCGACGGCTGTCCGTGGGATGCAATCGAGATGGTACCGACGGAAGACTGGGAAGGTCTTCACGGGATCTCTCTTCCTGACGCTCCGCCTGCTCCGCCCGCCAGCTAATAGATAACAGGTTGCCAATGGGCAGTCTGCGCTTGGTTGCTTGTCTGGTTTTGAGAAGCTTACGACGAACATTCTGATCATCTGGTTTTACTCAACGTTGATCCGATCTTTGATGGCCTGCGCTCCGATCAGCATCTCGCTGATCCAATGCGGCGCGTCGGCCTCGATCGTTAGATCGGCTACCGGATCGAAATAAGCACGATGCGAAAGAACCTACGCAACTCAAACAAATCATATTTTCAACTGCAGTCTGATGCGGGTGTGGTAATAGCCCGTCGCAAAACGAGCTTCTTGTCAGACGGCGCATACTTGTTTCAGGATGAGTTGGAAGTTCACGGCGTGCTAGCGGTTAGAGTTATCACCTGCACGGCCTGGCTGCTCGAACTTTATGAATTGAAGGCTGGCGATGTTGTTTTTATCAATGGCACAAGGAAGGTCCGGGCAACCACAAAATGTTTTGGGGTTCTATACCCTCCATTCACCATTTCGCAGCCCTCCGTCGAAAATGCAAAAGGTCGTGTTGTCGGAGTTGCCGCGACCGAATCTTTGCCCACTGGCTTCACCGAGGTTCCGACAATGTTTGAAACGATGTGCAGCGAACTGCCGACAGGTGTGGCGCAGGCACTAGAAATTGTTAGACTCGGCGAGAACCATCAATCAGTGGAAATGAATTCAAGACCATCTTTGCTTTCGATCAAAGCTAAAAGGCTGATTGATGAGAATTATCTCAGTTATCCATCCATCTCGCGCATTGCCCAGCGGCTGTGTGTCTCACATGAACATCTTTCCCGTCAGTTCAAACGTGATTTCGAAATTAGCCCCAGCGCTTACTTCCACCAACTGCGACTGGCCGACGCACCTCTTAAGTTGGCCAAGGGGGAAGAGATAATTAACGTCTCGCAAGACGTCGGCTACAACGATCTGAGTCGCTTTTATAAACAGTTTCGCAAAACCACGAAGACCTCACCGGGCGTTTGCCAGACGCTGATGAGACCTAACCGCGTCTAACGCTGCGGTTAACCAGCGCGCTGATAAAAGGCAATCCGATTGCGCGTCCGGTTGAAACCGCTTGTTAGGCAGCCTCAACACTCTGAATCCTCGTCAATGGTGCTTGAGTTCGTCCATTGCTCGGCCAATTGCTTCTACCAACCCTGACGGCCTGTGATTAGGGAACCTGAATTCTTGTCCCTTGAACGCAGACAATGAGAGGCCTGACGAATCGGGCGCAGTGTAATACGCAGCGCTTAGAGTGTGGACGGTAGGTCGCGGCTGCCGCAACTCGCATGCGCCAAGATAACGCAGTGGGGAATCTCCCCGCTCATTCCGAAAACTCTCTATGCCCCTTCCAATCTCCTCCAGAGCCTTCTTCAGCTCCTCAAGCTTAGGCCCGTCAAGGTAGACTTGGTCTGTTGCGTTCTGGTTGGTGAGTCCTATCCGAATTCCACTCATTCGATGAGGAGGTTTTACCGTATCTTCAACGACCAAGGCGGTGACAACCACACGAGTTTCAGCGCTTTCGATGCGTCCGACCTCTTTGGACCATGTGACCCATGCTGTAGGTTGCCCGGCGAACGCTTCCAGTGGGGTGGGCTGAAGAGAAGGCGTTGGATTGTCTTGGACAAGTCCAATGTTGAAGAAAAGACCGCAAAGAGTAGCTATGGCGGCTGATCTCATACGAACCTCCTTTCAAATCATATTACATCACAACCGATTTGATGACTAACAGAGTAAGCTGACGGGCTAACTCGCAGTTAATATCAAAAAACGCCAAGACACCCCGGCCTCTCGTAAACTAAATTGGTGTCGTTTAGGAAAGGAGGATCGAAATGCGAAAGGTGACATTCGGCGGCGCAAGCAGTTTGGACAATCACTTTGCCCGCAAAGATCACACTGTTGATTGGCTCATGTGGAGTGACGAAGCGGCGTCAATGATGAAGGATTATTGGAGGACTATCGATACGATTGTGATGGGCCGCAAGACTTACGAAGTGGCGCTTAAGATGAGCAGCAAAGGTAAGAGCAACCCTTACCCGGGCATCAAATCATACGTATTCTCGCGCACCCTGCCGCCAGGCAAAAAGGCAGACTTCGAGATCATCAAGAAGGATGCTGCCGCATTCGTAAGAAAGTTAAAGGGTCAGAAAGGCAAAGACATCTGCGTAATGGGTGGTGGTGATTTCGCAAAAACACTCTTCGAGGCGAACCTGATTGATGAAATCGGTTTCAACATACATCCGGTTTTGCTGGGCTCGGGCATTCCCGTTTTTTACGAAATGAAGCGTCAGATTGATCTGGAGTTGCTGAGTTGCAAACCCTTCAAAAACGGCTGTGTGCAGGTGACCTATCGGGTCAAACACTAAGCAGCTTTCTTGTCCCTAGTGAGCTTGGGGTATCCTCGCAGTTTTCTTGGTGTTGTTTTTGGGGGCGTATACAAACACGATCCGCGAAATCACACGAACTGGCGCTAGCAGGATTTCGTGTTAGTTCGTGAAATTTCGTGGGTCGTGCTCTCTGAGCCGCACTGATCACGAATTAGGAACACTACTTTTGCTTCGCTCGACTCTGAATGGCTTTTATTGCGAAGGCCGCTTGTTGTTTTACGCGATCCGTCGACGCAACGGAGCCTTGGGCGTAGGCTTCGATAGCCGGCACATCCTGCGGCTCACCGATTAATGAAAGGCCCCGCAGCGCCTCCCATAGACTGTCTTCATCCGAATTGATCGTCATTATCGCCGAGCCGCGTACGACCTTAAATCCGCTAGTCGCGATGATGCGCTCCAACTTTCCTGATAGCGGCGACCTGACTTCGACTGTTCTCTTGTCCAGCTGAGTGATGCGAGCGAGCAAAGTCCCACGAGCGAGCGCGGCTCCTTCCTTCAAAGTGCTCGCCACCTCGCCTGTTTCGGTCGCTGTCACAACATGAGGACTAAGCATCGCCACGAGCTCAGAACGTCCACTTGGATCTGCAAATCTCACGAGGGCAAGGGCCGCGTTTCTGCGCACGATCGGTTCCGGATCTCGCACCAGCTTCAACGACGCCTGGTGAAATTCTTCAGACTTACTATCGAAACCCATTAGCCATGCAGCCGTCAGGCGAAACTCCGTTTCCGGATGACCGGCCAGGCCGACGATTTGGGGATACCACTGTTTGGCGGTGGGATCGCCCCGCTCCAGGCGCTGTTGAATCTGCAGCAGTGCGTGCTGCACGCGGCGCGGATGCTTCTCATCAACCAGATACTGAGAGATGTCGGCATCGGACAGCTCACGGCCAAACCAGGTGAAATACCACGTCAGAAACGCTCCCGCTACAAACAAGACGGCGAGAACCAGGATGGGACCCGAGGCACGGAGCCGCTTCACCTCAGAGGTCGCGATCTTGACTTCGGAATTGTTGCCGTTGCCGGTCATCCGTGGAAAGCCATCTAAACCTCAGAGGTTAGTTCTTCTTTCTTCTTCCATTTTTCACTTGTCATTTTTCTCAATCTCATTTCGTGGTGCTTCGTGTTATTTCGTGGATCGTTTGCTAGGCCGAAAGATCAGACGATCCACGAAATCACACGAACGGAGACGAACAAGAAGTCACAATGCCAAATGCGAAATGTCAATTGAGAAATGGAAAATGATCATCGAGGGCGCCTCTGTTTTTGCCGCCGGAAAACGGAGGCCCGGCCCTACAACTGCGAAGGATAAATGCGATACAGCATCAAGTAGACGATTACGCCGGTCACCGAAACATAAAGCCACAGCGGCAACGTCCAGCGCGCTATCCTTCGGTGCCGGATGAAATCCCCACGAGCCGCGTGGTAGACCGTTATCAAAACGAGAGGGACTATGACAATGGCGAGGATCACGTGCGTGATCAGAATCGCAAAGTAAAAAGGCCGAACGATTCCCTGTCCCAGGAAACGCGTGTCGCCATGATAGTAGTGATAAGTCAGGTAGGAAATTAGGAAACAGGTCGAGGTTGCCAAGGCCGTAATCTGACAGTTTCGGTGCGGTCGAATCAACCCGGCCCGAATGAAACGGTAGCCCGCTATCAAAAACAGCGTGCTGGTAGTGTTCAAGATGGCGTTTAGATGAGGCAGGTAGGAAATGTATTCAGGCATTCAATTGACTTGACAGTCTTTTTCGTGCGCTTCGTGTTATTTCGTGGATCCAGTTTTTGTCGACCGAAGGCGATCCTCGTGGGGTGCTAGGAAATCACACGAAAAATCACGAAACTCAAAGCGGTTTTCTATCATTTAATAACAGCGGCGGCTTGTCTTCCTTTCTCTGTCAGAGAATAGAAGTCATTTCCTAGTTCCTCAAGCAATCCCTCTTTCACCAATCGTTCGACGATATCAAAGACCCTCGTGCGTGCTTCCGGATCATTACCGCCGGCCTCAAACAAGGTGTGCAGGTCCAGCGCTTCTTTCTTCCACGCAGCGAAGCTTCGCAGGACTTCTTTTGTAAGCTGGTCCACGTTTAGAACAAAACCCTAGCAGCTCCTCGCGGGCTGCCCTCGCGGGGACACCGCATCTCTGCTAGACGTCTTCTGGTTTCTGCTGTTTCATCCTGGCCATCATGGATTTCACGTCGGGCGGCACCGCACGACCTTTGGCATCAAGCAAGGGAGGTCCAGAGCCAGCCAACTGAGCGACTTCCGGACGAGGGGATCGTTTTGTAAAAGGGATTGGCAAGCGACCCTCCGACTGAAGATAAAGCAGCGGATTAGCCAAAAACATGAGGGCCATAACCAGGCAAACCGAGATGAAGAAGAGATTGTCGGTGGTAAAGAACTGTGGGGAAAAAAGCGCGGTCCAGATCGCCAGGCCAACAAACACGATTCCTAATACGATACAGATCACATTTAATAGCCCAAGTTCTCTCTTCATCAGCCTCACCTCACTTGCGGCCATCGTTATCCTTGTATGCGGCGCGTCTATCCTGTCGGAAGTTGTGTCGTGGGTCAGTTTAGAGTTCAAATTCTAGTTTGTGGCCGCGCAACGGCAACCTAAAGGTTGAACTCTAAACTTCCGTAATCATACTGACCCACTATCGGAAGTTGTGTGGCCTGGTTATTTCTAATGCTTCGCCTTGCCTGGAGGTTTAGGTCGTTCCGACATCTCCTCATAGCCGCATCGTTCGCACTGCCAGATTGCAAACAGCGCGTTGGGATCCCCGCTGCTCTGATAGACCGCTCGATCCGACGGAATAATCTTGCCGCCACAACGCGGACAAGCACGACCGCGCGTGGTGCGCGTCTCGACGTCAATCGCCAGCGGGTTATCGTCAGACATAATGTAGAGTCTGGAATCAGCGTCCTCAGTCAAAAGCCTCCTGCCTCGACGTTCTGACGGGAGAGCGTTCACTGAATCAAAAGGAAACGATCCACGAACCAACACGAATATACACCAAAGTCGCCTTCGTGTTATTTCGTGCGGATTCGTAGATCGTGATCGCTGATGAAAGTTTGCTCAAGGAGAATAAATGGCTTATCCCAAACGCCAGACTCATGGCTTATGGCAGTCAGGATCGGTCGCGTGATTCTCGCGTGTCCGATGCCGCTTTAAAACAACGAAGATCGAACAGAATATTGCCACCGGAGGCGTCAATAGGACCAGCACTGCGATATTGAAGTTCCTGATAAAAAAAGGATTGTTTGACCCAGCGAGTGAGGCCCGACACATAGAACATTGCGCAAGGCCGGTCATCTCGAGCGCCAGAAAAGCCGCCAGAAGCAGGCCCAGCACCAGCAATCCCTTTGCTATTCGCACAATCTTCATCAATGGCTCTCAGCGGCCGGCTCGGGCGGCGCCTCCTTGAACTTATAGCGAAGATCATGCGATCTAAAGCTATCAGGGAAAAAAACAAACAAGAGGCAGATGCAGATCACGAGCATCGGCACAATAGTGAGAATCAGGCTCAGCCGCTCAAACTTCATGTGCATGAAGTATGCGACAATCAGGGCAGCCTTTATTATGGAAAGACCCAGTAGGATCGTCAGCATGAAATGAATGGCCATCGGCCGGTAAGCGAGGACGATTTCGATCAGAGTTAGCACCAACAACCAAACCCAGATTGAGGTGAACAGTTTGTTACTGCCGGCGAAGTGTTCGCGCTCTTCAGCGTGTGCGCTCATTAAGCGTTCTCTCCTTTACTCTCATTACGCCATCCACGACCCGGTCGCTACCGCTGCCGGTTCTGACAAAAGTCTCAGTGCGCGCTGATGTCAACTGACATGATGTAGATCAACGGAAACACAAACATCCAGACCAGATCGACGAAGTGCCAATAGAGCCCACTGATCTCGACGTCTTCATGCTTGAGCTTGTTAACCCTGGCTGCCACCACTGCCAGATAGATGGCGCCGGTAAAGACGTGGAACATATGCAGACCGGTGATGGTAAAGAAGGTGGCGCCAAAAAGCGGTGATGGAATCGTGCCATCCGCCGCTGCGTACCTGGTAACCCATTCGGCAGGTAGACTGAACGGTCGCAGTCCCTCGCTGTATAAATGGTTCCACTCAATCAGGTGCAGGATGATAAACGCGAGACCAAAGAAAATGGTCGCCAGGATCCACTTGCGCGCTTTCGTCTTTTCTCCGCGACTAGATGCCGAGACGCCAAACACCATCGTCAAGCTCGATGACAACAGGCAAAAAGTCATCACCGAGGAAAAAACGATGCTGGGATAGAACGGAAAAGGCGTGGGCCAGACGTTGGACGCGCGCAGATAGCTGTAACCGATCAGCAGCGCGGAAAACGTGAGCGAGTCGGAGACAATGAACAACCACATCCCCAGCTTGCGATGGCCAACTCGATACGGGAACACACCACCATCCCAATCGGCTGCCGGAAAACGTTCCGCGCGGGCTTCAGTACTCACTTGTCACCTCCAAAAAGTGCACAGACTCTGGTCTGTGCTTTCTAGATCGAGCGTGGTTACCTCCAAAAAAACAGGAGCAGAAACAAGTAAATCCACAAACCGTCCATAAAATGCCAGTAGAGTGTAACGGCATCGGCAACCGCGTGCTGCTTTGCCAGGGCCTGCTCATCTCGCTCGGTCCGGCGAGTGCGCAACAGCAGGTAAATGAGTGCTATGAGACCGCCCAGCAAGTGAACGCCGTGTGTTGCAGTCAAAAGATAGAAGAAGGAACTGTGCGGGTTGCTGGCGACATAAACCCCTTGCCGCACCAGCTGGCGCCATGCGAGCAACTGCGAACCTACAAATGCGACGCCCAGAGCAGTGGTGACCATGAGCCAACGATTATAAGAACTATCAAACCCCGCTTTTAGTTTCCGTCTCGCCGCCTCAATCGTGGCGCTGCTAGCGACTATGAGTGCCGTGCTCAGCAGCAGAATCTGCGGCATCGCGATGGGACGCCAGTCGTTGCTGGAAGCAGAGCGCACGATGTAAGCGCTCGTAAGCGCCGTAAACATCATCAAGATCGCCGCCAGAGCGACCCACATTCCGATGCGGTAACGGTTAGCGGACGACTCAAACTGGGAGAAATGTCCGTCGTGCCCGTTGCGCTTGCGCGAGCCACCATTCCCGCCGGAAAACCCCGGTCCGCGACCGAGGCTCTTGCCTTTCTTTGTAAGCGGCTTAGTGCCGGTGACCGTCGTGGCCATTCCCACTGGTTCCCTCCCTACCTGACCTGACAGATTGTTGAATCACCTCAGGTTCTGTCTGCATCACGAAATCATCAGCAGCTCCCGGCACGGCAAACTCATATGGGCCGCGGTAAACCACGGGCGGGTGGCCGGCAAAGTTGTCATGTGGCGGCGGCGAAGCCGTAGTCCACTCGAGCGTGGTCGCATCCCAGGGATTCTCGCTGGCCCTCTGGCCCTTGAAGATGCTCCAGATCAAATTAAAGTAGAACACGATCTGGACCAACACGGTGGTGATCGCCGCAATTGTTACCAAGACCACCAGCGGATGTAGTGTTTTGAGATACTCGTATTCCGTAAACTGCGCAAATCTCCTGGGCATACCAACGATTCCCATGGTGTGCATGGGGACAAAGATGCAATAGACACCGATGAATGTTATCCAGAAGTGGAACTTCCCAAGACTTTCATTCATCAGACGTCCGAACATCTTCGGAAACCAGAAGTAGGTCGCCGCGAACATGCCGAAGATTGAAGCCACGCCCATTACCAGGTGGAAGTGCGCGGTCACGAAATACGTGTCGTGCATTGGAAGATCCAGCGACGTTTGCCCCAGCACCAGGCCGGTGATTCCTCCAGCTACGAAGAGCGAAACAAACCCAATCGCAAACAGCATGGCGGTAGTGAAACGAATTCTGCCGCCCCAGAGTGTTCCCAGCCAGTTAAACGTCTTGACCGCGGAAGGCACACCTATGGACAGCGTCAGTATCGAAAAAGTCATTGCTGAATACGGACTCATGCCACTGATGAACATGTGGTGGCCCCACACAAAGAATCCCAGGAGACCGATGGCAAAGATTGCAAAGACCATTGCCCGATAACCAAAGACGGGCTTGCGGGCGAAGGTGGCCAGAATGTGCGAAGTAGCGCCCATGCCAGGCAGGATCGCGATGTAGACCTCAGGGTGCCCAAAGAACCAGAAGAGATGTTGCCAGAGGATAGGCGAACCACCAGT
>JBPCMM010000206.1:0-10083 GCA_051002255.1 Pyrinomonadaceae bacterium
CGCCAAAGTTAGCTCGACGCGCATCTCGGCAGGGCTTGCAGCGTTTTGGGTGAGTCAGATTGCGTTCTTTGTAATACTCCTGCTCGCGTTCGGTGAACGGGAAGGGGTTTCCACATTCCGTGCAAGTAATTTCAAGGTCTGGCATGACGCTTTGTTCTCCTGGAAGGACGAAACTGAGGTGTCTGCCCTCTCTGGTTTCGGAGCGCCGGGACTAGCTTGCCTTGCGGCTTACCGATTGGCTGGTTCAAGAGTGGCCAGAAACTCGTAGCTGCTCTCAACCTAACCCCTTAGGCATCGCGTCCCGAAACGGTTTAAGTGGGCCTAAGTTTACTCCACCGTAACGCTTCTATTCAAACTTATATCCGGGTCTGGCGGGCGGGAATGGTGTCAGCGCTCTGGTTACTAATCTCTATATAGTTCGGTAACGTGAGTGACGACCGTTTGACCAAGCGTCCCCAGGTTGTACCCACCCTCCAGGCACGAAACGATCCGCCCCTTGCAGGCGTTCCCCGCCCATTGCTTCACCGCCTGTGTCATCGCCATGAAATCCTCGTCTTCGAGCAGCAGTTGACCGAGCGGGTCGCCTTGGTGCGAATCAAAACCCGCGGACAAGATCACGAGATCAGGTTTGAACTTCGAGCCTATCTCATCAAGCGCGGCGTTGAACATTCGCTTCTGTTCCCCAGCCCGCGTTTGAGCTTTCACTGGAACATTCAGCGTGTAGTTCTTCCCGCGACCCACGCCCGTTTCGCCGCGCGATCCGGTCCCTGGATACCATGGATATTGATGCATGGAGAAAAAGAAGACAGTGGGGTCGTCATAAAAAATACCCTGCGTTCCGTTCCCGTGATGCACATCCCAATCGACAATCGCCACGCGCTCGATCTCTGCATAATGGTTCTGCGCGTATCGAGCCGCTACGGCGACATTGTTGAAGAGGCAGAAGCCCATCGCGCGCTCGGTTGTGGCGTGATGACCGGGAGGACGCACCGGAACAAAGGCATTGGTTGCTTCGCCGCTCATCACCACGTCGATAGCCTGACAAGCCGCTCCCGCGCCCCGCAGAGCTGCATCCATCGAGCGCATCGAAACCACAGTGTCGGAGTCCAGGTAACCAATGCCTTCGCTCACAGCTCGCTCCACTGTCTTGTAGTGCTGTGGCGTATGGCACGCCTGAACATCACCACGTGCTGCTTCCCTCGCCTGAATCTCGAGTAGCTTAGGCCAGAGTTCACGTTCTGAACGCAGCGCGTCCATAACCACGGTATAACGTGAGGGAGACTCGGGATGACCGGGGCCGGTGTCATGCTCCTGGAACACCGGGTGGTAAACAATTGCGGTAGTCATCGGCTGTCAATCGTGAATCGCGAATCGTGGATCGTGGATCGTAAATCGTGAATCTTAAATCGTAAATTGAGAATTGGGAACTCCGAAAATGACGCTATGACAATGGACTGCGTTCCAGAAGGAGGTTCAACACAGGAAGAGAACACGCTGGCCGGGAAGTCCGCCAATGCGTTACCTAGTGCCTCGGTGATCAGATTTGCGATTCGCGATTTGCGATTTATGGCTCTGAGAGCGGTGTCTCAATCTGACCACGAGACCCAAGGCTGGGAATCGAAATCATACGGATTACCTAGAGCCGGTGAAGGACAGTCTCAAGGACTTGCCCTACTCAAACCTGTTCAATCCGGCAGCGTTTTTGCATTCCATGAAGCAAGAGTCACTTTTTCTAACCGCGGGAATGCCGATTGCTCTGTTGGTACAGAGCACATGAGTGTTCAACAATATAGTCGAGTTCCGAACTGAATGTTTCATGGGTCCTGAGCATTGGACCGCACTCAATCACAGGAGGAAGCAGATGACTTACGAAGAAGAGTCGAAAAGAAGTAGGGTAGTTGTTGAGACGCCTACAGCCCGGCGTGAAGTAACACAAACCGAATCGGTCCGAGCGCCGGAGCGCGAAGGTATCTCCGGAGCGACGGTGGGCGTGATCGTGGTGCTGGCAGTCGCGCTAGTCACGATACTTGTGTTGTTCCTGATGAGCGGCCAGACAACTGATACAGCGAACGACAATCTCGCGGCGCAGCAAACCGCACCGCCCCAAACGACCATTGTCCAGCAGCCTGCGCAGCAGCAACCGCCGGTGATTATTCAGCAGGCGCCGCCAGCAGCGCAGCAAGTGCCGATCATCATCACCCAACCTGCAACGGGGGGCTCGACTTCAAGCGGTTCGAATGATGCTGCCATCCAGAATGAGATAGACAAGAGGATTCTAGAAGATCCCACTTTCTCGCCCTTGGGGATCACTGTCTCGGTACTGGACGGCAAAGCAACGTTGATCGGAACTGTAGGGAGCGATGGCCTTAAATCTAATTTTGAAAAGATGGTCCGGAAGGTACCGGGCGTGAAGCAGGTCGACAATCAGATTATCGTCAGCGGCGGATAGAGTCCGCAACCTAAAATCAGCAGAGCGCCCCAGTTTTCATAACTGCGGCGCATCTATTTTTGGAGCGCGACGCCTTGTTGCCGCACTCTCAAGAGTCGGATTTTAGCCGCGGATCTACGCGGATGAACGCGGATCAGAAAAGAGGACTAATCAAATTCCTTGAGTAAAAATTCCTTGAGTAAGTTGTTTCGCTTGTTTTGGCCTTCGCTCGGATCCGCGTTCTGCCGCGTATATCCGCGGCTAAGTGATTTCTCTGAATGCCTAAAGTTACCTTCCCGACGTGCTATACCCGTTCAATCTTTATCTCGGCGGAACTCAATGAAGTATCTACCGCCAGCGTGTCTTCCTCGCCGGCAATCAACAGCCTTCGCTCATCATCCCTTGTGTGAAACGTGACCTCTTCGATCAGACAATTCACCGGCGCATGAGTTAGCTGTCTTAATCCCTCCGCGCGAAGCCCCTCGCGTAGCAGCAGCTCGATGTCAGATTTAATCTCGGATCGTTTTTCTTCGTCGGCATCCAACTCACCAACTGCTACCGGATGGGGCAGTAACCCCATTCCGCCGTCCAAATGGATTATCCAAATGAATCCGATATCGAGCAGGACGTACAAAGCTTCATCGTGAATGAAATAACCGATCATGGTTGCGCCGAGCACATGCGCAATGACGTGGTCCTGGTGGGTTGACGTATTTTTCGCGGACCACTCGCTTGGCATTTGGGGTAGTCAGCCTCAGACTTTGACACGTGCGGCCGTTCCGTCACTGGAGGGGCCTGCGGATCCCTTAGCTAGGTCGAGAGCAGGCAGATGGCAAAAGACCACACACAACATAAACCTTTTGGACTGCATAAACCGTCCGTTTCTTGACAGGGGTTTTGTTGAAGGCAGGAGACGAGACCAGTGTAGCTCAGGAAGCTACGAAGAGGAAAGGCGTTTAAGCGGCACACGGACACCGCGGGCGTTTAAACTTCCGTGAAGAGACAGATTGCACAACCTGAGGCGTCAGTTTATTGTCGTGGCCGGAGACTTCAGATGGATCAGGACTTCATCCGATTTGGGCTGGCAGCTTTTGTAACTCTGCTAGTCGTAGTCGACCCGCCGGGCGTCGTGCCCATCTTTGTTGCTCTCACTAAGGATGAACAGCCGGCGCGGCGACGCAGGATTTTGATTCGAGCAGTGCTGATTGCTTTCGGTGTCGCACTCTTCTTCCTGCTTGCAGGTCGCGCGGTCCTCTCCTACCTGGGCGTCACGGTTCACGCTTTCGCGGTCAGTGGCGGCGTCCTTCTTTTCGCCACGGCTATGCCGATGTTGTTCGGACAGCGTGGTGGCCTTCAAGCTCCCGACGGTAGAGAACGCGGCTCCATGGGGCAGGACATCTCGGTTTTTCCGCTGGCAATTCCGATGCTCTCAGGTCCGGGTCTGATTGCCACGATTCTGCTGCTTACTTCCCAAGTCAACGGCGATCCACGACGGTTGGTTGCTGTCGCTGTGGCGTCCGCCCTGGTGTTTCTGGTAGCTTTCGTTTCTATGTATCTGGGCGCGCGGCTCATGGCCCTACTGGGCGAGGGTGGGGTCCACATTGCCACCCGCGTAATGGGAATCGTGTTGGCGGCGCTGGCGGTACAGTATGTTCTAAACGGCATCACCGGCTACTATACTTCGCTCATGTCTCGCTGAAGACGAAAGCGATGCAGGACTGCACGAACACGAACGTCGTGCTGGCTAGATCTGAGGTTCCCTCACGACGTTCCGGATCACGCCTAAGCGAGCCATCAGTCGAATCACGTATCCAGAGATATCAATCTGATACCAACGCCAGCCATGCACTGCCGCCGCCGGGCGTGCGTGATGGTTGTTGTGCCAGCCTTCTCCCAGCGTCAAGAGCCCCAGCCACCACACGTTCCGGCTTTCGTCGCGAGTCATGTTCGGGCGTTTTCCCAGCACATGGCAGACGCTATTAATGCACCACGTCAGGTGCCACAGGGTCAAAGTTCTCAGCACTGTTCCCCATAAGACCCCGCGCCAGCCAGCGACCGCAAAACTAAACAACGCGGTAATCACCCAGGGCATGACGAACAGAATCTTGTAGTCCAAGACGCGCAACCAGGGATCGCTACCGGAAACGTCAGGCACAATCTCCCGGTAATCGCTTCCCTCTCTTGCGTCGCGAGTCATTACCCAGCCCACATGCGCGTGCAAAAATCCCCTGAGTGGTGAATGAGGATCGCCATGCTTGTCCGCCATCTGGTGGTGACGACGGTGAATCGCCGCCCAACGCGCCGGACCACCCTGCAATGCGGCGGCGCCCGTCCACGCGAGCAAGCGTCTCAGCCAACGAGGCGATACAAAGCCTCGATGCGTAAGCAGGCGGTGATAGCCGATGCCTATGGCGAACGTCGTCGCGAGGTACAGGCCCAGAAACAGGACCAGATCAACTGAGCGAGGCCAGAACCACAAGCCTAAAAGACCGCTGGCGTGTAAGCTCACGATAAGCAAGCTATGGGTCAAATTCAGCTGGGAAAGTTTAGGCGGGTTTTGTTCGATAGCCGGATTGATTGTGGGCTGAGTGACCAATAATCGCTTTCCTTCAGTTGTAAGATTCTTTCGTTTATGGGGGTCGTCTACTACCTGTTACGCGTCTACCCTACTCCAGGTAATGCTCACCCAACCTCGTTTGTAACGCTACCGGCACGGCCTTCCAACTGGCCATAGCTAGCGATTGCGGCGTGAAGTCTGCCGCGATCACGCGTGAGACGCGCCATTGGGCCGCCGTCTCCTCATAAAGCCAGCGATAATAGGGGCCATTCCCGCGTCGGCTATAGAAAACCTCTTGGCCGTTACGCAGGTTCGTTCCATTGGGCTTGAAATAGACTCGTAATCCGTTCATCGTCATGTGGGCGCTATACGGGCGTTTTTACGCTATCGATTGTGATTTTCCACTCAGAGGTCGATCAAAGCCTCCGCCGTTGACTTTCATAGCCGGGACCGTGAAAGGCACCAACCCTCGCTTTACTTCTTCGAGGGCAATGGTAGTGTTTCTTCGTCTGAGCGGGTCAGTCTCAATGCGTGGCTGCGAGCCATGTAGTAGTTGCTTTGTTCGCAAGCCGGCTACGATAATCAGCCGGAACCTTGAATCGATTCCTGGCCAGACCCCTTCGTTGGCAACATCACTGAAATCGTTTCTTGTTGCTTTGTGTGTTACAGCCATAGTGTTTTCAGTTCGGTTCTCATCAAAAAAGTTGGCCCACGCCATCACAGGGTTACTACAACAGCGCGAGCAGTAAATACAGTGGTGGGACGCCCGAGCCCACCACGACGGCGAATTGCAACCAACTCATAGCTGAGGTATGACAATTCGGCAGTTAATTACCCAGAGGCCTCACTCCGCAGGGGCGGCCTGACCTCATCATGAGACCTCGCTCTCCCTCCGTCGTTCGTTACCATTCCGCAGGATCAGGGCGAGCTGAGCATGATCCAGCGCCCGACCGCGGCTCAGATTAATAGAAGGATCGCCCACGAGCCAGAAGCAAGCCTTTCCTTCATCCGTCGTTGTTAGATTCACAAACGCAGCTTCATCGAGCGCCACCGGCTTAAAGCATTCCATTCCCGTGTCCCGCGACCGCGCTATCATGGCCTCGCGGGTGCTATGAAAGACTGGCACTCGAAACCTGCCGTGATCGTCAAGCGCGAACCAGTCACCGTTGGCGCGTTGCAAGGCATACAAGGTGTTAATTGCCATTCCCTAAGAGTACTCCACTTCGGCGCACGCGCCTGTGGCGGAAGGTTTCTGAGCGCGCTGGACCTCGGCCGCTGCGGCTCGCCCAAGTCGAATTGTTTGGATGTGCGGCGAGCATCAGGATTCCTTGGGCGCTAGTCGACGTTTTTTGCAAAAACAACAGACGGCACAAGGAGGGGGGCGCGTTTCGCGCAAATTCCTGATGTCGAGAGTAGGTTCTTAAAGAACAGACAACCAGTCGGCTCAAAAAGTATAACATGGATTGTAAGAACCCGGATCTAAGCGTTGCACGTAGAGCGCTTCGCTCGTCACATGAAGGGCGGACACTTTCAATCCGCCCTCCCCCTCCCCGGTAAAACTGGCTCCCAGCCCTCAGCCCTGGCAGGGCCGCGGCTCCCATTTACAATGTCTAGCTTACGCTGGCTGGGGTTATATGTCAACTCCAGAATATATCTTGTATGGACAATATTGCTCGTATGTGGTAAATAGTCTCACGGGGTGATTATGATTGAAATTAAGGTCGATCAGCAATTAGAGGCGCTGGGGCGAACCTTCTACTGGTTGGCGAAGGAAACGGGACTCAGCCACACTACGCTCTGGCGTTTGAAAAAAGGAAAAGCGCTCGGAATCAATTTCGAGACTCTCGAGAAAATGTGCCAGGTGCTTAGCTGCCAACCCGGCGACCTCCTCACGTTCGTCAACGGGACGCAGAGTCGGAGGAACCGCAGCACCAAAAAGCAAGCAATTGTAACAGTGGGCTCCTTGTCAGCGGGACGTGCCCGCAGATCCAAACGGGCCATCTAAGCAACCACCTCCCGGGTACACCTCACAGAAATTTTGATCAGCAGGGCCGTCGAATACGGAAAGAATGCAACTTTCCGCGAGTTCACTACTGGATTTCAAAGCAGAGGCTAGGTAGAATACCGCGCTGGTTGTCCCCCTGAACGGAGCGCAGGTGGCCGTACTTTCGACGACGATAAGGTGTTATTCGAACTGTTATTCTTCGGTAGTCCAGGGAGGCTCTCTTGATCAACCAAAACCAGGACGGGAACGCTGTTTCTGAGATTCTTCAGGGCAACCCTGATGACGTCAGCCCGTGGGACCTTGCGCCGCAAACGGATTGGCGTGGGATGAGTGATTCTGAACACTTTGTTCAGTTCTACGAAGCGGACGCGTTTCTGCTGAACTCGCTGAGCGGTTTCATCGGCGCGGCCATTAACTCGGGTGACGGTGCTCTGGTTGTGGCGACCGATGCTCATCGAGAAGGTCTTGACGAGTTGTTGCGGGCTAACGGGCTGGACTTAATCAGCGCGAAGGCCCGCGGTCAATATGTTTCTTTGGATGCGGCGGAAACTCTCTCGCAGTTTATGGTGGACGGATCGCCCGAACCGAGGCGCTTCAACAAAGTTATCGGAAATGTAATCGAGAGTGTTACGGATGGCCGCACTTGTGTAAGAGCTTTCGGCGAGATGGTCGCGCTCCTCTGGGCGGAGGGCAACTACGCAGCCGCCATCCGGTTGGAAGAACTATGGAGCGATCTGCAGAAGAACTACTCCTTTTCCTTATTCTGCGCGTACCCAATGAACGGGTTTAGTGGTGAGAAATTTGTACAGCCGCTGACTGGCGTTTGTACAGCCCACTCCCGCGTGATCCCGGCTGAGGGTTACGCCGATTTGGTTAACCACGACGACCGCCTCCGCGCCATTATTCAGTTACAGCAGAAAGCAAAAACGCTCCAGGCTGAGATCAGGCAACGGGAAGAAGCTCAGGAAGAATTGCGAGCTTCGCTGGTGCGCGAACAGATGGCCCGAGCTGAGGCGGAAAGCGCTAATCGCATGAAGGACGAATTTCTGGCCACGGTCTCTCATGAACTTCGCACTCCGCTTAACGCCATCATGGGCTGGTCCCATATGCTGCGTAGCGGCAGGCTCGATCAAGCCACGATGGCGCGAGCATTCGAAACGATAGACCGCAACGCAAAGTCACAGGCCCAACTGATCGAAGATATTCTGGATGCGTCGCGGGTAATCACGGGCCGGCTTCGCCTCAACCTGGGGCCAGTTGATGTGGCCTCGGTCATCAATTCGGCCATTGATTCCGTGCAGTTGGCTGCTGACTCGAAAGGCATTCAGTTGGAGGTCACGCTCGATCCGTCGGTTCGTCACACACTGGGTGATTCCAGTCGCTTGCAGCAGGTAGTCTGGAATCTCCTCGCTAACGCGATCAAGTTCACACCTTCAGGCGGCAGGGTTGAAGTTCGAGTCGAACGAGCTAACGCGGCCCTTCAGGTCTGTGTGAGTGACACTGGGCAAGGCATCAGCGCGGAGTTTCTCCCTTTCATCTTTGACCGCTTCCGTCAAGCCGATTCCACCTCTACGCGCGCTCATGGCGGTCTTGGCTTGGGCCTGTCAATCGTAAGGCATTTGGTTGAACTTCATGGAGGCAGCGTGGAGGCCCAAAGTGCCGGATTAGGAAGCGGCACTACCTTCTTGATCAGGCTGCCTCTCGCGGTAAATAAAGACCCCGCAAAGGCCCGCAAAAAGAGGTCGGAGAATTGGTCGCCTGAGAATACCCAGCGAGTCGCTGAACCTCTTCACTCCCTGGAGGAAGTCCGCGTGCTACTGGTAGACGACGATCAGGATAGTCTTCGACTACTAGCCACAATGCTTAGCGCGCAGAGGGCCAAAGTGGAAACAGCCGCTTCGGCCGCGGAAGCGCTTCAACTGCTTGAGTGGTTTAAGCCCGACGTCCTGGTGTCTGATCTGGCAATGCCGGGAGAAGATGGATATTCGCTCATTGGTAAACTCAGAGCTATGGAAAACCTCAAACATACTCCGGCTGTGGCCCTAACCGCGTATGTGCAAGTTGAGGACCGCACGCGCGCTTTGTCTGCTGGATTTAATATGTTTGTGCCGAAGCCGGTTGACCCGAACGAATTGATCGCGGCGATTGCGAACCTTGCGGAACCAGAGCCTGATCATTTTGAGCAGGCATAACGGTGAGATTTCCGCCCTTCCTTTCTAATCACGGTGCTCGGTGACCTGAGTTCGGCTATCCGCGTACTTGTCGCGGTACTCAGTACCGTCATCAGTCGTAATGCCTCTGAACAGCATGGCTTCATCTGCTTCAGTGCATTTTTCCCGCAGCTCGGCCTGCACCTGATTCCAACTCAACCCGCTATTAAGAATCTGGTTTGGACGTTTGACCAGATAATGTCTCGTGTCTCGACTGACAAGCTTTTGTCGGCTCATAGGATCCTGCGATTGTCATGCGGCGGCGGTCAGCTTCTCGGCTTTGTCGTCTCGCATTACTCGCTCTTTCGCTTCGTGCCAATTCTCGGCCATGCGCTGCAAGCTGGGTTGGTATCGAGCGAAATCTTGGGACACCAAATCCGCCGTCGATTCGGTTACACGAAACGTGGGTTGCTGCTCCGTATCTTCATCAGGCGCCGGCATCTGGAACAGCTCGGTAGTATCGTCGTCGACGATGACTGGAACGCAGCACCATTCTATTTGCTTCATTTGTAGTTCCCCTTTCCCTCTTAAGTCAGAGACTCCTGAACACATGAGCGGAGCTGAATCAGTGTCCCAGCGGAATTCGTTGAAAGCGCATCTTCTCGTCTGCATCCTGCCATGAAATGTCCAGCACGTAGGGTTTAACTTGACCTTCAATCTCTTTGAGACGTGCCAACTGGTCGCGATCTGCGTCAACCGGTTTTCCGTCAATCCAGGTTCTTGGAGACAAGACAGCCATCCCTCTTGGTTGGATCGACTCTATCGTCGCAAATCTAATGTGGGCTTGTGAGGGGCCACCACCTAAAGTTTCTAAGTCTTTCAAAAAGATACTAAGAATCTCTACAGATTTGAGCGTTTGGTCGCCGCGGTTCGTCAACTCTAA
>JBPCMM010000207.1:0-20226 GCA_051002255.1 Pyrinomonadaceae bacterium
GCTTGGAAGTTCACAGGAATCACCGACGCTGCTCATTACCGACGTGAGGACCCTTAAACTCTGCTCTTCCGTTCTCTTGCGCCCGTCGATCTGAGCTCAGAAGCTGACCGGAGTGGATTGTGCGTCAACTTTGTATTAAGAGGGCGAATCAAAGCGTAACCATTCAGAGAAGCGCACTTTCCACCATCTGCAAGGAAATTTGCAATAACATTTCCCGGCGCCTTACCGCTCACGACAGTCGGGCCTCCAGGGCTTTCCCTTGGCAACAGGAACTTCTGGCTAAGCATCTGAGTGAGTGTTTGCTTGCACCCCTGGTAGCGCTGGCCTTAACCTTGGTTTTCATAGTTGGATATTGCTGATGCAGAAAATTGGATTCCCCATTGTGATAGTTATTCTGAGTCTTGTGACATGCCTAATGGCAGGCCCGACGGTATTGGCTCAAAACGCTGCCGCAAGCTCAGACACCCTGAGTCAGTCCGAGATCGACCGCATTGTTAGAGCCTTCACCGCCAGAGAAATTATATTTCGAACGGCGCTTAACCTTTACTCATTCAAACGCGACGCAATGCTCCAGACGCTAGGCATGGGGGGTCAAGTCACAGGTGAGTATCATAGGGTTTCTACCTTCACTTTTGATGACCAGGGGAACCGCTATGAAAAGATTAGCTTTTTTCCGATGCCCTCTTTCGGCGGCGTGACGCAGGAAGATCTGGAAGACCTTGGTGGGATTCAACCCTTTGCTCTGGAGCCTTCGAAAATCGACAAATACAACATTAACTATGTTGGTAAAGAGAAGATCGATGAGTTAAATCTGTATGTTTTTGAAGTGACCCCTAAGGTGGTTCCAGACCCAAAGAAGATCAGGGAACGCCTATTTATCGGGCGTGTCTGGGTGGATGATCAGGACTTGCAGATTGTTAAGACGAAGGGCAAAGGAATCCCCGAGACTAAGCTTAACAAGTTCCCCACAGTAGAGACTTATCGTGAACAGATTGGTGGTCGGTATTGGTTTCCGACCTATTCCTATGCAG
The DNA here is from genome assembly GCA_051002255.1 of Pyrinomonadaceae bacterium. Classification (GTDB taxonomy): domain Bacteria; phylum Acidobacteriota; class Blastocatellia; order Pyrinomonadales; family Pyrinomonadaceae; genus PSRF01. Next base: position 1,032 of record JBPCMM010000207.1, read on the forward strand.
ACGAAGAGCTGATCTTCGACAACGGCGAATCACTACACATTCGCATGAAGGTGCGCTATACCGACTTTGCGCCAGCACGCGCGGATGTGAAGGTAATCGAAGTCGATGGGGCTGAGCTTCCGAATCAGGAAGTGAGGCCCCTTCCCCGCAAGCCAAAGCCGTAAAGGGGGAATTATTTGGCTCTAGTTTGACTCGACCACCCGTAACTCTCGGGCGATCGTTGTATGGACCTGCTTAACCAAAGCCTGCACATCTTCGTCAGATGAAAGCCCGGCCGTCGCTACCGGTGGAAGTAGCACGAACTCGATTGTGCCGGGCTTCGATTGGCCGGTTCCCTTGCCCATTAAGACGTCAGTGTTCTTGATCGCGACCGGCACAATGGGCACACCCGCCTGGACAGCCATGTAGAATGCGCCTTTTTTGAACGGTAAAAACTGACCAGGCTTCGCCCGCGTCCCTTCAGCAAAAACACCGAACGAGATTCCTGATCGAATCCGCTCTGTTGCTGCGGTAGTTGTTTCAAGTGCTCTTTCACGATTCGACCGGTCGATGGCCATGATATTCACGAACCCCATGCCGTATCCCAGAATCGGCACTTTCAACAGTTCCTTCTTAGCCAGCAGTCCGATTCGCCTTCCGGTGTAGACAAAAAGTGTAGCAGTATCGAGATAAGATCGGTGATTAGCTATGAAAACATAAGTCTGCTTTGGATCGAGAAATTCAGTGCCTTTCACAGAAACCTTCATGCCACTCAACCGCAGCCAATTGCGTCCCCCAAAAAGCGCCCACGGATAAACCAGCCCCGGTTTTCCCGCCAGCCATGACACAAGCAGCACGGGTATCCCGATGATAACTAAGAGCGCGCCGGCAACAAACAGGGACCACCAGTAGTGCAGCCGTCCTGCGATGTCGACACGGCCACTTATGCTAGACTCGACCGTACGCGACCCCGAGGTTTCAGCACTCTCATTGAACAACTCTTGCGAAGGATTTTCGGAATGTCTCATCAGCGGCTGCGGATGGCGTGTCTCGCTCTCTTCCTCGTTGTAATCGGTTCTAGCCCGGCTCTGGTTTATCCCCAGAGACCTACGGCGGCGCGAATAACAACTCCGTCGCCGCGCTCGGTGCTCGGGTTCACACCCGGTGATGATCGGACGATTGCGGACTGGAGACAGATTACAGACTATTTCGCACGATTGGACAAGGCTTCTGACCGGGTGTCTCTCCAGACGATCGGGCATTCGACACTCCGGCGTCCCATTATTGCCGCCTTGATTAGCGCCCGTGAAAACATACTCGCGCTCAACCACTACAAAGAGATTCAGCAGAAGCTAGCGGATCCGCGCAATGTACCGACTGCGGCCGAGCGCGATCGTCTGATCCGCGACGGCAAAGTGGTCGTGGCCATTTCGTGCTCTATCCATTCCACTGAAATCGTGGCCTCCCAGATGTCGATGCAGCTGGCGTTTGAGCTGGCTAGCGCCCAGGATGCGGAGACTCGGGAAATGCTTCAGAACACAATTCTGATATTAATTCCTTCGTCCAATCCGGATGGTATCGATATTGTCGCTAATTGGTATCGCAAAACGCTGGGAACGCCGTTCGAAGGGAAAGAGCCGCCCGAACTCTATCATCACTACGCGGGACATGATGACAATCGCGATTGGTTCATGCTCAACCTGAAAGAGACGCAAGCCATAACGCGCATGTTCTGGAAGGAGTGGTTTCCGCAAATTGTCTACGACATTCACCAGCAGGGGCCCAATGGACCGAGATTCTTCATTCCTCCCTTTTTCGATCCCGCGAATCCGAATATTTCACCATTGCTATTGCGGCAAGTTGGACTGATAGGCCATAAGATCGCTGCCGACTTGCAGGCTGCCGGTACTAAAGGCGTGATTACAAACTCAACCTATGACACCTGGTGGCATGGGGGTTTTCGTACCGCCCCCTACTTTCATAATTCCATCGGCATTCTCTCCGAGGCAGCCAGTGCCAGACTGATGACTCCAACGACGGTAACCCGCGAGCAGCTTGCCCGATCAACTTCGCGGGGCATGCGTAACGCGCTCGAAGCAGCCACAAACTTCCCCGATCCATGGCCCGGCGGGGAATGGCGGCCGCGAGAGATCATGAACATGGAATTGATTGCTACGCGCTCGGTACTCGGAATGGCTGCCAAATTCCGCTCCGAGTATCTTAGAAACTTTTATGAGTTGGGCCGTCAAAATATGACGGCCACCGCAGCGCCTGATGAGCCAATCGCTTATCTAATTCCTGCCGGTCAGGGTCGCGATGAAGCAGTGGCTAAGCTGGTTGGCGCTTTAGTCGAGCAGGGCATCGAGGTTCACAGGCTCGATCAGGAGTTGCATGCTGCCTATGGACCGCAAGTTTTGCAGCGCACAAACGCTGCGACCGAAAAGCTGGGAAGTTACCGAAGGATCATTGCCCAGACATCGGGATTCCACGAGGTGCCGACCAGCAGCTTCATCGTGTTTCTAGGTCAGCCGCAGAGGCGAAATGTCCTGGCTTTGCTGGAGCCCCAGATCTATCCAAACCGGACTAACTCGCAGGGCGAAGCCGAGCGTCCCTATGACGTGGCGGGGTGGACTCTGTCCATGCAGTTAGGCGTGGATGCGCCGGCAGTCACAGCTATTCAGGAAGCTGTCGTCGATCGCCGGCTGTCAATGGTGCGCGATGCTAACGAAGTTCGTAAAGATCTGGCGCTTCCATTGAAGATTGCAGACTCCTCTCCCATCTTGAACCCACTGGGACAGGCCCAAGGATCCATGAGAATTGGGATCTACAAGGCATGGACATCGAACATGGATGAAGGTTGGACGCGATTCATCTTCGACAACTTCAACGTGCCATTCAACTCTGTGCACGACGCCGCTCTGCGGCAGGAGGATCTCTCGGCGAAATATGAAGCCATTATTCTGCCTTCTCAACGTGCTAGCGAGATCATTGAGGGCAATCTCGCTGGGACTTATCCCGAGGAGTTTATTGGGGGGGTTTCGGCTACAGGGGTGGCAAAGCTTAAGGGGTTCGTAGAAGCGGGAGGCACGCTTATCTGCTTTGATGCTGCTTGTGAGTTACCGATCAAACAATTCAATCTACCGCTGCGAAATGTCCTGGAAGGACTCCGATCGTCCGACTTTTATTGTCCCGGTTCAGTGCTTTCGCTCGATGTGGATACCACCCAAGCTCTCGCCCGTGGGTTGGCCCGCAATGTTGATGCCTACTTCATAAACAGCTCGGCGTTTGAGGCGACTGACCCCCAGGTGCGTGTTATTGCCCGCTACGCAAAGGAAAGCTTGCTGCGCTCAGGCTGGCTGCTCGGCGCAGATAAATTGAAGGGACAAATCGCACTCGCCGAGGTTCCTTTGGGAAAGGGACGGATAATTCTTTTTGCTTTTCGCCCCCAGCATCGCGGCCAGACCTGGGGTACGCTACCCTTCATCTGGAACGCCCTCAGACCTCGTTTGAATTGAGGCTCGGTTTGTAGCAAGGCCCTCATCGACGCCAACCCTCATCAGTACGCAGCCAATCGCAGGCAATCGCTTGCGGACGACAGGACTTCGGCGTATCTAAGCACAGTTCATCTCTCCTCCGGCAAGCATCACCAAGCATCTATTTTCGTGCCTGAGCATCAAAGCGTGGTAGCAATCGTGCTTCGCACTTACAGGAGTATTATCCCATGAAGAAGACTTTCGCCTGCCTGCTACTCCTCTCTCTATTCATCACCGTTCTTGTCAATCCTCTTGCAGCCCAGACGCGGGAGCGTCGGGTAGGACAGAATCCTATAGCTTCAGCACCCAACCCCTCCACTCCTTCTCGACCGCCAGTTCTTGGTGGAACGGGCACGACGGCAGGGCAACCACGCTCACAGTCGCCAACACTCAATAGCGGACCAGAGGAAGTTGACGCAGGCGACGTAATTCGAGTCGACACCACGCTGGTTACCCTCCCGGTGAGCGTCACGGATCGCAATGGCAGGTACATTCCTAATCTCACCAAGGAGGATTTTCGACTTTGGGAGGACGGAGCCGAACAGCAGGTCGCCTTTTTTGCTTCTGTAGATAAACCGTTTTCAGTGGTGTTAATGATCGACACGAGCGGTTCAACTCGATTCAGGATCGGAGACATTCAAGACGCCGCTATCACGTTTGTAAACCAGCTGCGTCCCGGCGATCAGGTAATGGTCGTCTCATTCGACGACGACGTAAGGGTTCTGGCTGAGTTCACCGGTGATCGAGGCAGACTTCGTGATGCTATTCGCCGTACCAGGACAGGCGACGGCACGAAACTGTACGATGCAGTTGACCTAGTGATTAATCAGCGGCTCAATCGAGTGTCAGGCAGAAAAGCTGTGGTGTTGTTCACGGACGGAGTGGATACAACCAGCCGGCGCGCATCCTACGCCAGCAATGTTCGCGACGCCGAAGAGGTCGACGCATTAATTTATCCAGTGCAATACGATACTTACTCCGATGTGAATAGCGGCGGGTCGACCTGGCCCGGCACGCGGCGGGCCCCAACCTCACCGGCGGATATCTTGATTCAGATTCTAGGTGGGATTGGCAGTGGCGGCGGCGGTGGCGGCGGCGGCGGAATAGGCTCGAGCCGAAGCGACTACGAGCAGGCCAATCGCTATCTCCGAGACCTCGCCGAACGAACAGGCGCCAAACAGTTTCAGGCTGATTCGATGAGCAATCTCGCCTACGCTTTCGGTAATATTGCCGAAGAGCTCCGTCGGCAGTATAGCCTTGGCTTTTATCCGAAGAGGCCACCGCAACAGGGTCAACGTCGGCAGATTCGAGTTCGCGTAAATCAACCTAATCTGGCTGTTCGAGCTCGCGACAGTTACATCTTTAAGGGTTCCGGTTCCGCTAGCCAGGATAGTACCGCTCAAAAACCCGCGCCTGTTCTGCGCAGGAAGTTAGCAGAAGAGCCGGTGCAGAAGCGAAGCTAAGCTCGACAAGAGACACCGTCAACACGGCTTCCAGCGTATTGCCAAAAGCAATCCCGCCGGCAGTGGGAATTGAGACCTCAGTCCCGAGATTAGCTGCAAACGCACCGAGGAATCGCCGGCCACAGGGACCGTCCGAAGACTAGTAGGGAGGCGACCGGCAACGCCGTTGGTGGCCAGATTGGCGAAACATCCCTGAAGACGGAGGCAAGGAGCCCCAGCCGCGCCGCTAGCACGTACACTAGGCCGATGGCGGTCGCCAATGTGGATCATGTGTCACCAAAGACACAGAATTTAGACGGCCTTATCCAATCTCCCAATGGGCGCGTCTACCCTTCCAACAAAGCAACACGCGACGTTAGATTTTCTTGCGATACTGAGGATTGACTCTGCGGTTCACTGGGTCGGCCACAGCCTATGCAGCACCGTTCCAATAATCCATAGGACTATCGCCGTGAGAAGAGTCAGCACTAGCCAGAACTTCCAGTAAGCATTGAACGTTTGCTGCCATCCTGGGTCAACGTAGTGGGCGACGTTCACGTTTAGGTTAGCAGGCGTCAACAGCCGCGACAGAAATTGGACGAGCAGATACCAACCCAGGGCATAGCGCCACCCAGTCCGATCCATTCCCACTCTTCTGATTGCGAAGATTCCTACGATGAGTCCGCCTACGTGCGCCAGGGTGGAAGACAGAAATAATCCCCAAGTCAGCGCAACGTACGCTAACCAAACCGCGAGCCCTGGGAACGTCCAGATAACTGCGACGCGGATCAGTAGCGGGTTATTGAGAAAGAGTCCGATTGCCAGCACCAGGTTTCCGATATTACACATCCAGAACATGTGTCCCAGTTCATTGATCCTCCAGTAGTGAGCCGCCTGAGCTAAAAAAAACGCTAGCGGAAAAAGTCCCACCAGGCGGAACCACAAGCTTGGGAGTTCAACTTGTGAAAATGTCGACGGAGGGTTTTCCATAAGGGTGGCGGGTTCAAAAAACAGCTTATGTTATTTTACGTTCGCCTCAATGCTGATTTTCGTTTTAGAATAGCATCGTCGTTTCAGAAATCTGAAAAAACTCCACTCAGTGCCCATACTTCTCAGTTGGCCTTTATAGCTTGAAATACGGAACCGTTAACATGTCATTAGAAGCTCTCCTAGAGAAACCCATTCCTGAACTAAAAGCGCAATTTATGGATCCCGCTCGACCTGTGCCCCGAGGACTTGTCGAGGCCCTCGAAATGGATCCGCGGCAGGGAGCTCAACATCTTGCCAAACGCATTCGGGCGCGCTGGCGCAGTAACCGTTCTGAGGGACAGCGTCTGCGCACGCTGCTGCGATTTGAAATTGAGCTTTGGTCAGAAGGCTACAGTTTCGTCGCCGGTGTGGACGAAGCAGGCATGGCCCCCCTGGCCGGTCCGGTGGTCGCCGGAGCGGTCATTCTTCCTCGTAACTACAAACTTCGCGGGCTCAATGATTCCAAAAAGATTCTGGATGGACAAACGCGGGAAGAAATGGCGAAGCGAATCAAGCACGACGCTGTCTGCTGGTCATTTGGTTTTGCGGAAGTTGAGGAAATTGACCGTTTGAATATCTACCACGCCGGTTTACTGGCAATGCAGCGCGCATTTCAAGGACTAAGCTGCGTTCCCGATTTCGTTCTTGTTGATGCCCGCCGAATACCAAACTGTCCCGCACCTCAGCGCGGCATCATCCGAGGGGATGCGCTATCAGCTAGCATTGCGGCAGCTTCAATAATCGCGAAGACAACGCGCGATGCCTACATGCTTGAACTCGATACGACGTACGCCGGGTATGGCTTCGCATCTCATAAAGGTTATCCGACACCTGAGCATTGCCGCGCACTCAAGAAACTGGGTGCGTTGCCCATCCACCGGAGAAGCTTTGCACGGGTGCGGGAAGTCCTGGGATTGGATCCGGTGCAAACTGAGCTGTTTGAGCCCGGCAGATCAGATTTAAGAAGTCAGGAGTCAGAATTCAGGAGTCAGTAGAAAGGCACGCCGTGATCTTATTCTTACTTCTGGCTCCTGACTTCTGGCTCCTGCTCTTCTCGGTTTGAGATAGTTAAGGAATCACCTTAAGTTAATTAAAGGACATGGCGCTCACCGAATACAAGAAGAAGCGGAAGTTCGACAAGACCCCTGAGCCTGGTCCGAAGGAAAAACGCACGAAGACCGGGCGGCTCTTCGTTATTCAGAAACACCGGGCAACACAGTTACATTACGACTTCCGGCTTGAAGTCGATGATGTCTTGAAGTCGTGGGCAGTCCCCAAAGGGCCTTCTCTTGATCCGACCGTCAAGCGGCTCGCCATGCAGGTCGAGGATCACCCTGTTGACTACGCAAAGTTTGAAGGAGTGATTCCTGAGGGGGAATACGGCGGGGGTACGGTGATGGTCTGGGACTTCGGAACGTATAAACCAGAGCAAACCAACGATGTCCCCCTGGCGCTGCGCAAGGGCGAGTTAAAGTTTTCCCTTAACGGCAAGAAGCTAAAAGGATCGTGGGTGCTGGTCAGGACCAGGGACCGCCAGTGGCTTTTGATTAAACATCGGGATTATTACACGACAGAAGAGGAAGTCACCGAGGTTGCTCCTGCGTCAATTTTAACTCGGCGAACCTTAGCCGAGATCGCCGAAGACGAAGGTGGTGACGTTAAGAAAGCTGCGACCGGCGATCCCAAGAAAGTGCCTCCCCGCACGGGCGTTAAGCGACGCAAGAAGGGGCAGAAGCCCAGAATCTGGCATAGTAAATGAGACTGCACTTAACACTTACTTCAAGGCCATCGCATCACCTTCAGCGAACAGCCCTTTATACGACAGTCGTCCTTTAATGATTCGCGCTGCGCTGGTGTAAGGGTGAGTCTCGGTCTGCTTCTCGTTACTCACATGGATAACAGTCGCACCTAACGCTTTCAAATAGTCTGCTATCAGGCTGCGATGACAGCGCCACCATAGCATTTCAGCACACATAACCGCAGTTTTGCTTTTGTTCGCGAGTTCATGCAATTTCTCGATTCCTTGTTTGAACTCCACTGTCTCCATGTGATCGGCGTATGCCCGAAAGGACGGGTTCCGCCAAGCAGTATTCTTCGAATCCGGCGAGGCCCGACGTCTGCCGCCCAGAGCTGGATAGTGGTGATACGTAATTCCCTCATCAGCCATTGATTCCAATAACTCCGATCTATTGAATTGGGGATATCGCCGCGATCCCGGAAAACTCCTAACGTCCACCAGACTGTTGATTTGATGTGCCTTGAGAATGTGGATGAAGTCGGCGCCAGCACGAGTGGAGTGGCCGAGAGTCCAGACTGTTGGCCACCGCGACTCCACCTCTGACATCTCAGTCAAACCTCTTCATCGGAGTCTCGATTGGATCGCCCACCTTTGTAACTATCGGAGCTAACATGAAACTTCAATTGTCTGCTTGCCGACCTCTTAAGTGTTACGTCAATCAATTCCAAATGGAATGGCGGCTTTGACAGCTCACGCTGACTCCGACGCTCACGTAAAACCTTAAAGATATGCCTCAAGTTTGAACCGTCCACGTTTGGCAAGCAGCGGCTTCCATAAGTCATCCAGTCGGCGTATGCGGGCGGGGACGTTATTTATCCGGAAGTCCTCGATCTTGATTCCCCGTTCAAGCTCGCTCCACGTCACAGGAGTTGAAACAGACGCCTGGGGTCTTGGTCTGACTGAGTATATCGATGCCAGGGTACGCCCCCACGAGTTCTGATTGTAATCGACCAGCACTCTTCCCTTAGGTCTGTTAGAAACTTTATACACGGCCGTCAATAGCTCTGGCGCCTGAGCGGCCAGCGCATGAGCGAACTCCTTGGCAAAGCCCCACACTTGTTTCTGCGTCGGCCCACGTAAAATGGGAACGTAAACATGTATACCCTTCGAGCCGGTAGTCTTGGCGTAACAGGGAATCTTGAGAGACTCGAGGGCTTCTCTGATCAGCAGGGCCGCCTCAACAACCTTCTGAAAATTCGCCCCCGGCACTGGATCTAAATCAAAGTGTAGATAGTCCGGGCGGTCCACATCGTCGCACCGCGCATACCACTGATTGAGGTCGATGCACCCAAGATTAATAAGCCAGAGCAGTGAGGGAATGTCCTGAATCATTGGGAAATCGATGATGTTTCCCGACGAATGCTCAATACTACAGATCTCAATCCAGTTCGGCCGCGGCTCCGGTGCGCGTTTCATAAAGAAGAACTCACCGGCCGCGCCATTCGGGTACCTCTTCATGACCATCGCCCTGTCGACCAAATGCGGAAGCAGGGCAGGTGCGACGTCGGCGTAGTATTGGATTAGATCACGCTTCGTGATTCCCAATTCGGGCCAGAACATCTTCTTGAGGTTTGTCAGTTTTACGAGTCGACCATCCAAGTCGAGCTCAATTCCCTGCGCGTCTCTGGGAATTTTAACTGCTGATGCTTTCGTCGGAGCCTTGTGCGCACTTGGAGATCTCCGGATTTTTGCTGGGTGGTATTCACGTGTGGCGGGTTTAGTTTTCGGCATCTCTTGATCTGAAACCTGAAGGGTTACTCACGTTTAGGGGGCAATTTGGCACCGCAGCAGGATGGATGGCTGCGGAATTGATGTTAAGGTATCACCTCAGGTCTGCCACGTATTGACGAGGGGCGCGCTCATTCCCCAAGAAGATCCTCAATCTCTTTCTCAATGCAGCGAAGACCCTTCATTAAAACCTCGCGGTGCGCGTTATGCGTGGCGCCCTCTAGCTGTTCCAACATTCTTGACCGTGAGAGCTTCAACGACTCCAGTTTTTGCTGGCGAACGCGTGCTTGGGGGGGTAACCTCACCTCTCGTTTGTGCGCGGATTTGCGCTGATTCCCTTCCTCGACTTGGTCTTCGAAAGATTTACCCCATCCAATAGCCACCTTCAGATTCTCCACCCGATACGGAGCCGAACTTCGGTGCTCGTTGCAGTATTTTAATCCCGAGATTTCCGGAAATTAAATGACAGTGCCATCCCTAACGACGGCATTCTTCGGAACGATGATGATTCCATCACGAATGTAAAAAGATCCACCTTCACCATCCGCGTTTTGAATTCCCTCCTCGTTCAGCAGGCGCGCATTGTTCCCTATGCGAGCGTTCTTATCAATAATAGCCTTCTTGATAATCGTGCCCTCGCCGATTCCCACCCTTGGCAGTCCGGTGGCCAAATCAGCATGCATCTCTTCAATCGTTTGGTAATAATCGGCGCCCATCATGAAAGAGGCGTCGAGATGAACACCTTTCGAGATGCGGCTTCTCAAGCCAACCACCGAGTTGGTTATTTTCGCTCCATCGATGATGCAACCTTCGCTCATGATCGAATCCTGAATCTCCGATTGTGCAACTTTTGATGGCGGCAAGTAGCGTGCTCGCGTATACACCGGGGCTTCGCTATTAAACAGATTGAACTTCGGAATCTTACAAGTCAGATCCAGATTAGCGCGATAGAAAGCGGCGATGGTTCCGATGTCTCCCCAGTAGCCGTTGAAAACGAAGGCCTGCACTTTTCCAGACTTTATGGCTCCGGGGATAACATCTCTACCGAAATCATTCCATGTCGGATCTTCAGCCAATAGTTGCTCCAGACGATCATACTTAAAAACGTAGATTCCCATTGACGCCAGAAAAGGACGCATGCGTGCTTCCTCAACACTCAACCCTAGTGTTGTCGTATCCACGAGCATCGACTCTAGTTCCTGACCCGTGGGTTTCTCCTTAAACTCGATTATCCGGCCGCTAGAATCCGTTTTGAGCAAGCCAAAATCGCTGGCGGATATAGGATCACTGGGAATCACCGACACGGTCACATCTGCGTCCGTCTCATAGTGGCGGGCGAGGAACTCACGGTAGTCCATGCTGTAGAGATGATCGCCTGAGAGTATGAGTAGCGTATCGATGCCCCAGTCTCTAATATGCGGGAGCACCTGCCGGACTGCATCGGCCGTACCCTGAAACCATTGCTGTCTCTCCGGCGTCTGTTCCGCGGCCAGAATCTCAACGAAGCCATCCGAGAAGTGCGAAAAGCGATAAGTCTGGGCGATGTGGCGATTCAGTGAGGCCGAGTTGTACTGAGTCAGCACGAACATCCGGAGCACATCCGAGTTTATGCAGTTGGAAATAGCTACGTCCACCAAACGGTAATTGCCGCCCAAAGGTACAGCCGGCTTGGAGCGCTGCTGTGTGAGCGGGAAAAGGCGCTTTCCAGCACCTCCTCCGAGAATTACTGCGAGCAGTTTGCGGCTTGTGGGCATCTCTCCCCACTGTTATTTCGGGCTGGAATTTCAGAAATAGAATAGACGCAAAGCGTTATTTCTATCAAGGATCGCTGCCTTCAGCAGTGTCTTAGCTTAGCGGCGACAGGCCCAAGCTGGATAGCTCCGACTCAATGTCAGAACCGAGGAGCTGTAGCGACCGGGTCTGGCTGCGATTCCACTCGAGTGGGGATGCCGTCCCGACCCGGTCTCTACAGCTCCTCGGTTCTGACATTGAGTAGTTTGTGATAGGGATCAAACTAATAGGCGCCTGAGCCGATGTCTCCTGGTCTAATGCCGGCCGCTTCCTGCGCTATCTTCACGCCCACACTCGCGCCGATGCGTGTGGCACCGGCCTCAACCAATTGGCGCGCATCTTCCAAGCCTTTGACCCCGCCTGACGCTTTCACACCCAGCTCAGAGCCCACCGTGCGACGCATCAAGGCAATATCGGCCACCGTTGCCCCGCCCTTTGAGAAACCAGTCGAAGTCTTTACGAAGTCGGCGCCCGCCGCCTTTGCCGCCAGACATGCACGCACTTTCTCTTCGTCAGTTAGCAACGCAGTCTCAATAATTACCTTGCACGTGGCCGCATATTCGTGAGCAACTTCCACCACTGAACGAATGTCATGCTCGACCAGGCAATCGTCACCACTCTTCAAAGCGCCGACATTTATCACCATATCTACTTCGCGTGCGCCATCAAAGATCGACCGCCGCGCTTCGTATGCCTTAACGTCTGACAAAGTGGCTCCCAGGGGAAACCCGATGACCGTGCAAACCAGTACGCCGCTCCCCTGCAAATTACAAGAGGCTGCTCTTACCCAGGTGGGATTCACGCACACGGAGGCGAAACGATAACGCGCGGCCTCTTCACACAGGCGTTTAATGTCTTCATCCGTGGCCTCAGGTTTTAGCAGCGTATGATCGATCAGGCTGGCCCAATCTCTCGCCGAAGCTGTCTCGCCAAGCACCAACCCGATCCGTGCAGCTCCGGCATCCACGACACGATGCATCCGCTCGGGGCACCGGTTGAAACACTCGGAAGTGCAACCGCAGAGCTTGGCCTGGTCGCTCCCGTCGCCATCAAGACGCGCCACGATAGCGTCAGTTATCTCCTCGATGAGTTGTTCGAGGTTGCCGTTGCGTGAATGTTGCATTGGATTCTGGAACTCTGCTTTTCCGGAAGCTCCCGGTCACGGACCCAAGCATTCTAACATCATCACACCGCATCACAGCTCTGTCAGAACCGCGAGCGGTAGCGACCGGGTCGTTTGCTCCTGTTGAGACCGGGTCGCTACCGCTCCCCGTTCTGACAAGCACGGATTCTTCCTTCTGATGAGTTGATGGGGCTAACGTTGATACTGGCGCTCGATCGCTTCGATCTTCGAAACCCGCTTGCGGTGGCGGTCTTCACTGATGTCCGCTGCGAGCCAGGCGTCGACTATCTCACGCATTTCACGGCGCGTAATAGTCTTGCTGCCGAGCGTGAGGACATTGGCATCGTTATGTTCGCGCGAGTTGCGCGCTACCGAAACGGAGTAACACGCCGCGGCACGCACGCCGGGTACCTTGTTTGCCGTGATTGCGCTTCCAACACCCGCGCCGTCGATGATGATTCCCACATCCACCGTCCCGTCGGCAACCGCTCGAGCGACGGCATGAGCAAAGTCGGGGTAGTCAACGGCGTCCTCGGAATTGGTGCCAAAATCGTGGATGCGATGACCTGCTTCTCCCAGAAATCCCTTGAGATCTTCTTTCATTTTGAACCCGCCGTGGTCGGCTCCTACGGCAATCATCCTGGAGGTTGTTGATCCGAGCCGGGGCACGCGTCGCACTAACTCGATCTTTTTATCTTTTATGATATCCGCCGCCAGCGGCGTCAGGCGTGCACGTTCGGCGATGCGGAGGATGGCGCACGGCTCCAGCCCGCGGACGTCATCTTCGGTGATGACCATCTTCGACGATTCATCGCGCGTGACAGGCGCAGTAGATTCTGAATTCTGTGGAGCCGTATCAATGAAGCGACTGGCTGTTGGGGAACTCCCGACATTTGGAGCGCCTTCCGTGGAAGCCGCCTTATCCAGAACATCACGCACGAGTGCGCGAATACGATCACGGGATGATTGATCAATCATTGAAAAGGTCTCGGTCCTTGAGAAGCCGCGCAGACTGTCAGAACGGCGAGCGTAGCGACCCGGTTTGAGGTGCGGCGCAAGCCAGACCGGGTCGCTACCGCTCGCCGTTCTGACAGGGTTTCATCCTTCTTCTGCCTACGCCCCTGCCCACGCTACACCAACGATTCATCACGCAGATCCAATAGCCGTCCTGCCGCCCCGACAATCTTGCCTGAGCGGACGGCGAAATCAACACGCCCCAGATAGATACCACTCTTGCCAACTTGAAAAATCAAAGTCTCCTGCCCGGAGGGTTGCCTCACGCTCACGGGTTTTTCCATGAACGTGTGCGTGTGACCACCGGCAATGAAATCAATGCCATCCACCTGCGCGGCTACTTGCGAATCGCCAATAGCACCACCTCTCGGTTCAGGATAGTAGCCAAGGTGCGTCATCGCTATGACCATCGGGCAGCGCTCGGTTTCGCGCAATATCCTTACAGCCTCGCGCGCCGCCCTCACGGGTTCGCGGTAAGTAACTCCTTTAAAATTAGCCGGCGTGATCAACCCGACCGGACTGATCCCCAACCCAAACAAACCAATGCGCAGGCCCTTGAACTCCCGTACCACATATTGCTTAAGCCTGCCCTCGAGAGGCGTGCCGCGCACGTCATAATTCGCGGAGACGAGGTCGAATTTTGCAAATTGCATTGCCGCAGCCAAGGCTTCGACGCCATTGTCGAATTCGTGATTACCAAGCGTGCCGACATCGTAGCCAATCTCCGACATCGCTTTGTATTCAACTTCACCCTTGTAGAAATTGAAGTAAGGAGTGCCCTGGAAGACGTCACCGCCGTCGATCAAGAGCGTGTTGGGATTTCCCTTGCGCACTCCCTTAACCAGCGTTGCTCGCCGCGCCACGCCACCTTTGCCGGGATAGAGTTTGTCGTTCGCAGGTAGAGGATCGATCTGGGAGTGAGTGTCGTTCGTATGCAGAATGGTGATCAGCGTTTCGCCGCGGCTGGCCTGCAAAAGTGGCGCGCTTAATGAGCCGGCCGCGCTGCGAGAGGAAAATGCCAAGTCCCACGGACGAGCAACCAGGCTTGTGCCGAAGATCGCAGACGTAGTCAAAAACTTTCTTCGTGCGATCATCTTTGCGGGATCTCCGGCTTTTGAGCTTCGGGACCAGTCAAGACAAACCGGTCATCCAACGTTGCCTTGACGGGGCGGCCGGCAGCGGTTTCAGCCTCCACATAATTTATAAGTGCGTCGCGGATGGTTATGTCGAGCGGTCTGATGTTTTTCCCTTCCTGTAAAATCGAATACCTGCCACTGCCAAGTTTCAGAAGGTAGTCAATGGTAACGATAGAATAAGTAGCTTTCGGATCAATCTCCATTTCCCTGCCCTGGCTGTCGAGCAGACGGGCGCTAACCATCTCCGGCCTGTTATCAGCACTTATTCGATATTTGATACGTGCACCTGACAAGGCATCGCCAGCGGAAACGACTACATTCAAGAGTTTCAGTAAATGTTCTCCGGTTAGATCAACTTCGGCCAGCACGTTTTCAAAGGGTAAGAGCTCGAAAATGTCTGCAGCTCTGAAGTCCCCAGCCGCAATAGTGTTCTTTCGTAACCCGCCGCTGTTAGTGACGGCGAGCAAAACAGGCTTTCCAAGTTTTGCGCTCGACTGAATTCGAATACCATCAGTCACGAAGTTACCGAGATTCCCACCACCCACTGGACCCTTTTTCAGTTCGGCCTCGAGCTTTCCAATGACGACTTCGAGCGCGCGCACCCTCGAGCTGTAGGGTGCTAGCATTTTCTCGAGGGCTGGCTCGTTGGGGATACTCGCATCAACGAGAATTTCGCTAACGCGGCTCTCCACTGTTGCTGGCACAGTTGCTGAACTTGGCTTGCTGGCTGAGGTTCGCTTGCGTGAGGAAGCTCGTTTGCCTGGAGAAGTTCGCTTGCTCGCAGACGTTGCCTTAATTGCAGGAGGTGTCTCGCTAGTGCAAGGCTTATCTGAACAGGGTTGAATCGCCTGTGTCTGCAGGGCCGCCACGCCTTGAATAGACATCGTTAGCGCGCCGAGCATGAACAAACTTGCGAGCCAGGCATGCCTCAGCCTGGCTTTCGCAGACGTTTCTGTTTTATTTGTGGCTGGATCCGACTTTGACATTGACCTCAAGGGAAGAGCTTGCATAGTATGTCGCACCTCGGTCCCATACGCAAAGGCTACTAAGCTAAGCACTGTAACATTGTAATTCAATAGTTTCTGAGGAGATAAATTGGCTACGTCTTCCGCACAAATACCATCTGAGTTCAGCAATCCCAACCTTGAAGTGCTGCTGTCGGAGCAGCAGATTCAGTCTCGCATTAAGGAGTTGGGCGCTGAGATCACTCGCGATTATGCTGGGCGCAACCCACTGCTTATCGGAGTGCTCAAAGGCGCTTGCTTCTTCATGAGCGATCTCTTGCGCGCAATTGACACTCGTTTGGGCATTGAGTTTATGGCGATATCGAGCTATGGCTCGTCAACTAGAACCTCCGGTGAAGTTCGCATCCTTAAAGACCTCGATGTGCCCGTTGAAGGACGTGACTTGATCGTAATCGAGGACATCGTCGACACCGGCCTGACGCTCTCTTACCTAATGGCCAACTTGAAATCGCGGGGCGCCGCCAGTGTAAAACTCGTGACTCTGCTCGACAAACACGAGCGCAGAGAGCGGGACGTGGAAATCGATTATTTGGGGTTCAAGATTCCCGATCACTTCGTGGTTGGCTACGGGCTGGACTTCGCCGAACGCTATCGAAATCTGCCTTTCATTGCCGTCTTGAAGAATCCCGACCAGGGATAATTGAGTCAACTTTTCGACCGGAACTGGGGCGTCTCGCCTACAAAACAGGCGAAGGTCGCTATCTCAAATTGAGGGGTTTTTCATGCTGAAACATTTTTCGACTTTTCTTGCCCTAATCATTTTTCTATGCGCGTCACATGTTTACGCACAGCAGGACTTTTCGAAGGTAGAAATTAAGGCTGAGAAGGTCGCCGGCAACGTTTATCTGCTGCAAGGCTCAGGAGGCAACATCGGAGTCTCGGTCGGCAGCGACGGCATCCTGATCGTCGACGACCAGTTTGCTCCACTGGCCGACAAGATTAAAGCCGCTTTGAAATCACTGGGCGAAGGCAAACTCAAATTCGTCCTGAACACTCACTGGCACGGAGATCACACAGGCGGCAATGTGGTCTTTGGTCCCGAGGCGCCAATTATCGCGCATGACAATGTGCGCAAGAGACTATCGACCGAGCAGAGAATCGAAATCTTCAAAAGCATAACTCCCGCTTCACCCAAAGAAGCCTTGCCGGTAATAACCTTTGATCAATCGTTGTCAGTCCATTTCAACGGCGAGGAGATAAAGGTCATTCATTTCCCTGAAGGCCATACTGATGGCGATAGCGTCATCTTCTTCACCGGCTCAAATGTCGTGCATATGGGCGATGACTTCTTCGCAGCCCGCTTTCCCTTCGTCGATCTTGGAAGTGGAGGCTCCGTTGAGGGATTGGCTAAGAACATCGGAGAAATTCTCAGCAAGCTACCCGCCGGCGTGAAGCTCATTCCCGGGCATGGCCCGATTTCCACCGCGGACGATTTAAAGCTCTACCACCGAATGATCGTGGAAACCACGGATATCGTGCGAAAGAAAATGGCGAAGGGTAAGACTCTGGCACAGATCAAGACAGAAGGTTTACCTGTGGAATGGAAATCGTGGGGAACGGGGTTTATCAAAATCGACGTGTGGATTGAGACTATCCACACCAGTCTTTCAAAGAAGTAACTCTCAGTCCTTACGCCGAAGGCGTTCGCCAATTCCAGCCCAGCGTAACACCCTGGGATAAAGCGTCGAACGAAGTGATAAACGCCGGAGGTGTTGGCGAGGCGAGGGAAATTTAGATCGGAGCCAATCTAACTTGCTAACTCTTTCAGAGTTAAGACGCATTCGCTGCTTCGCTCAACCAGGGTGGCCCTGGGCTGGCAATAGCGAACGCCGTTGGCGTAAGAGAGACAGTGCTTTGAAGGCAACCGCAGTTTGATACTGGCTCTTCAAGCCCCGCTGATCTCCTTCAAGAAGCTGCGCCCGGCTGTCAAACTTAACCCAAAATTCTCGGCAATTGTCTGGCCAATGTCCGCCAGCGATTCACGCTTTCCAAGATCAATGCCCGGGCTGGCGCTGTTTCCATAAACAAGCAGCGGCGCATACTCGCGTGTGTGATCGCTCCCCGGAAAGGTGGGATCATTTCCGTGGTCGGCGGTGATAATCATTAGATCATCATCTCGCATTGCCGCCTCAATCCCAGGCAAACGCGAATCGAAATGCTCAAGCGCCCGTGCAAAACCCTCGGTATCGCGGCGGTGCCCGAAAAGCATGTCGAAATCGACCAGGTTGGAAAAGATCAGTCCGCGAGAATCGTCATGCAGAGCATCAATCGTCTGGTCAATAGACTGTTCGTTGTTTTTGGCTGTGCGGTCCTGCGTCACGCCAGTCGAATCGAATATGGAGGCAATCTTGCCAATGCAGACGACGTCCAATCCTTCGTCGTCCAGAGCTATCAGAAGATTTTTTCGGGGCGGGGGAACCGCATAGTCGTGGCGATTCTCCGTACGGTAGAAACCACCGGGTTCGCCAAGAAATGGTCGGGCAATGACTCGGCCCACTTTGTGTGGTCCATCCAGCATCCGTCGCGCCGTCTCGCAGATTTCGTAAAGCTTCGGGAGCGGAATCACCTGTTCATGTGCGGCAATTTGAAAAACCGAATCACCGGAGGTATAGACGATGGGCTTTGCGGTCCTGACATGCTCGTCGCCAAGCTCCTTGATGATTTCTGTCCCCGAGGCTGGAACGTTTCCGAGGATTCCGGGGACGCCAGTTTCCCGAATAAACTGATCGATGATGCTATGCGGAAACCCGTTTGGGTAGGTGGGAAACGCCTCCTGCAAAATTATTCCGGCCATTTCCCAATGGCCAGTGGTTGTGTCTTTGCCATTTGAACGCAAAGCGCAGCGTCCGTAAGAGCCCCGCGGTTCTGGCAAAGCCGGCAAGCCTTTCAACGGACGAATGTTACCCAGCCCGTAACCCTGCAGGTTTGGCAAATGAACCGGGCGTGACTCGAGTATGTGGCCGAATGTGTCGCAGCCCGTGTCGCCCCACGCTGCAGCATCAGGCATCTCGCCAATGCCTGCTCCATCGAGGACTATTAGCGTTGCACGACTGAATTTGTTACTGGGCATGTGTACAACGACGAGGAGGAGGAAGCCATTTTCCAGTTATCATTTTCCATTTCTCATTATTTCTCATTTGTCATTGCTGTTTACTGCGCTCAAAAAGCGTACAGAGATGTAGGCATCGGTACGATAGGAGCAGGCTCGGGATCATCGCGAATGACGAATGAGAAATGCCAAATGATAAACGAAAAATGATTTCTATCCCTTCGGCGCGAAGTAACCTTCTCGCGCGCGGACCTGTGGCTTCTCAGGAACGCTGCGCACCTCGATGCGAATTGCTCGAAACTTCCCATCGCGTGCCTTATTTGTAGGGTAATAACCCAAACTGTATTGCGTGCCGATTTCGTTCGCTACCTGGGCAAAGGCGGAGCGAGCGTCCTGCAAGCTGGCGGCGACGAAATTCTTACCGCCGCTGGCCTTTGCCAGGTCGTTCATCTCCCGACGGGCGAGATTGTAAAGATCGCGGCTGATCTGCATCCGCTCAAACGAGCCCATCTGGCAAAAGTCTGAGAAGTCTTCCGAGCTAGCGCGCG
>JBPCMM010000208.1:0-23400 GCA_051002255.1 Pyrinomonadaceae bacterium
GCCTTGACCGCCGGAATCGACATCACCGCCTGGGCCAAACAACCATCCAGCTTTAGGTCCCAGGCTGTGTGCGATCCCAGTCCGGGAAGAAGCCCACGAGCGACGACCTCGAAAACTCCGCCCAGCGTGTCGCCGGCTTCGCGCCTTTGATCTATCGCCTCAATCATCCGTTGCTGGATTTTTAGATCCGCACAGCGCAATGGCGCGTCTTCAGGAACAGCGGCTATCTGATCCCACGAAAGTTCCAGCGGCATCTCCGGAATACCACCAAGCTGAATCACATGACTGCGAATCTCCGCGCCGAACGCAGCAAGCAACTGCTTTGCGAGCGCTCCGCAAGCAACCCGCGCCGCTGTCTCCCTAGCGGACGCGCGTTCAAGTACATTTCGCAGATCGCGCGCGCCAAACTTCTGTCCACCCGCCAGATCGGCGTGGCCTGGACGTGGCCGTTTTAAGCGCCGAGATTTTTCGGGGTCAATGTCTCTCGGCTCGACGGCCATTACTTCGGTCCAGTTTTGCCAGTCCTTGTTTTCGATCATTAGAGCCAGGGGTGACCCCAACGTTAGGCCATGACGCACTCCACTGAGGATCTCCACCTGGTCCTGCTCGATCTTCATGCGGCCCCCGCGACCATAACCCCACTGGCGTCGCTTAAGCTCTTGGTTGATTAGTCCAAGGTCAACCGGCATTCCCGCGGGTAAACCTTCGACAATCGCGACCAGCGCGCGACCGTGGGACTCCCCTGCTGTAGTAAATCTGATCATTGTCAGTTGTTAGTGGTCAGTGGTCAAAGGCACGGGTGGCCGACAATATGAAACTACTACGGACTACGGACAAACTACGTCAGCTGCAATTCGCGGTCACGCAGATACTTGATACGGTCTCGTAGTTCTGCCGCTTTCTCGAATTCAAAACGCTTCGCCGCTGCGCGCATTTCGACTTCCAGTCGTGTGATGGTGGCTTCGATGTTTTCCGCCGTGTATTCCTCAATCTCATCGAGTTCCAATGGAACTTTAAAGTAGTCCGCTTCGGAAGCCGTGATCAGGGTTGATTCAATAGGTTTGACGATCGTCATGGGGGTGATGCCCTGCTCCCGATTGTAAACCTCCTGGATTTCGCGGCGGCGACGAGTTTCATCCAAGGCGCGCTTCATGGAATCCGTCACGCGGTCGGCATAGAGAAGCGCTTTGCCTTCCGAGTTTCGCGCTGCCCGTCCGATTGTCTGAATTAACGACTGCTCAGAACGCAGGAACCCTTCCTTGTCTGCGTCGAGGATTGCCACCAGGGAAACTTCCGGCAGGTCCAATCCCTCTCGCAGCAGGTTTATTCCGACCAGTACATCGAACTCGCCGCGGCGCAGATCGCGCAGAATTTTAATACGCTCCAGAGTTTCTATATCCGAGTGCAGGTAACGAACTCTAACGTCAACCTCTGTGAAGTATTCGGTGAGATCCTCCGCCATTCTTTTTGTCAGAGTCGTTACCAGCACCCGCTCATTTCGCTCGGCCCGGCGGCGGCATTCCTCCAACAGGTGATCGATTTGCCCTTTGACTGGATGTACCTCAACCAGTGGGTCCATTAAACCTGTCGGCCGAATGATCTGCTCGATAACTTCACCACCCGACTTGGTCAATTCATAAGGCCCCGGAGTGGCAGAAACGTAGATTGTCTGGCCGATGCGCCCTTCAAATTCCTGGAAATTTAACGGACGATTGTCCATCGCCGAGGGTAGACGAAATCCATATTCAACCAAGGTTCGCTTTCGCGACTGGTCGCCTTCAAACATGCCTCTCACTTGCGGGACCGATTGGTGCGATTCATCAATTACCATCATCGTGTCACGCGGGAGATAATCTAGCAGCGTAGGAGGGGGCTCGCCAGGCTTCTTGCCGGTGAGGTGGCGTGAATAATTCTCAATACCGCGACAAAACCCCATCTCTTTGATCAATTCGAGATCGAACATCGTGCGCTGATGAAGCCTCTGCGCCTCGACCAATTTGCCTTCGGCGATAAGCTTCGGCTCCCACCACTCCAGCTCGTCGCGGATCGATTTGAGGGCGCGCTTAATGGTGCTCTTCGGCATGACGTAGTGGCTCTTGGGGTAGATGGGAATGCGAGAAGTATGCCGCTGAACAACCTCGCCGAGGAGAGGATCAATCGTGGAAATGGCATCGATCTCATCGCCCCACAACTCGATCCTAAAAGCCTGGTCCTGATAGCTTGGGAAAACCTCGACCACATCACCGCGTACCCGAAACGTGCCGCGCTGAAAATTTATGTCGGAGCGTTCATACTGCAACTCGACCAACCTCTGCAGCAGGGTCTGGCGCGCAATCCGGGCGCCCGGCTCCAGAAAGAGCAACATGCCGTAGTAGGCATCCGGGTCGCCCAGACCGTAAATGCACGACACACTGGCAACCACAATCACATCGCGCCGCTCGAAAAGCGCGCGGGTAGCCGACATCCGCAAACGATCTATTTCTTCATTGATAGTTGCCTCTTTTTCAATGTAGACGTCGGACGCCGGAACGTACGCTTCCGGCTGGTAGTAGTCGTAGTAAGAGACAAAATACTCGACCGCGTTCTCCGGGAAGAGAGACTTGAACTCCTGGTAGAGCTGCGCGGCCAGGGTCTTGTTGTGGGCTAGAACCAGCGCCGGGCGTTGCGTCTGCTGAATCACACTGGCTATGGTGAAAGTCTTACCGCTGCCGGTTATCCCCAACAGCACCTGGTCCTTGGCCCCATCTTCGAGGCCTCGTATGAGGGTTTCGATAGCTTGCGGCTGATCGCCCTTCGGTCGATATTCCGATTGCAGGTTGAAAGGCATGCGATTCTGGAATAGTAAATCGTAATGCTAATTGTGAAAAGCCGGACGCGATCCAGGCCCCGTTATTTACAAAGAAGAGGCACTGCTTGCTCTTAAATTGGATCCTGCCGCAAAAAGAATCAGGCCGCAAATGAACCGGCTGTTAGGTTCATTCACGGCCTTAGCCTGAACGCTATTTACGACTAAATCTTACGCAGTGGTGGTCACTAACGTGTCTCGCGACTGATCTGGAAAATTGCCTCTCGCACCGCTGAACGGATTTCGCTGGGCAACGAACTACGCTGAGCCAGTCCATAAAAAGCAGTTGCGATCTTTGGTTCTCCACTCAAAGCGAGAAGCTTAATCACGGCCAGCCGGAGCTGGATATTTGGATGATCTTCGATTACTCGCATCAGCGGCTCAACCTCTCCTGCCTTGGCCACCAGGAAGAGCAGCGAGAATGCGCTGTAAGCGTTCTCCTGACTCTCGCCCGTTAAGGTATCGATCGCATTATCCGCCAAGCCAGAGCCCACCAGTGCCGCACCGATGTTTCGGCGCTCTTCAGGGGAACCTTGCAGCAGAGCGTTATTGAAGAATGAAGCAGCCAGATCGGGGTTGAGGTCGTAAAAAGCGCGAACGGCTACATTCCTTACCTCTGGAGAAGGATCATCCAGCGATCTGATAATCAGGTCAAAAGAATCATCCCGGCCAATTTTTTTTCGATCAGTGTTAGTAGCCGCAGTTGACTCAGCCCGCCGATGCGCAACGTCGGCCGCTGCTCGCCGTAAAACAGCTTGTTGTTGGCGCCAGCGTTCGTCCTCTAAGCGACGATGCTCTTCTGCTTTCGTTGCAGAACCGTCGTTGTATTCCACTGACAAAAGGCCTCTTCCACTTGCTAACCGACTACCAAGTCTCCGCGGCGGTGGCGACCGGCTCCTTCCTCTTACTGTCATGCGCTGATGAAGACATCAGCGGGCATGGCAATTAACTTTTGCTAGCTTTGGTGGTTGGAATCCACCTGGGTCTCCATACTGTTCGGGTTATCGCCGGCGAAACTTTCAGTCGCTTCAGGCGGTAGCACCTCCTCAGGCGTGAACACCGATCGTGCGTTCACGGAGGCGTGCGCTGCCAAAGTTAAAGGACGCTTGGGGTGCAAAAATTCGGGCGCGCTTTCGCTCGAAGGGTTTTGATTGCCAACGTCTTCTGCTGTCGACTGGAGCAACTTGAATTTCGTGATGATTAATCGGCTTATACTTAAGCCAATGCTGCTGTCGAGGTCGCATAGCTGTTCGGCTAGAATTCTTTGCGACACTCTTTCGAACGCAAGCCGGAGTTCTCTACCTGCAACGGCGGCTTCATCAGCTAAAACCATCTCAAAATCGTGGCCAGCCTGGACTCGCCGGCGAGCGTGATTATGCAGCAAAACTCCTGCCTGGTTATGAACCCTTCCGGTAGCCACTACCACTAGATGGGCAGCTTCCGTCTCGAGCTCCTGGTCGATGGCCCAACGCGCAAAAGCTGGCGTGAGATCTCCATCGCGCGCCATCAGAAGAAATGACTCGCCACAAATGTTGGCCATCATTTGGCCGTAACCATCACCGTTGGAAGGCCCAACCGCAATCTCGCTTTCAGGAACACCTTGTTCGCGCAGTAAATAATGGAGCCGACTAATCAACCAGGAACCGTCTTCCAAAAGCGAGGAAGCCAAACGAGTCGGTGCAACCACTTCTTCCACTTTCTCATCTGCAACAGCGCAGCCGCATTCGCTGCAGGTGGCGTCGCTAACCGTAACCACGGCGAGGGCATGAGCGGTCGGCAGTCTAAACAGCGCATGACCTGTCTTTCGGCAGCTAATCTGAACCTCACGGCCTACCAATCCGGCATCCTCAAGTCTCCCAATTGAGGATTCGTAAGATCCGACTGCGTCTCCACTAAGAAGCTTCGCGGCATAACCTTCAACATGTGCCTCTTTGGCACGCCGCAGAAACACCCTTGCACTTGCATCCTCCAGCAGTGACGCCGCCCGAATTCGTTCGCCCATCGTCTCCTTGCGCAAGCTGGTATATAAGGAGTCGGTATCCTGCTTCGCTATAAAGCGCTTAAAGCCCTCGGGCACTCGTGGTTTTCCATGCTGCCACTGCGGAGGGTATTCTTCCGTCGCAACGGTGCTGGAGTCGCTGTGAGGAAGGACTAGTTCCCGCACCTCGCGACAAAATGCGTCGAGTTTCCTATAGGGTTCTGTAGTGCGCGTTTCATAGACGAGGCCCGCGCGGATGACAGGAGCTTCTCCCTGGTTTTCATCGAAAACAATAAAGAAAACGTGATCGCTAAGACAGAATAGATCACCTCGGACATAAGCTTCCCGGTTTTCAGACTCTGCGGAAAGAGCAATTGCGGTTTCCAATTCATCTATGCGCTCTTGCCCTAACAACACGTGGTCGAAGAGATTAAACCTGGCCGATCGAATTAGAGGAACTAAATTCTTTTCCCACAGTTCCTCAAGCAAACGAATGCGTCCTGATCCATCTAATTTGAGACCCAGAGTCTTGCTTTCGATAAATAACATAGACGCCTCACCTGCTGGCCCGCCTTGGTTCTCTTTGCTGTGCCCGCTACTTTGGTTGATTAACTTTGATCGTAACCATTTCCTGCGTTGCTCCTTTAGAGGGATACCGTCGCTGGCGCGCGATTCGCAGGGCAAGAGCCTCGTATGCTTCCATGCCGGATCGGTGATTAGCTATTGACGCTTGCGATACCCGGCCGCCTTCGAGGCGCAAAACGACCTTTACTGAGTGAATATCGGTAGTAGCCTCGTTAGCTTGCTTCTTGGAAGCTTTGATATCCGATTTAGCTATCGAAGACGCAGCACCGGGTTCCTCAGAGTTTTTCATCTCTTTTTTGTTGATCGACGAGTTTCGGCTTTCTTGTCGAGTTGACTGCTCCCGGCTCAGTGCGGCGTCTTTCCCCTTCGCGATGGGGTGCTGGACTCTTGCATTGTTCGGGAACTCAGTCTTCGGCAGGTTCGGCGACAGGCCTTCACTGCTCTGTCGCACGAAGCTGTCTTCGCTCGTTTGATGTGAGAGTGAAGGCACAGCGGCAGACAAAACCCTCTTCCCAAATCCTCCGGTTACGGCGATGAGGCTGGAGATGCCCAGCAGCAACAGGCCAACCGCTGCCATTGCCAGGAACGGCCGGCTAAGGCGATTAGGGGGGGCCGGGGACAAAGCTAAAAATGGGGAAGCTTTATCCATATTTGATGGCGCATTAGGAAAAGTCACCGAGCTGGAGGCAAGGAGCGCAGTTGGTGCCAACGGCTCGCCCGGTGCAATCTTCTCGACTTCTAAGTCGTTATCCCCCCAACAGCCCAGTAACTCAGAGACGACCTTCTGCAGCGAGTTCTCGATCGATCGACGTGTCGGCCGGATAAGCGGGTTAAAATTGAATGATGCCGGTGGTTGGGCGAGAGCCACACAAACTGCTTGCAGCCCGCTCAGGTTATCCAGTTGAGCATCAACTAACTGTCCGTCATTAAAGAAAAAGCTAGCCGGGTTGTTTGGATACTCAATCAGTAGTCTCCCTGTCTTTTGTTGGTGACGAAGGATACCAACTAGATCTGACAAAGGATAATCATTCAGGTGACCGGTCAAAACCAGGAAGCGACTGTGTTGCATTGTTGCTCCTTGAAATTCTGTGCTCTTTGTGGCCGACGAGGTTCCGCTACCCCGCGCGTCTCACTTACAAAAGGGCGCGACGCGGCAAGGCAGGTTAAATTCCGGAACTGTATCGGATAGTTTCTTGGCTAGACCACGGTCAAGGGTCTCGAGAATCCTAAATTCCGCAACCAAAGCATCCACCTTCCCCAGTTCTTGATAAGTGAGAGCCAGCCCATAATGAGCTTTAGCCATGCCAGGACGCAGAAGCGTTGCCCGCTTAAAAGCATCTGCGGCATTTTTGTGTCGACTCATGGCGTAGTAATGAAGACCTAAACCGTAATGCGCTTCAGCAAGCTCGGGATTAAGAAGTGTTGACTGCTTGAAAGCTCTACCGGCCTCCTGGTTCTTTTTCAGCCTGAGGTATGCTTGTCCAAGGCTCAGATAAACCTCGGCCGACCGAGGTTCCAATTCGATCGATCGCTGGTAGGACTCGACTGCTTCGTTTAAAGCACCCAAATCAAAGTACTCGCGCCCTTTCTCGTAGTAGGCAACAGCACCCTTGCGAGCAGCCGGACCACTATTAGCAGTTTCCTTAGGGGCTGGAACCGTACCCCTCGTCACTGCGGCGGAAATGTCATTTTCCGGAGTTAAGGAAATCGCCGCCGGTCGTGCGTTGCTCTTCGGAGCCTTATTAAATTCAGCATTGGAGCGCGTTAAAGTTTCCCTCTCGTTCTTTGCAAGTTCTGACATCGTCGATATGTCAGGCCGTATTTCGTGACTAACTGCCTTTGTAAGTCCTGGAAACTTGGGCGGGGCCGTTGGTAGCATAACCGGAGGATTATAGTTGATCATTTTGGCGACGCTGGCATCGAAGTAATACGCTATCTCCCGATAGGTGATCTCGACCGGCTCATGCTTGAGTTTGCCATTTTCAAATAGAACCAGGCTGGTCACCATCTTTCTCCAGTTGGCGAACGTATCAAACTCGTATTCGTAGTTTTCCCGGCTGAGTATGGAACCATCATTGCCGCGCAGCGTCATCTCAATGATATTGCCCTTATCGTTATACTTGTACTCCTCCTTGCCGACAGAAGACTGCGCAACGGGGTAGGATGCATTGTCAATCCTGTTCCCGCTAAGACCATAGGTTGTGATTTCCAACAGCTGCAGTGGCCCTTCCAGCAGTTGTCCCGACTTGAGCTCCAGCTTGGCCGACTGAATCTTAACTCTCCTCACGGAGCCCACCAGGCCGTCCTGGTCCTTCGTGCTGTCCAGGATTGTTACGGACGCAGTTGGCTGGCTAGTGGTAACGCTGTTCTGTGCTTGAACAGGAACAACTAGTGAGATGGCGGTGCCCAGTATCCCCGTCCAAGTCTGGCGTCTTTTCAAATTGCTATACATTCCGCCCCTCCAATTTCAAAGGTCGAAACACGGCCTACGACGCTCCAGGTCAGGTGCACAACCGAGCGAAGTAGCGGTAAGTGAGTTTTGAAGAAATTCCGTCCCGGTTGCCCTCGGTTCAGGAATATTACGCCCGAGTTGGAGTGTCATTATGGCGAAAGCGCCATCCGAAGCCCACATCTTGTACGAACCGCGGCAAATCATACAATAAGTTGTTACAGATAGCCACTGAATTTATTGTAAGACTATGTAGACATCGCAGCTGATGCCATTTAGGATTTCACCTAGTTAGCCCGCATCCGTCTACTGCATGAGAGGGCAAAACAAATCGTGAGCGAAGAGATTCGCTCACGATTAGACTGAATTTAACCCTTAATGTTAAAGACTTATTGGGTTTTCCGTATTTACCATTCGCGCCCGATGCAAAGCTCTTGGGAGACCCTGGCGGCCGATCTCGTAGATTGCTTCATCGTGACCATGACTCCCTTTACGGTTATGTCAGTGGACGAGATTCTTCCTCGGCCCTTCTTCGCGCTTCCTCTACTTCGGCTCTACGACGCGTTAGCTCCGCAGCTACCTGCCTCAGAACTTCCTGCTCCACCTTAAGTAGCTCTTCAGCAACCTTAAGTCGCTCTTCAGCAACTCGCCGGCGTTCATTCGCCTCCCATTGCAAGCGTTGTTCTTCGGCTCGCAGTCGCGCCTCGACTTCCGCCCTTATTCCCTCTTCATTTGCCGATTTGGGTTGGGCCTCCCCTTCAGTCTTCTTTCGCAGAGCTTCCGTCTCCGGACGACGGGCATCAAGCTCCTCGGCGGCCCTTATCAATGCTTCCTCTTGGAGACGCAGTGGCGCCTCCTCTGGACCGAAACCGTCCTCCATTGACGCTGGCGGGAACAGGGCAGCTGAAAATGGCGCAGGGTATTTCGGATTAAGGGTTTCCGTCACCGGAACTTCACCTAGGGTCTTGTATAAAGAAGGCTTCTGAAGTGACTTCCGCTTGTATGCCTGGGATACAGGGCTGCTATATGTCGATTCAGTGGCTCGTGAAGTTGACTCGGCGGCTCGTGAAGTAGACTCGGCGGCTCGTGGTGCGGGAGTTTCAATGGACGTGCCCTTGATCGCGGGGCGAAACACGGATTCGGGAAACTGCCGGCTGGTCTCGAAACGTCTGAACAATACAAAAGCCAAGCCCCCGAGAAGCAGCGCCCCGATTAATACCGTTAACCAGTGTTGAGTCACCCACTGCGTAAGGAAAACTCCGCGGGCGGGCGCGCTTTGTGAACTTGTAGCGCCCGGAGTGGTTGCTGCACTCGAACTCAAAGGCTGGCCTGCAGACACCGGTGCGCGTAACGATGCAGGTGTGTTTGTGGCTACCGACGTGGAACCGGTCGCGATTTCCGTCGAGCCGTGTGACGAGGGCGTGGGATCCTCCTGGTGTGTAGTTCCACTTGAGGATGCGTGCAATCCGGCACTTGGTTGCTGCGGAGGGGGTGCCCTCAGGCTCGTAGCGGAGTCGTTTCTGCCTGGATTGGAGTCCGATGAATCACGACCATCGCGACGATTGTCCTTCCAGGAAGCTGGTCCAGCAATGCCCGTTCGACCCGCCCCAACAGTCACACTCGAGGAGGCCCCACTGGAATTCTCCGATCTCCCACGAGTGGAAAAAACTACTATTAATCTATTGGAACGCTGGTCAACGCGCGCTGCGGTCCCCGGTTGCAAACGGAAGGAGATGATAGAACTATCCGCGGCTTTCTGAACTTGTACATCTTCAAACTCAGCCGCGCGGATATTGGGTACACCGGACGCGAAATCCGCAGCCGGAATCTTCACGTAAAAGCGATCGCCACGCCGGTAAGCCTCATAATCATTCAGTGCCGAGTCGGAAACAACTGTTACGCGAGAACCTTCGTTCGCTTTGCCGAGACGAACAGAGGTCACGTGTTTTTGGTTCTTCGACTGTGCATCACCTGAGGTCGCCCCCAACCAGGTTAACAATACAAAAGCCAGCGCTATGGGCGTCATGCGCCTTCCCTGTTCCGTAATCGTGGTAAAGAATTTCTGTTTCATTCCAGC
Organism: Pyrinomonadaceae bacterium; assembly: GCA_051002255.1. Lineage (GTDB taxonomy): Bacteria > Acidobacteriota > Blastocatellia > Pyrinomonadales > Pyrinomonadaceae > PSRF01. Next base: position 9,935 of record JBPCMM010000208.1, read on the forward strand.
ATGCGGAAGAAGTTGCCATTGGCATTATGCAGACGCAGCTGCCGTCAGTCCAGAAGATCAACACTCCATCTCGTCAGGGTGTGTTAGGAGTTGATCGCAAGGCTCTGTTTCAGCGTCGCGCTGCAGCCGGAGTCACATGGGCTTGGATCTTTAAGTCTGCCGTCTGCGCTTCCGCAAAGTGGTCAGACTGCGGTGGCGCAGGCGGGGTTAGAGGGTCAACTTTGAATGGCTGCTGTTATCGCTACGGCGAGCCGACGAACGGCCCTATTGTTCGTCAGTGAACTTATAACCAATTCCCCAAACCGTTAGGACCATCTGGGGATTCTCAGGATTATCCTCAATCTTTGCCCGCAACCGATTGATGTGAGAATCGATAGTGCGGTCATAGCCTTCATATGAATAATCCCAGATCTTTTCAAGCAAGTACTTACGAGGGAACACCCTCCCCGGGTTCGATGCGAAAAGGCGCAGGAGATCAAACTCTTTGGGAGTCAGTTCAACTTGGCGCTCTCCAATTGTCACTTCTCGACGCGCCGGATCGATTCGCAGCTTGCCGCGAACAATAGGCGCTTCATCTCTGGTACCGTCAGAATTCGATGCGCTTTTGGTTCGTCGTAAGACGGTTTTGATCCGGGCTTCAAGCTCACGGAGACTGAAAGGCTTGGTGATATAATCATCCGCCCCCATCTCCAGACCGAGAACTTTGTCGACTATATCATCCTTTGCAGTGAGCATTAGTATCGGCACGTAACCGACCTTTTCCCTAAGCTCTTTGCAAACAGCCAGGCCGTCCATTTTTGGGAGCATCAAATCGAGTACGACGGCATCCGGAGGATCTTCCAATGCCGTCTTTACCCCAGTAATGCCATCTTCAGCCGTCCTTACCTGATAACCTGCGCGAGAGAAATACTCGCTGATCGCTGTAGATATGTTTTCGTCATCTTCCACTACGAGCAATGAGATTTTGCGCTCGCCAGGATCGACTTCAGGATGGTTGTCTTTGGCTGTCTTCTGTCTGTCAGTAGCTGTTCCCATAAGAGTGATCGAGTCTGAAACTGACAAGCAGTAGGCTAGGGGTTTGCATTACAAGGGATTGGTGTAAGTCGAACGGGAAGAATAGTACAAGACAAGAGAGCTAAACTCAAGCTCTAACTTTCGCCGGCTCAAAGAGAAAAGGCCTTAAATAGGCCCTAAACTGGGTTCGGGTCAGTTGGCTTGTCCACTCACGTGACGGTTGGTCGCCCTGCCTGGTTCATCGTAGTGACTTGCACTAGATTGAAGTGGGCTTCCGTTTCCCATTTTGCGTTCAGAACTTTAATGGGGGAGCTCGAGGCTTGAGTTCTATTAAACCGCGGTTCGCGACCATTTGCTGCGCCAGATTGCGTTTTGGCAGGCACTAGAACCCGGGCCCCAGAATCGGCGTTCTGCACCGGTATGGACTAGAATGGACCAAAAAGTAAGGAGCCGAAACATGAGCCCAGAAGAGCGAAGCAAACTGATTGCGAAGTATAATGACGGATATAATGAAGTGTCTGACGCTCTGAAGGATTTTCCCACTGAGCTGCTGACCGCTCGGCCCCTACCGGGAAAATGGACCGCCTGCGAGATAATCCATCACCTCGCAGACAGCGAAAGCACTTCTGCGCAAAGGCTTCGAAAATTACTGGTCGAAGACCGGCCAGTAATTCAAGGTTACGATCAAGATCAATTCGCCATCCATCTCAAATACAACCAGCGGGACACCGGTCCGGCGCTCGACGCATTTCGAGCTGCGCGGGCAACGACCGCTCAAGTGCTCGCGCTCATGTCTGACGACGACTGGCAACGCGAAGGTGAACACACAGAGAGTGGACGCTACTCCGCGAAAACATGGTTAACGATCTATGCTGAGCACGCTCACAATCATGCTGTGCAGATCAGACGACTCCGATCAGCACTCAACATTTAGATCGTTCAACATAAATCTCTGGTTAGCTTGACAAAGGTTTTGCGCGCGAGCAAAATCCGGCTCGCTCCTAATACCGAACTTAACTAATCTTGATTGACTCGAGCCAGCCGCAAATTATGGGTGACGCTACTGTACTGCAGACATCTCTTTCCGATCTTAAGTTAGAGCGAAGGGGAAAAGTCCGGGATGTATACGCAGTTGACGACGAACATTTATTGATAGTAGCCACCGATCGGATTTCCGCCTTCGATAGCGTTCTGCCCACACCGATCCGGCGCAAAGGCGAAGTGCTGATCGCGCTGTCACGATTTTGGTTTGAAAGGCTTGGTCACGTCGTACCTCACCACATGGTAACTACTGACGTGGAACGCATGCCGGATGTCGTTCGGCGACACTTCGACGAGCTGAATGGGCGTTCGATGTTAGCCAGGCGAGCTGAGGTGTTTCCAGTCGAATGCGTGGTGCGGGGATATCTGTCCGGATCAGGGTGGAAGGATTATTTACGAACGGGAGAAATCTGTGGGCATAGACTTCCTCCAGACTTGCAGGAGTCGGCAGAACTGCCCGAGCCCATTTTCACACCTGCAACCAAGGCCGAAGAAGGTCACGATGAGAACATCAGCGAGGCGCAAGTCCGCGAGCTGCTCGGCGAGGAAACGACAGTATTCCTGCGTGAAACTTCACTGAGACTTTACAAGGAAGCGCGAGACTATGCGCGTGGTCGCGGGATAATAATCGCTGACACCAAGTTTGAGTTTGGGCGCGCCAGGAACGGTCAAACGATTCTTATCGACGAAGCGCTTACTCCCGATTCTTCTCGTTTCTGGCCACTGGAAGCCTATCTGCCAGGAAGATCTCAGCAATCATTCGATAAGCAATTCGTGCGAGACTATCTCGAGACCCTCAGTTGGGATAAGCAGCCACCAGCTCCACCGATACCCTCGGACGTAGCCGAGGCAACCACCGGTCGCTACCTAGAAGCCTACAAGCTCATTACTGGAAAAACTCTCTAATACCTGGGTTTGATCTTCGGACCGAGCAGATGCGCACCAAACTTGAAGCCCTGATTGAGGAAATGCTGGATGGCCAGATCCTGCTGGACGAAGCCGTTGCGGAATTTGAGAGACTCTACATTGAGAAAGCGCTCGCGCGTCATAAGAAACATCTCTCAAATACCGCAAAAGTAATTGGTATTCACCGTAATACCCTTTCTAAACGTGTCCTGGCTTACCAGAAGAACGCCCGTTATCTGACCCGTTCCGCCACGCGCTCCTCCCGCTAGACCGTCCCCAAGTTCGACGCTGGAAACCGAGGTTGACAATCGCCTCCCAGAGGCATTATTCTTGGCACTCATCCACAGTGAGTGCTAATACTTGGGGGTGGGCGCTGCTCTTAAGCCAACCAGCAAGAAATTTTACATCGATATCTATAAGGAGAAAGAAGACTATGGCAACGAAGATCAAACCTCTCCACGACCGCGTGATCGTGCGCCGAATTGAAGAGGGTGAACAGGTTCGCGGAGGCATCATTATTCCGGACACCGCGAAGGAAAAACCCCAGGAAGGTGAAGTCGTGGCAGCTGGCGACGGCAAGTACAAGGAAGATGGCACCAGACAAACGCTGGACGTCAAAAAGGGCGACCGGGTGCTGTTCGGTAAGTACAGCGGTTCAGAGATCAAGATCGACGGCGAAGAGCTCATGATCATGCGCGAGGACGAGATTTTGGGCATCATCGAACGCGCCGGCGCGGCAAGCGGAACTGGCAAAAAGAGCGGCAAATAGTCAGAAGAGGACTCAGCCGCTTTCTGATTTTGACCAACATTCAACATATAGCAGGAGAAAAGATAGATGGCAAAGCAAGTAATTCATGGCGAGGAGTCGCGCGCGGCGATCTTGCGCGGAATCAATCAGCTCGCCGACGCTGTGAAAATAACGCTGGGGCCCAAAGGTCGCAACGTTGTAATTGACAAGAAATTCGGCTCACCCACCATCACCAAAGATGGCGTGACCGTCGCAAAAGAAATTGAACTGAAGGATGCCCTCGAGAATATGGGCGCCCAGATGGTTCGGGAAGTTGCTTCCAAGACTTCCGATGTAGCTGGTGACGGAACAACGACCGCAACAGTTCTCGCCCAGGCAATTTTTCGCGAGGGCGTTAAAACGGTGGCTGCCGGGGCTAACCCGATGGCTCTCAAGCGCGGTATCGACAAGGCTGTGGAGCGCGCGGTGGAAGAGATCAAGCGCCTCTCTAAGCCTGTCAAAGGCGATATGATTGCGCAGGTGGGAACAGTTTCTGCCAATGGCGACCAGACGATTGGAAACATAATCGCTGAAGCCATGAACAAGGTCGGCAAAGACGGCGTTATCACTGTCGAAGAGTCGAAGACGATGGAGACCTCGCTCGAAGTCGTCGAGGGCATGCAGTTTGACCGTGGATACCTCAGTCCCTACTTCGTCACCGATCCGGAGCGGATGGAAGCCACGCTGGAGAACCCGCTGATTCTCATTCATGAAAAGAAGATCAGCTCGATGAAGGATCTGCTACCGCTGCTGGAGCAGGTTGCCAAAATGGGCAAGCCGATGCTTATCATCGCAGAGGATGTTGAAGGCGAAGCGCTGGCCACGCTGGTGGTCAACAAGCTCCGTGGCACGCTGAACATCGCTGCGGTCAAAGCTCCTGGTTTCGGTGATCGTCGCAAGGCCATGCTCGAGGACATCGCGATCATGACGGGCGGCAAGGTTATCAGCGAAGACCTCGGGATCAAGCTGGAGAACGTCAAGATTGATGATTTGGGCCGGGCGAAGAAAATCACGATTGACAAGGACAACACCACAGTCGTTGATGGCGCGGGCAAGGAGAGTGATATGCAGGGCCGCGTGAAAACGCTGCGTGCCCAAATTGAGGATACCACCTCCGACTATGACCGCGAGAAATTGCAGGAGCGGCTGGCGAAGCTGATTGGGGGCGTTGCCATTATCAAGGTCGGCGCGGCCACTGAGACCGAGATGAAAGAGAAAAAGGCGCGCGTTGAGGATGCAATGCATGCCACTCGCGCTGCGGTCGAAGAAGGAATCGTGCCGGGCGGCGGCGTTTCGCTAGTCCGAGCTGCAAAAGCGCTCGAGAAGTTCCAGATCAATAAAGAAGGTGAAGGCGATGCTGACGAGCAAATCGGAGTCAACATTGTTCGCCGCTCTCTCGAGGAACCTCTACGCCAGATCGTGCAAAACGCCGGCAAAGAGGGCGCTGTCGTGGTCGAGCGTGTTCGTTCTGAGAAGAACGAAAACTTCGGCTTTAACGCGCAGACCGAGGAATACGAGGACTTGGTTAAGGCGGGTGTTATTGATCCGACTAAAGTGACTCGCACCGCGCTGCAAAACGCAGCCTCGATTGCCGGCCTGATGCTTACCACGGAAGCGATGGTTTCAGAGCTTCCCGAGGACGACAAGAGCAGCCCCGCAATGCCGGGCGGTATGGGCGGCATGAGCGGAATGGGTATGTAGTCTTACTGAGCCAGGAAAAGGCAGAGCGGCCTCGCTACAGTGAGCGAGGCCGCTTTTTTGTGCGTCGGTGCGGGGAGGCCCCCCGTCGGCCCGGTCGAGCACATCCCTGATCGACGCGGGTTCAATTTTGAAGGACCCAATCGAAAATCCGGCTCGCCATACCTGCGATTTCGCACTTGAGCGAACGACAGTCGACCCGCGCGCCTCACCGCAACGAATGCGTCGACTAGCGGCAGCGAGCGCGTTTGAACCGGGCTTCAATAATCCCGCGGAACTTTTTTCCGTTTTCGCGCGTCAGTTGAGGATAGGTTAGGTTTTCAGCTTTCAAATCTATTACTGCGAGTCTGGTTTCAACAGCGCGTATGTCGCGCTCCTTCCCTTCTATCTCCATGAACAGTCCAAACGGGAGTTCATCGATGACTATTTCGGTCTTCCCCAACGTCCACGTCTCCCGCCGCTTTTCGTAAACCAGTGCGGGCGTGAAGCCGAGAGCTGCCAGAATGGTGTTGAGCGCTTCAGGATCGGCAACCTGGATCTCATCTTCGCGTTGATGTTTGATAGAAGAAGGAGTAGGAAGGCGTTTCTTGAAGGTGAGGACGGCGCGATCACCTACGCGTCGCAGGCGCAATACGCTTCGGTCCACTGCCAGACCCTTGCCCCCATACAAAGTGTTCTCCTCGAATTCCTCGCCCTGCAATTTGGCGCCTATTTCAGACAGGCGGCGCCGCACAGATTCATGCTGCTTGTTTGTGAGGCGATACTTTTTTTCGATTTCGATGGCCATCTGAGAATTTGCGATTTTGGATTCTAGATTTTAGATTATTTTAGATATTTGAAATCACTCGGACCCTGGAGTGAAACACAACGAACATAGCAAGGTTCCGAAGGCGAGCTTAGGCCAATCTAAAATCGCAAATGGTTACGCCTGCCTCACCCAGCGCCAAATTTCTGGAATTGTGGCGCGCTTGCCATACATCAACATCCCAACGCGATAAATGCGTGCGGCCATCCAGGTGAGCAAGATGGCCGTGCCGAAACCAATCAATAGTGACACTCCGATCTGCCAGAATGGTACGGATTGGGAGACGATGCGTACCGGCATTATCACCGGAGATGAAAGAGGGAAGATGGAGGCCCAGAAAGCCATTGTTGATTCTGGGCTGCGAATAACCGGAAACACCAGGTAAAAGGAAAGAATGAGCGGCACAATCGCCACCAGCAAAAAGCCCTGGCTCTCGTCATAAGTCCTCACGATCGACCCGATAACTGCATAAACGCTGGCGTACATGAAGAAGCCGAGCAGGAAGAAGAGTACGAAAATGACGACATCTGCAGCTGAAACGGGTGGTAGTTGCAGAGCCATGCCCTGACCTTTCAACGTGGCAACACCGTAAACTGAGAATCCTCCAATAAGGAGGCCCCAGATGGCAAACTGCGTGAGCGCGACCAGGGAAACTCCCACGAGTTTGCCCAGCATAAGGGGAAAAGGGCGCACAGAAGAGAATAGGATCTCAGCAATGCGAGTTTCTTTCTCTTCCATAACTGCTGAGAGAACAGTACCGCCGTACATCAGTATCATGATGAAAATCAGGAAGCCGACGCCAAGCACCAGGAAAAAGGCCTGGCCGGAATCCTGTTCTTGCGTCTGCTCACTGATCTTGAATGTGTTCACGGTCACGCGCCTCGACAATTCACGCAGCAGATTCTGATCCACACCCGTGTCCGCCAGGCGCTGGTCATTCACGGCCCGGCTCAGGCCCTCTTCAATTCGCATGGAGTTGATGAAATCGCCCACGTTGTGTCCGTAGTATTCTGCTTTTCTTCCACTCAACAGATCTGCCGGAATCACAATGTAGCCATCCAATTCTTTCCGGCGCACACGTTGATTCAGCTCGAGCTTGAGGTCTTCGAGAATGCGCCCGGCTGGTTCAACTTTCTCGATTTTGAAATCTCCCTTCAGCCCCTTGCCCGCCTGACGCGCTCGTTCCTCAGGACTCTGGCTAATGTCCACCGACAGACCGCCGGGCAAAGAGGTTTCGGATTCCTCGCCGCCCTCGTTAATAATCGCGTCTCGCACACGATCGAAGATTCTGTCTGTCTGGTCCACGATGGCCAGGCGCGTGGCCGCCCCGGCCTCTATCCTGGCGATCAACACCGGCACAACCATAAACGCCACCATGAGGATCGGCCCCAGGATGGTAGAAAAGATAAAGGCTTTGCTATTAACTCTTGTTAAATATTCGCGCTTGATGATGGTCAGGAGTTTTTTCATGCTCCTCCACTTACCTTTTCGATAAAGATGTCGTGTAGGGTCGGCTCGACTAGCTCAAATTTTGTAATACGCGCGCCTGATTCGAGCAATCGTTTAAGTAGGATCTGCGGATCGACACCCTCCGCCAGCAAAGCCTCAACTTCATCACTCTGCCTATTGATACTGGAAACAATGCTTCTGTCGTCCAAAACGCCGCCTCCGCCCTCAACGCGCAACGCAACGCTGTTGCGGCCGAAGCTGCGCTTCACATCTCTAAGACTTCCTTCTAAAACTTTCTGGGAGCGATTGATCAGGCAGATGTCGTCACAAATTTTCTCAGCCAGCTCCATTAAGTGGGTAGAGAAGATGATGGTCTTACCAGCTGCTTTGAATTCCAGTACGATCTCTTTTAGAAGTTCCATATTAATTGGATCAAGTCCGGAAAAGGGTTCATCGAGAATCAGCAGGTCGGGGTCGTGAATGACCGCTGCGACGAACTGAATCTTCTGCTGCATGCCTTTCGAGAGCGCTTCCGCCTTCTTGTTCTTCCATTCACCGAGCTTCATTCTCTCAAGCCAGCCGTCAATGGCCTCCGTAGCTCTGCTGCCCCTGACGTCTTTCAGCTCGGCAAAGAAAAGCAGCTGATCGCTGATTCTCATTTTCCGGTAGAGGCCACGCTCTTCGGGCAAGTAACCTATGCGGTCCTGCGACTCCGCGTTTATCTGCTGGCCGAAGAGCTGTAGAGCTCCCGAATCGGGCGCAATTATGTTAACGATCATGCGAATCGTCGTAGTCTTCCCGGCCCCATTCGGACCGATCAGTCCATAGATTCTACCTGCCCGGACAGCCAAGCTGAGGTCGTTCACAGCAGTAAACTCACCAAATCTTTTGGTCACGTGTTCTAAGCGGACCGTAGTTTGGCTGGGGGTCATTGGCGTTGGCTCGTTTCTCTTGGACGATTCAGCTTAAATTAGCCATTTCACATATTTAGAAATCTATACGGATAAATAGATACAAGGGTTTTCATGTTGCGCTATTGCTCGAATCTGATACATAGTTACCCAACCCACGGCGGCTGCGGGATCGTGAGACAGCGAAACAGAATTTATCGCCCACCGGCTGCTCGAAGCAAGCGTCTCCCCAATTAGCGACTTGCCCACACTTGCTGTTACCGAATCATGCCTGCCCGAACTAGTTTGATCAACATAGCTTCAGCGCGCATCTTGATCTGCCTCCTGGCTCTTTCACTCAATATCCTGGGCCAAACGGGATCGCGTCCGCAGGATCAATCCGAAGTTGTGCGGGTGTTTACTGATCTCATACAAACCGATGTCATGGTTTTCGACAAGCAGGGGCGTTTCGCCGACGGTTTGCGCCGGGAAGATTTCGAGCTGCGTATCGATGGAAAGGTGAAGCCAATCGAATTCTTCGAGCGGATCTCAGTCGGAAGCGTCAACGAAGAAACTCAACTCTCAGCCGCCCGGGGAACTTTATCTGCAAACAAGACTAGCCCGCTAGGCGCGGTGCCACTGGATCGTGGTCGGACAGTTTTCTTCTACCTGGATGACCTGCATCTGGGACTGGGTAGCCTCGCGGCAACTCGGAAAGTGGTGACTGACTTCATCGAAAAGGGGATGAATCAGAACGACGAAGCCGCAATCGCTTCGGCGAGCGGTCAGGTAGGTTTCCTCCAACAGCTCACCGATCAGAAGGCTGTGCTGCGCGCGGCGCTGCAACGGATCAAGCAGCGACCCTACTCAGTTCGAGATTTCGACCGTCCTGCGATGACGGAGTATCAGGCACTGCTGATTGATAATAATGATAGGGACGTCTTCGAGTACTTCTTAGAGCAGACAATGAGGCTCAATCCCGGAATTAATCGTGATAGTGCCGAAAATATGGTTCGAATACGCGTGACCACGATTTTGCAACAGGCCGCGAACATTACTCGTCACACACTGGTTGGTCTTGAAGAACTGGTCAAGACTTCCAGCAAATTGCCCGGACGCAAGCTTGTGTTCTTTTTCTCAGACGGCTTCCTTTTGGACCATCGCAACTCAGACTCCCTGGGAAATATCAGAAAAATAACCAGCGACGCCGCGCGAAGCGGGGTGGTGATCTATTCCCTTGACGCGCGCGGCCTGGTCGCCAGCTTATCGGATGTCAGTGTTGAAACTGCCTTCGATGTTACCGGACGGCTCGATCGGGCTGCCCAGGGCGAGTTAGCGGCTACCCAGGACGCGATGCACGCACTCGCCCGCGACACGGGAGGCAGGCCTATCTTTGGGACCAACGCCCTGGGAGTTGGGTTGTCACGCGCCCTGCAGGAGACTTCTGTTTATTACCTGCTCGCCTGGAGGCCGAATCGGGAAGCTCAGGAAGGCAAGTTTCGCCGTATTGAAGTGAAGTTATTGGAAAAGCCGAAACTAACGGTGCGAGTACGTCGAGGATTTTATGACGGAGAACCTGCACCCGTTGAGAGCAAAGCAAAGAACCCAAGACCGGCGGTAAAAACGCCGGAAGTGCAGTTGCGCGAGGCCCTCGGAACCGTGTATCCAGATCGCGGCATTCCGATCGCGTTGAACCTAAATTATGTTCAGACGCCGGATAAGAGAATGTTACTTTCAACTTCATTGAAGATCGCGGCAGAATCTCTTTCTTTTAGTCCCGAGGACGGCAAGCAGAAGGCTGAGGTGCGAATCCTTGGCTTGTTCTTTAACGACCGAGGCCAGTCTGGTGCACGCTTCGCAGAACGGCTGACGATGACTGCCGTATCCGAGAGTTCGGCGAAGGGTTCGGACGCCAGCCTTGGATATGTGTTCCCTGTCTTTCTCGGACCGGGACTTTATCAGGTGCGTGTCGCCGCACGCGATGAGAAGAGCGGACGAACCGGCAGTGCCCACGGCTGGGTTGAGATTCCTGATCTGTCAGCAGGCAAACTGACACTAAGTAGTGTGATAATTGGGCGGCATTCACCTACTCCTCCCACGAATACTTTAGCCAACGGCCAAACAACATCCGAGCAGGTTGATTTGAGTATCGACCGTCAGTACCAGAGAAACTCTGTGCTCCGGTTTGTCTTCTTCGTATATAACGCGGCGCGAGCGCCGGCAGACTCGCATCCGGACGTGGCGGCTCAAGTACAAATCCTGCGTGACAACCAGCCTGTGATCACAACCGCCCTCAAAAAGATCGCGACCGAAGGAGTAGATCTGGATCGGCTTCCTTACGCGGCCGATCTTTCTCTGGCGGATTTACCCGCGGGGCAGTATGTGCTGCAAGTCACGGCGGTGGATCGCGTCTCAAAAACCAGTGCCTCGCAGCAGAACCGATTCTCAATTCAATAGCCCAGGGGTGGAGACTTAGCAGGTTGCTGACAAAGTGGTGAGCAGCAATAGAAGTGGTAAGCGATCGGCATGGAGTGCTAGGAAATGACACGAAGCAACTCGAATTAAGGCGTCCGTTTAGTGCGTTTTCGTGTTATTTGGTGGATCGTGTTTGGCTTTCAGCAGCCCGCTCGGTAGTCAGAAGATCAGCGATCTTAATGCGGTCCCCTATCTGCGGAACCTATCTCCGCTTCACTAATGACTCCCCGGAAACCTACAAGAGAACAGATCCTCGCAGCGGAGGGCAAAACGGTTCGCGACGTGATTGCGCCTGACCTGCTCGTACTCTTCAGCGGCATCAATCCCGGACTCTACACCGCCGCCGTCGGTCATCATTTTGCGCGTCCGGGTAATCGCTTCTGGAAGGCACTCCACGACGCGGAGTTTACAGAGAGGTTATTGTCACCATTTGAGGAGCTTGAGTTGCTGAAGAGTGGTTACGGCGTCACTAATATAGTTTCGCGCGCCACGGCCGCAGCAGATCTGTTAACCAAAGAAGAAATAATTCAGGGCGTCAAACGGCTAAGAACTAAGGTGCGACACTATCGTCCTCAGATTCTGGCGATCCTTGGTCTCGGGGCTTACCGTCTCGGCTTCAGCAAGCCAAAAGCAATCGTGGGCCGCCAGGAGTGTAAGATCGGCCGCACGATCGTCTGGGTCTTGCCTAATCCGAGCGGCTTGAATGCGAACTATCAACAGAAGGACTTGGCGCTGCTCTTTCGCGAATTGAAGGTGGGGTGTTCTAAGGAGTGAGTGGTTGAGACAGTCAGACTGTGGTTCGACTCGATCCCTGCAGAATCAAGCCACCGAACACATGCTCATTGTTCTGATTGGTGCACTTCTTACAAATACGACAGCCACCAATCCCTCCTGCGCTGCTTCACGCCAGCAAACCATTTACACAGTGGGTAGAGCAGGATGACTCCCACAATCCAGCAGAAGTAGACGACGGCCAGGTTGAAACCACTGCCCGGGGGTGGACCGGAGGATCCGATCTGACTGCCAAACATCCAGCTAATTGGTTTGCCCGCGGCGAGGTGCACAAGTACCGAAATGAAGTGGGCCGTTGGCCATTGTAAAAGATAGAAGAAAAGCGGCACGCGACCGAACGTGATAAAGGCGTTTCGAATCTGGCCACTCAGAGATTGTCGAACAGGTTCTGATTCTGCGAACGCATCCCGATTCGATTCAAACCACGCCAATGCGAACATCGCTGGTCCAAGCGTCATCTGTAGGAACAACAGCGAGGGCGGATATTTGGTCGTGTTTAGAAATGAGAGAACGGTAAATACTGCGGAGCGCTGCGAGGACCAGCTAGAGGGATCGCCATATAGATTAATACCCCTGAAAATAATGAAGAGCGCGGTGGCTACACTTCCCATGATCAGCAATATTCGCCGCCGTCGCTGAGCATCCAGTTTGTAAAGCGCGCCGAATGCGTAGCCGGCAGCCATTACGCCAACCCAGGGGATTAGCGGGTAAATCACGGCCACCACCGGGCTGGGAAAACCCACCACAGGAAATGCCTCGAACGGTTGGTGCAATATAAAATAGAGCTTCCCCCAGTAGCTTGGAACCGGACTACCCGGGCCCTGCCAACCGCCTTGCACCTTATAACGATCCAGCAAGTTGTGAAGGGCAATCATCCCAATTCCAAAGCCAGCTAAGACGCGGAGCGGCAAGTGGATCAATGCTGCCATTAGAATCATGGACACGCCAATAACCCAGATCACTTGCATGATGCCCAGGAAGCTATAGTCGACGTTAAAGAACACGCTTATTCGCACCACGGTAAATTCCAGTAGAACTAACCAGAGTCCACGTGTGATCAAAAAGCGAGATAAGGCTCTCTTGCTCTTGCCGCGAATCAATTGCAAATAAGTGCCCGTCCCCGCCAGGAACACGAACACCGGCGCGCAGAAATGTGTAATCCAGCGGGTAAAGAAAAGCGCCACGTTGGTGCGTGACAGGTCTGTGGGATCGAACCCCTGCAGGACGTCGCGATGCACAAAGTCCCGTGTGTGATCGAGCATCATGATCACCATCACGATGCCGCGCAGCAGATCAATGGAGTCTATGCGTGTGCGCCGCGGGTTGAAGTGCTCCCGTTGAGTGCTGTCCACTAAGGGCAGAATCATTTCGTGCGTCGAGAGTTAGGGGGAAATGTTGACATGCTTCTTTGAGTAGGAAACCGCACCTCATCTATTCTTTGGCAACGCGATCCTGGCAGGCCGCGGAAAACTAAAGAGCGATCCGTCGAGTAGAGAGGAGGCGCGTAGATGGGTAGGCCAGTAGCTTCCGATGTATCAGCTCTTTCGAGCGGCGTGGCAAACAGCAACCAGACCATGCAACACGTTTCCTCCTCCCTCTCTAAAATTCC
>JBPCMM010000209.1:0-7105 GCA_051002255.1 Pyrinomonadaceae bacterium
CAATATGGAGCTAATTGCCGAAAAAATGGCCATACCCAATCTAGCGTCGCAACTCTCCCGGGCGAGGCTGCTGGCGCTGCTGGAACAGAGTCTGACGTCTTGCACCGCAACGATCATCAGCGGACGCGCCGGTACGGGAAAAACCGCGCTGGCCTTGGATTTTGCGCGGCGCTGTGACCGAGCAGTCACTTGGTACAAAGTGGATGCGCCGGAGGCGGAACTAAAAAGTTTCTTTCACTACCTGGTTGCCAGTATTCGAAAAGAGCGTCCGAATTTCGGCGCCCAGACCTTAATGCCTCTGCTAAGAACAGCCAATGGCGACCAGATTTCGATGCTAGCCGAAGCTTTTGTTTACGAATTGGTGGAAGGCGAAAACAAGCCGCTTCTGATTGTTATCGAAGATCTCCACCTTGTCTGCGATTCGGAGTGGTTGGTGCCTTTCTTCCGACACCTGCTGCCGCTACTGCCTTTTAATGTTCACATGTTGATCACCAGCCGAACGTTGCCGCCAGCCCCTTTGTGGCGGATGCGTTCCAAGCAGACCCTTTCAGTTATCCCCGAGGAGCAGCTCGCGTTTACCAAGCAAGAAGCTGTCGAACTCTTTGAGAGCTACGCGCTCTCGAGCGAACATGCCACCATAGCCTTAGATCATACAAATGGACGCGCCGCTCCGCTGGCCCGCTTAGCGACAACGCTCACGAACAGGGAAAAAAGCGTTCCCAGCATCGCTCTACCGGCGAGCAGCGCTGTTTGATCAGCGCAGACTTCAGAGAGGCATATGTGTGAATAGCCTCAATCAAACGCCAGCTGTGGTACCCGGCCCGCCCGACTGTTCTGGGCATGGTGGCTCGAAGCCGTTACGCCATGCTAATCTGCGGCAAAATCAAAGTCGCATTCAGAGGCAGAAAGTGATGGCTAGAACCCGGCAGGGAAAGCCCGCACAAGCATCGTTGGCTGGAGCGGAGGTTCCCGGAGCGCAACCCAGCTTCTTTTTGCGCACCAAGCTGTTGCCTCCGCGGCCGGCACCCGAACTACTCTCTCGTCCGCGACTGACTGAACGACTGCTAGCAAACCTTGCCCACCCCGTTACACTGGTTACGGCTAATGCGGGCTCAGGAAAAACCACGCTGGTTGCTGACTTTCTGAGGGCCCACGATCGACAATTTGTCTGGTACCAGTTAGATCACACCGATGCTGATCCGTTTGTATTTTTGGGTTATGTTACTTTTGGAATGCAGCAGGTAGTGCCCGGCTTTGGTCAGGCCATGTTTCCTTACTTGCAGGAGGCGGCAGGCGAGCTATCTCAACAGCCGGAAGTGGCTGTTGATGTTCTTTTGAATGAAGTTCTGGAACGGGTAGACCAGCAGCTAATCCTGATCCTTGACGACTACCATCATCTAGGCCCAGCTACCGCGGTCCATGTGGTTCTCGATCGACTGCTTGCCTACTTGCCTGATGTGATGCACGTCATCCTAATCTCGCGTGAAATGCCGCCGATTTCCCTGGCCCGGCTCCGTACGCAATCACCCCTGTCTATTATCGATCGCTCAGATTTGCTTTTTACTGGCGACGAGACACAGCAACTTTTTCGTCAGGTTTTCGATTTGGAACTCACCCCGCAACAGCTTGCCGAGTATCGTGAGCGGACTCACGGCTGGATTACTGCTTTGCAATTGGTTAGGCAGGTAGCTCATCGAACCGCAACCAGTTCGCGCGAAGGACACGCGGGACCGCCCGACTTGACGGAGGTGTTGAGACAATCGGAGCACGACATCTTCGATTACTTTGCCGAGGAAGTATTTTCAGACGAAGCTGAAGACGTCCAGCAGCTTCTCCTGAAGCTATCTCTACTCGACCGCATTGAGGTTTAGACCCGACTTTTTCGTCTCACGCTCTGATTTGGCGGTGAGCCTGGTTGTGGGTGCGCGAGTACCTCAATACTTACCGGGACAGCAGACATATCAGGACGTCCGCGGCAATTTCTCCAGGTTGTTTGTAGGAAGTGTACAGGCTTCGCCCAATGGAGCGATGTTTGTTGACGTCACGCCTGGTGGCCGGTTCCGGCCGAATGATGTTGTTACCCGATTGACTGCGGCGGTTGCCCTGGTGCGGGCCGGGGGACTTCGTTCTGAGGCCGAGGCGAGGGCGGGGACCGCGCTTCCAATTCTTGATGGAGAAAGTATCCCCAGCGAGCTTCGGGGTTACGTTTCGGTGGCGATGTCTGAAGGATTACTGCAGGCCGATACGCTCTTTCGTCCCCAGGCCGGCTTGACACGCGCTGAACTAGCTCACGCCATGGCGATCATTGAAACTCGAGCCATTCAGTAAGATGTACGATTCAATGTCAGCTCCCGTAGGGCGTACTCTTCCTCATCCGTAATAAAACTGAAGTTAACCCCGAAGCCAACCCCCCTCTTGAGAAGACGTGGCTTCGCCGCGAAGCGTCAACCATTCGCCGGATGGAAGCCTTACCTGCAGCACTATAACTTCGCCAATATCCACTCGACCCGTTGTATTGACGAAGCAGCCACCGAGACTAATATCCTCAATGCGTGCTTCATGTCCGCCGGATAAGCCATCCCACTTTGCGGGCAAATTGGTGGGCACACGTTCGTCACTGCGTCTCTCTTTATCCATCTTTTCCCTCTCACTGTTTTGCAGCGACTTTCTGTCAGTTGGGCTAACAGTATTTAACTAACTCGTTTGCGTAGAAATCCCGCACAAGTTTGATCCTTGATCGAGGCCCAGTGAATACAGAGTTTCATTAAGGAGATCTGAGCAAATCTCGCTTTCGCGAGGCTCATGGTCGTTTAAGATACAATTTGTGGAAACCGTCGACAAGGTCTTCGTGGAGATTTAGAACCGGCTGGGTCAAAAAAGGAACTGTTCAGCACCGTTCGTCTACAAGGGACGTCGCTCAGAGGGTTGATAGCTGACCGTAGTAAACTCTAGTGTCGTATCCAAACGCTATAGTCCCGCGTTGCTGATGTTCCTCGAAAACTTCACGCAATGAGGCGATCATTGGTTCGAAACTTGGATGATCGGGCTCAGGTGTATACGAAGCGGAGAGCACGCGTCCCATCAGGCTCTCAAAGTCACAAGTCTGAATATTTTCGAAGGATTCTCGCCGGAAGGCTTGCGGAGCAAAAAACTCGGCAATCTGCCCCGTCACGTTCTCATGTCTGACTTGCTGGTAGTCGGTCCCGTATTGCAGAAGTAGCTGCTCGTAGGCGTGCAAGAAGGGAGTCGAGTTCAGCCGGCGTTCGTTCCAAATAAGAATTACCCACCCTTTCGGCTTTAGGATTCGGGCAAATTCGCCTCGAGCGCGGGTTCGGTCAAACCAGTGGAACGCCTGAGCAGCCGTAACAAAATCAATGCTGTGTAAGTCGAGCGTTGTTGCTTCGGCGGCTCCATCAATGCTCTTAAATTGCGCGTACTTGCTCAGAAGACTCTCAGCCGAGCTCCGCATCCGGGAGTTCGGTTCAACACCAAATACTGTGTTGCCGTTCCTGAGAAACATCTCCGAGAGTATTCCGGTGCCCGATCCCACGTCGGCGACCAGTGAAGCCGGGGTCAATCCGCAGGCAGCCTGAAGCAAATCTATGATGGTGTACGGGTAAGTGGGACGAAACTTTGCATAGTTCTCAACTCGCGTGGTGAAGCGACTGACCGAATCTACCATGGCATCTCCCGGATAGAATTTCGGATTGCGAATTTCGGACTTGAAGGCAACCCGAAATCGAGGTCGTCGTGGCAATTGAATACTAAATTCGCAATCCGAAAATTCGCAATCCGAAATTCTAAAGCGTTAGACGCGCGGGATGAACGACGTCTGCGGCGCCTGATTTTCAGGCGGGTAGAACTTGAGAAACAAACGATGCCCAAGCAGAAGCAAAAGAATGAAACCGAATGTTAACGGCAAACGCTTATCTGACTTTACCAGCATCCAGTAGTGAATCACGCCCCCGGCACCGGCAACATATACCAGTTTGTGTAGCATCGCCCAGCGTTTGCCACCCAGTCGTTTGACCATTTTGTTGGTGGAGGTTATGGCCAAGGGCACGATTAGGAAAAAAGTAGTCATGCCAATTGCAATGAATGGCCGCTGAGCGATGTCTCCGGCTATGCTGCGTAGGTTGAAGAAACGATCGAACCAGAGATACGTGACCAGGTGGATGGTGCCGTAGAAAAAGGCGTAGAGACCGACCATTCGGCGAAACTTTACGATCCAGTTTAGTCCCGTAATCTTACGCACAGGCGTTAGCGCAAGAGTAATCATGAGAAATACTAAAGTGAGCATGCCCGTGGTGCGGGTAACGAACTCGAGCGGGTTAGCGCCCACTTGTTTACGATAGACGTCCCACAGGAGCAGGACCAGAGGCACCAGCCCATTGATAAAAAGAAGGAGTTTTGAGAATCGAGTATCTTTCATTCGTGTTAGGTCCACTTTTTAGAAATACCGCTTTAAGTCCATACCCTCATATAGGTGTGCAACTTGCTCAGCGTACCCATTGAACGTAAGCGTCTCTCGCATTCTGAACTCTCCTATGCGACGCTCCCTTGCCTGGCTCCAGCGCGGATGAGGCACACTCGGATTGACGTTCGAATAGAACCCGTACTCGTTTGGAGCTTGAATGTTCCAGGTCGTGGGAGGCTCATTTGCGACCAGTTGGATTTTGACAATTGATTTGATGCTCTTGAATCCGTATTTCCATGGGACAACCAGACGGATGGGTGCTCCGTCCTGTGGCGGCAGGGTCTCACCGTAGAGGCCGGTGGCGAGGATGGTCAGCGGGTGTTTTGCCTCATCAAGCCGCAATCCTTCCACGTAAGGCCAATCAAGGACACCCGTTCGCTGATTAGGCATGCGTTTCGGGTCATGGAGTGTTTGAAAGGCCACGTATCTGGCTTGTTCGGTTGGTTCTACCTTTTCCAGAAGCTTAGCCAGGGGAAAACCAACCCAGGGGATAACCATGGACCAGCCTTCCACACACCGAAGCCGATAGACTCTTTCTTCAAGGGGAAAACTCAGCAACTCGTCCAGGTCAAAAGTTCGTGGCTTGTGAACCAGGCCCTCAACGGAAACAGTCCAGGGTCTAGTTAAAAAACCCTTCGATTCCGAGGCGACAGAGCCCTTGTCGGTAGAAAACTCGTAGAAGTTGTTGTAGTTGGTTATGTCTTCGAGTGGTGTAAGCTTTTCGTTAACCGTAAACCCTTCACCAAGAGCTTCTGAAGTCGGTTTCGCGAAGTCTGCCAGCTTTTCACCTTTAGGCGTCTCCGCTGGCGGCGGATTCAGGTTGCGATAAAGCAGTCCCGTCGCAACCGTGGTTGCGGCCAGCGCTGCCCCTCGCATAAACAAGCGACGGTTCAAGTAGACCTGCTTATCTGTTATTTCGCTAGCTTTAATATCGTCCGGCCTCTTATTAAGCATTTTCAGTTCGAACCTTCGTGCGCGTCTCCGGTTGCCTTGGTTACTTACGAAGCACAGCTGCTTCAGGGTTTTGTCCATGCCTAGCCAAGGATTGGTTTAACTACCCAAAGAATCAAAAGCTTGAGGAAGTAATTGCAACATAATAGTATCCCGAAAGCTTGCCCACTGGATTCTGAAGTCCGGAAGGACCACGTGATGGATGAAGATGTGCCCCCGGGACGGGACGGCGGTACTCCCGAAACTGCCAAGCCTGGGGAAACTCACTCGAAAATCGGGAGCCAGCTGGTTAGATGGGGAATCGTCCTGCTAGCCGGACTCTCGGTTCTCCTCATTCCGACGCCCGAAGGAATCACCCCTAATTCCTGGCGCCTACTCGCAATTTTCGTGGCCACAATTACCGGTTCAATCGTCCGACCTGTGCCAGGCGGTGCGGTTGTGCTCCTGGGAGTATCTGCAATCGCGCTGACCGGTGTTCTGCCTGTCCGCGACGCTTTATCAGGATATGCCGACCCAATTGTTTGGCTGGTACTAGCGGCCTTTTTCATGTCACGAGGGATGATTAAGACTGGGCTGGGAAGGCGCATTGCTTTTCTGTTCATTCGAGCTATCGGACGACATTCGCTGGGACTTGGTTACGCCCTCGTTTCCACAGACATGCTTCTGGCGATGATCATCCCGTCGACTGGCGCCCGCTCAGGCGGGATAATCTTTCCTATAGCGAAGAGCCTTGCCGAGGCCTATGAATCCCGGCCTGGAGCAACAGCGGGTCGGCTGGGAGCCTTTCTGATGCCGATGTTATACCAGTGTGATGTCATCATTTGTGCAATGTTCCTGACTGGTCAGGCTTCGAATGTCCTGATTGCGAAGTTTGCGCAAGAGGTCACCGGAATTGAATTGACCTATTCTGGGTGGGCACTCGGGGCGGTACTTCCCGGCGTGTTGTCCTTAATCGCTGTTCCGCTGCTTCTGTACCGGATCTTCCCGCCAGAGATTAGGCACACTCCTGCTGCCGCAGAACTGGCGGCTTTAGAACTGAAGCTGATGGGAAGGATGGCTTGGGGCGAGAAGACGATGCTCATCGTTTTTGCCCTGGTGGCTGGCTTATGGATCACAACTGTCTTTCACGGAATTAATTATGCAGTTGTGGCTCTGGTCGGCATTTGCGTTCTCTTGCTGAGTGGGGTGTTGAGTTGGGACGATGTAATTAGCGAGCGTGGCGCGTGGGACGTTTTCATCTGGTACGGCGGCTTGGTGCGCATGGCTGAGGCGCTGGGGGAAACGGGAATTACCAAGCGATTTGCAGAAACGGCAGCCGGGTTTACATCGGGGTGGAAATGGTGGACGGCGCTCGCCCTGTTATTGCTCGTCTACTTTTACGCCCATTATGGATTTGCGAGCATTACGGCCCACGCGACAGCCATGTATATTCCGTTTCTGACCGTGATTCTGGCAGCTGGAGCGCCTCCTTATCTGGCAGTCCTGTCCCTCGCCTACTTTTCCAATCTTGACGCGTCGCTGACGCACTATGGCACAACCCCGGCTCCAATCTACTTTGGGGCGGGTTATGTTACGCAACGGAGATGGTGGTTGCTCGGATTGGTGGCTTCGCTGGTCAATATTCCTATTTGGGTAATCTTCGGTTTCTCTTGGTGGAAGCTGTTAAAACTCTGGTAA
>JBPCMM010000210.1:0-18854 GCA_051002255.1 Pyrinomonadaceae bacterium
TTTGCTAGAATTGGGCTCCATCAATGAACCAGTTTGATTCAGACAAAGACTACTACGCGGCGCTGGGCGCAGACGAAGGCGCATCACGGCCCGATATCGATAGACTTTACAAACGACTGGCAGCTCGCATCCATCCGGATCGCGGCGGCAGCGAAGAGGAAATGAAGTCTCTCAATGAGGCCTATGGAGTATTGAAGGATGAAACAATCCGTCGCGACTATGATGCCCGACGACGGAAGTCCCCCGCGGCGGTCTTTCGGCCTGCCTCAGCTCCAACTGCTCGAGATATAGGAGTATTTGGTCATTGTCTGAGCGCCTTTCTTTGTCTGTTGGTGGGCTTGTTCTTGTTGTTTTTGGTTCGCTCTCAGTGGATCTGGTTTCTGTGGCCTCTCGCAGTACTCGCGGTTTTCGTAATTTTCTTCGGAGTGATGATGGCACGCAGTGCGATGGTTGCGGTTAACGCATCGCTGCCCGTTGCGCACCCGTTTCGCCGGCACACCCTAGTACAGGAAGCGATGTTTTGGATTGCTGTGGTGGGCGGGGGATACGGTATCTATCTTCTCTTCACCAGCGTCTGATAGTGCAGCTTGGCGAGGAGTATATGATCGTAACAGGACTTGATTTACTCTTTCTGGAAGTGAACAACCTTGAAGAGTCGCTGGTGTTCTACCACGATGAACTCGGTTTCGAAATCGATTCACATAGCCCCGAAAATGATCCGCCCATGGCTACGTTACGGGCGGGCCGGTTAAGAATTACGCTGGCCCAGAATCTGGAGACGATGCTTCGACGTGGTCGCGGCGCTCATTTTTTTCTCGGCGTCGAGGATGTTGACGATTTTTACGAGCGACTGCGAGAACGCGGAGTTGAGTTGAAACCGCCGATTGAAGAGGGGTGGGGAGGGAGATTTATCACGTTGCTGGACCCTGACAAATACCGCTTCTTCTTTGTTATGTGGGAAGAGAAAACCAACGGCTCAGAGTCTTGAATTCCACGCCGCCCCCGCGGCGGATGCTGGTTCATTTAGATTCTGGAAGTTGAGAGTTCAACCTTTAGGTTGCGGCCTCGCGGGGCGGACAAGCTAAAGCTTGAACTCTAAACTGCCAGCATCCAGCCCGCAGGAACCTAGCCATATCGAGATACACCTGGTATGCTGTGTTGCATCGGTAACACAAGATTGCAGTCATGCACTACGTCGAAAATCCTCCAAATCCTTGGCTGACCCATTCGGTCGAATGGTTGGGCGAGCCACCCGAAGCGAAGCTCGAGGTCTTTGAAGAGACCGAGACCCGCGGAATTATTACCCATAATGACAGTCCGGATGTGAGCTTCGACTATACCGTTAACTGTTATCGGGGGTGCATTCACGGATGCACGTACTGCTTTAGCCGCCCAACCCACGAATACCTCGGATACGGTGCGGGCACTGACTTTGACCGCAAGATCGTCGTAA
Source organism: Pyrinomonadaceae bacterium (assembly GCA_051002255.1). Taxonomy (GTDB): domain Bacteria; phylum Acidobacteriota; class Blastocatellia; order Pyrinomonadales; family Pyrinomonadaceae; genus PSRF01. Next base: position 1,454 of record JBPCMM010000210.1, read on the forward strand.
AAGTTAAAGCGCCTGAATTGCTGCGGAAGGAATTAATGAAGCCTTCGTGGAAAGGCGACGAGATAGTGTTCTCGTTCACCTCCGATCCGTACGTGCCCCTGGAATCTCATTATAGGTTGACCAGGCAGTGTCTCGAAGTGTGCGCTGAGTTTCGCAATCCCGTTGGCGTTATTACGAAGTCTGCGCTGATTCGCAGAGACATCGACGTGCTGCGGGAACTCACGCGCGAGGCGAGCCTCGGAGTTTTTTTCACCATTCCATTTACCGATCGAGAATCGGCCAGAGCCGTTGAGCCTTTTGCCCCGCTGCCCGATGCCCGCTTCCACGCCATGGCGGATCTCGCCGCAGCGGGAATCAAGGTCGGTATCGGAATAGCCCCTGTGATTCCGGGACTGAGCAGTGATATCCCCGAACTCCTCAAACGAGCCAAGGAAGCAGGCGCCACGCATGCGTTTATCAACATGCTTCGATTACCGGGAAGCGTAGCGCCTTATTTTGAGGAACGCCTGCGTGAGAAGCTCCCCACCAAGGCAGAACGCATACTGAACCGAATCCGGGAAGCGCGCGGCGGCAAAATGAACTCCAGTGTGTTTGGCGAACGAATGCGAGGAAAAGGTCAATACTGGGAGGCCACGGAGCGCCTGTTTAAAATTCACTGCGAAAGATTAGGTTTTAATAAGAAGCATGATCGTGTCTCCGGATCTCGGACCACATTTCGTCGACCTTCGGCACAGGCAAAACTATTCAGTTAGAGTCCAAAACAGACCCCACGTCGATTCCACCAAGTTCTGACAGCCGGGGAGAGCGGAATTTAATTCGATAAGCCTACAGACAGACGCGTCAAGTTTTCTTATAATATCAGCGCGTCACAACCCCAGACAGTTAGGAGGCCCGTTATGATGTTGATTAGAGATGTCATTCGGAACCGAGAGCCTTACTCCATGAAACCTTCGGCGTCCGTTCAGGATGCGGCAGAGTTTATGGCTGCGAGAAACGTTGGAGCCGTTTGCGTAGTAGACGACGGCGGAAAGCTGCTGGGGGTTTTTTCCGAGCGAGATGTGGTTAAGCGGGTCGTGCTGCAAAAGCGCGATCCCACTTCTATAAGAGTTGGAGACGTGACCAGCGAGCTGCGAGCTGTCATCCGCTGCGATGAGACACCGCACCAAGCTCTCGAACGTATGGAATTGATCGGAACGCGCCACCTGCCCGTAGTGGATGGCGAGCGTTGGGTAGGGATGCTCTCGATGCGCGATCTAATGAGAGTGGAGTTGAGCGAGCAGGGGGACGAAATAAAACTGCTGCATGAGTATATTCAACACTGAGGGCCGCGCTACTCGACGAATGAAAGTGAGTTTGTATTCGGTTGTTGCCGTACTGATCTCGCTCGCACTGGCGTGCGGGCAACCCCCACCGGGTCAGGGCGCGGGTGAGATTAAAAACTCATCATCCAAAGAGGTCAGCTTTAAGGTCGAGACTGTGGTGGCGGGGTTGCAGGTGCCCTGGTCCATGGCATGGGCTCCTGACGGGCGGATGTTCTTTACCGAACGGCCTGGCCGAGTACGGTTGGTTGTGAAGGGCCAGTTGCTTTCGCAGCCCCTGATAGTCCTTACCGATGTTGAGCCATCAGGTGAAAGTGGTCTGATGAGTCTCGCACTCCATCCTCAGTTTGCTAACAATCATTTCCTCTACCTTTCCTATGCCTACAAGGGTGAAGGGCAGCTTGTGCGAGTGGTTCGTTACCGTGAAACTGAAACTGGTCTTACAGATCGCAAAGTCATAATTGAAAATATCCCTGCTGCTCAGTTTCATGCTGGGTGCAGGCTGGGCTTCGGCCCGGATGCCAAGCTGTACATCACTACGGGCGATGCCACTGAGCGTGCACTTGCCCAGAGACTCGACTCACTGGCGGGCAAAACGCTGCGGCTGAATGATGATGGAACAGTTCCGTCTGATAACCCCTTCGTTGGGCAGCAGAATGCGCGAAGGGAAATCTGGTCCCTTGGTCATCGCAACGCGCAGGGAATGGACTGGCAGCCGGGGACCGATCTGATGTTTCAAACGGAGCATGGCCCATCGGGCTTTGATGGCCCGGGTGGCGGCGACGAGGTCAACATAATCGAACGTGGCAAGAATTACGGCTGGCCCTTGATCCACCATAAAGAAACCCGTGCCGGACTTGTGGCACCCTTGCTGGAATATACCCCGGCGGTTGCGCCCGCTAGCGGGGCTTTCTATAGCGGGTCAGCTTTTCCTCAGTTTCGAGGGAATTTCTTTTTCGGCTGTTTGCGGGGAGAGCGGATCATTCGGGTAGTTTTGGACGGGCCCAGAGTGATAAGCCAGGAGGCATTGCTCCAGGGAAAATACGGACGGATTCGCGACATTGCTGAAGGACCTGACGGCGCTATCTACTTTTCAACCTCCAATCAGGATGGGCGGGGTAAACCGGCCCCAGATGATGATCGGATTATTCGTCTGGTGCCGGTAAAGTGAGTTGAGACTGGGTCTTTTGAGCGAGGATAGCGGACTTGCTCCAACCGATGATCTCGAGTGGCCGGAAGCGGTAATGATGAACCAGGCGAAAGTGACGCTGAGTGTTTCGCAAGATGGCGCGCGGTGAATGTGACTTGAAGCGGAAGAGAATCTCCAGAATCGTGCTCGCCGGCGTTGGCCTGCAAGGAAGATGAAGTAGATGACCCTCCGGCGAGATTACTCTCGCCAGTTCATCTAGCCCGTCTTTGAGGGGAACGTATTCCAGGGCACCGCTGGTAACCACGAGATCAAAAGCGTTATCGGCGAACGGCAACGAGAGAACGTTACCTAGCGTATAGCTCACATCCTGAGGGCGTCCCGGACTTTGTGAAACTGCTTTTTTCGCCTCAACTATCGAAGTTGCGGAAAGATCCAAGGCCGTAATGTTTATCGGAAATCGGATGGCCCGTAGGAGAGCAAGAGTCAGCAGACCGGTGCCGCACCCGGCGTCGAGTATGCGAGCTCCACGCGAGAGGGAAAGTGGGTTAAGCGCGAGATACTGATCGAGCGAGCGCCCGTAGCCGTTGAGCTTAAATGTGAGATCGTAGAGGCGCGCAATCTTGTCGTAATACGAGCCTGCCTTGGCCTCATTCTTAGTCGCGGTCAGTACATACTCCATCAGACTCTCCTAACACTTCCAGTCGCTGGGTCGGGGGTACTGCACCGGCAGTAAAGCATGGGGGCAAAGTTAGCGCGCCATTGTAGCCTTACCCTCATCTTTACTCAATATGCCAGATGATGCGCAGTGGGTCAGTCCTGTCTCGTAATTTTCTCATGTTTTCAAACGGTTTCCTTTAGCGTCTCCAATCAACCCACCCAAACCGTTAAAAAGGTTAGAGAAACAGGGCGCCCAAAGCCCGCGGTGTGACTGAGAGAAGAACTCCGCAAGATTCGGGGCCTTGAAACGTTCTCCTGACAGGTCAGACCGGTATTTCGTTCTGGCAGGAGAAAAATATGAGAAAAACAGGATTAAATGCTTGCTGCGCCCTACTGAGCATCATTGCCGCCGGCGCCTTTTTGTTTTCCATTGCCCCGAGCGAAGCCGCGGTTGCCGACAGGCTAAACTCGCCACCGTCCCAGCGGCACCGACCGATCATCGCTGATAGTCGTTTCGAGGTCGATGTGCTGGTCAACGGTAGATCCCTAGAGGAGTTCCATGCCCGCGATAAGTCCTATGTAGAAGCGATCGCAGGCGCAGAATACGAAGTGAGGATCCGCAATCCATTACCCTATCGAGTCGCGGTTGCTTTGTCGGTGGACGGGCTAAACTCGATTGATGCGCGACGCACCTCAGCATGGAATGCCAGCAAATGGGTAATTGAGCCTTACGGCACTATTCAGATTGGTGGCTGGCAGATGAGTTCAGACCGGGCGCGTCGCTTCTACTTCACCACCGAGCGCGATTCATATGCAGCCAAGCTGGGCCAGACTTCTAATCTAGGGTTGATCTCAGCCGTTTTCTTTCGTGAGATAAGGCCGATTCCCATTCCTATCGCTCCACCACCGCGCCCCCAGCCGCGTTATGAAGAAGACGGCGCCCGCGACCGGAAGAGAGCCGAAAACCCGACTGCTTCGGGAGAAGCGCAAGGAGCTGCGAAGCAGCGCAGCGATTCGGTCACTCCTATGCCCGATGACGAATACGCAGCAACCGGGATTGGGCGTTCAGTGAGGAACGACGTTCGTTGGGTGAATATGGATCTGGATTCACGGCCGGCGGCTGAAGTGACTCTGCGATATGAGTACTATCCGACGTTGGTGCGCTTGGGCATCTTGCCGCGACAATACGATCGCACCGATTCTTTACGTAGGCGCGAAGGCGCCACAGGTTTTGAAGACCGCCGCTTCAGCCCCGAACCGTAAGGGAGTAGAAGACAGGGGACCACCGAGATGAGATAGCGCCTGAGTCCCGTAGGGACGTGACGTTTATAGACCGGTGATTCTAAAGAGATTTCAAAGCTCCGAAGGAGCGAAATATATCGCTTGCGTCACACATCGGTAAGAACATTTCGCTCCGCTGGAGCTGGTCCCGATATCTTTGGGCCAAATCGTCTATAAACATTTCCGGCCCTACGGGACTGGGTTGTCGATAGCGGCGTCGCGTTGGATTCTTTAGGTTTTAAGGCTCGCCACTTCAAAAGTGGCGGCGCTCTACGATTGCCGCCGCACTCCGACGCTGTTTCCACGCACCTGTTAGCGCTCCTCTTAGCTATAATTGCTTTCTGATCAGGTCGGCTGTATAGAGTTGCCGGTAAGCGCGATAGTTTGCCATCACTTTCTGAACGTAACCCTTGGTTTCTTCAAAACCAACCTCAGCAGTGAAGACCCCGGGATCTTTGTGTTTTGCGCGTTTCACCCAGCGTGCCACATTATCTTCACCACCGTTGTATGACGCAGCCACCGCTTCGAGCATGTTGGGAAACATCTTCGCCAGTTCCGCCAGATACTCACCGCCGACCAAAATCGAAGTCTCCGGCCGGTAGAGCTCATTTTCGCCCAGGCTGCTGAGTCCTGCTCCTGGTGCATACTTGCGAGCAGCGTCGATAGTGAGCTGCAGCAGGCCTCGCGCGCCTGCGGGTGATTTCGCCGTTGGGCGGAACACACTCTCCTGGCGAATGATCGCAAGGATGAAGCGCGGATCTAGGTTGCGCGCTCTTGCAGTTTTAAGAATCGCCTGTCGATAAGGTGCGGGGTATTGGGCGGCAACGTCAGCGATTTGAGACCGGATGAGTTCGTTTCGTTCCTTAACCAAGTTACGACTCGTACCTTCGGCGAGCCCGTCGAGTCGCTCGGCTGCCAGCCACCCGTAGTAAGCGCCGGGCGCATCCGGGATGGAGAGGTAGGCGGCGATCGCTTCGCGTCGTTTTCCTGACCGGTCCAGACTGTAAGCTTTCAGATAAGCTGCCTCAGAAGGTGTTGTCAGCACTCCTTTTTGGAACCGCTTGCGGCTGAGTTCATCCGCCGTCACCACTGCTTGCTGCCAATCTGCTTCGGCGACGTCAAGGCGCAGCCTGGCAAACAGGGCATTGGTTTCAGTTGGCGTGCCTGCAAACCGCTGTCTCGTGCGCCCGATCCACTTAATCGCTTCCTGAGAGCGACCTGCTTCGCGGAGAGTGTCGATAATATTCAAATGAGCGGTATCGACGCGTTCACCCTGAGGGAAGCGATCGACGTACTGGGCATATCTGTCTGCGGCGTCTGAAGGTTTACCCATGCGTAGCAAGGCCGTGGCGCTGAAATTGAGTCCTTCACGACCTTCCTTGGTTGAACCGTAATCGCGTACGAGTCGATCGAAAGTGGATAAGGCCTCCGCATTGCCGCGCGACTGCAGATATGACCTTCCGATGCCCAGCAGTGCTTCCGGTACTCTGGGTTCCTGAGGGTAGTAGTCGATGAAAGCTCTCCAGTGCTCGCGCGCCTCTTCGAAAGCGCGGTTGGTCATGTAGACATTGGCCCGGCGCAGATGTTCTGCCGTACTTAAACGCAAGAGCCTCTTATCTGCACCGCGGGAGCTGTCATCGCTTCGACGCACCGAAGCAAGCGCGCCGTCATTGGTCGATTGACCTGATCGGGCCCCGGGCTGGGCGCTCGCACTATTCGCTGCCGGTTTTGTCGGATTGAGCGGTCCTACAACCAAAGTCACTGCCAGAGATAAAGATGACGCTATTAAAAATTGCCTGTTAATCATTTGCTAATTCTTATACTCCCCTCGTGTCGTCCTATGCTTCGATGATCTCAAAACTCGAAACGATTTCCGCGGTTGGTCTTAATGTAGCGGCAACACTGCAATATTTTGTTTCGGAAAGCTCGATTGCCTGCGCCACCGACTTCTCGGAGATATTTCGACCCGTGACGATGTGGTGTACCTCCATCCTTGAAAAGCTTCGCGGGTGGTCGTCGCGTCGCTCCGCAAGCACTTCGACGCGGTAATCCTTAACGTCCTCACGTTTCTTTTGCAGGATGCCAATAACATCGATTGCGGTGCAGCTCCCCAGGGCAATGAGAAGAAGTTCCATCGGGCTGGGAGCTGCGCCACGAGTGTGATCTGAGTCCAGCGTCACCGCGTGTTTGGAGGGGGTGAGACCGATGAAAAGGTCGTTGCCGGCAAAGTGAACAATGGCCTTGGAGTCATGCAAACTCATTGTGGAACCTCCGACAAGGCAGCATAACACATCGCCTTTTTCTGAGTTCGACCAGGTCAAGCAGTGCGCTCACTTTGCGTCTTTGCGTGACAAACTTTGTACTCAGTTGTCACTCTGGGCAGTCTGTTGACAATTCGCCTAATGCCATACTAATACAAGTAGTGAGAGTGACGATTAGAGTTCACGCAAAGACGCAAAGGGGGCAAAGACGCAAAGAAAGCTTACGGATGAAATCGATGAGGGAATAGAGTGCTCACCTTCGCAGTGCTCAGCTCCAATCGGAGTTAGCCACCCCCCCGGCATTCGTGCGTAACTTTGTAGTGCAAAGACTCTACCGGCTGTACTGTTTTGGTCTGGGGGGTTCAGGTGATGCCGTCCCAGTGGTTTAACAGCCTGGACCAGTGCCTGACAAAAGCCGCAAAGAATTCGAGAAGTCGCCTTCTTGAACCCGTGGGCCTCGAAGCTTACCCTGAAGCGTTTGTGGCACAAGCCTTGTAAGAGAGAGGGGTGGTGTCCGCGTGTCTTAAGAGCGCACACACGCAAGCCAGCAGATGGAGGAACTTGAGATGATTAGAGCAAAAAGAGTTTTTTTGGCGATTGTTGCTATCGGCCTTCTGAGCGTCGGCTTTACCGCCATCGCGCAGCAACGCAGTTACCGAGGGACTTATCAATCGGTTCTGCAACTGATAAACCGAATCGAAGATCGCACAGACCTATTCCGTAATAGCCTTGACGCGGCGCTCGATCAGAGCACTCTCGACGGGAGCAATGCCGAGGACAACATAAATCTTTTTGTCAGAGACTTTGATGCTGCGGTGAATCGGTTGCGGGAGCGCTTTGGCCGGCGGCAGTCCACCGCTGTGGACGCACAGGAAGTTCTCAACCGCGCAGCTGCGATCGATGACTTCTTAAGGCGTCGCCCTGTCGAGGCCCGCACCCAGCGGGCCTGGGCCAACCTCCGTTTGCAGCTTAATCAGTTAGCTCGCGCTTACGGTGTTACCTGGTCTGCGCGCACTCGCGTAAATCCAGGTACAGGAACTTATACTGCCAGCCGCCTCACCGGAACGTATCGTCTCGATCCGACCAGGAGCGACGACCCACGCCAAGCCGCTGAGAGAGCCACGCAAAGTTTGCCTTACAATGAACGCCAACGGATCAGTGACGAGGTTACGTCACGGTTGGAATCGCCGGACCAGCTGGCGATTGAGGTGCGAGGACGAACTGTAACCATAGGGTCCTCGCGCGCCCCGCAGATCAGTTTCGAAGCTGATGGCTCGGAAAGGCTGGAGGCCACTAGAGATGGGCGCACCACACGGGCGCGAGCTACGCTGACGGGCAGCCAGTTGATAGTCAACTCTTCTGGCGACCGACGAACAGATTTCAACGTCACCTTTGATCCAATTGATAATGGTCGCAGGCTGAGTGTGATTCGTCGGGTTTACGTTCAGGGTCTCGACAGACCAGTCGTGGTCCAGAGTACCTATGACAGAACGGCTGACATTGCTCGCTTCGATATCCAGACCGGCTCCGATTCGACCGCCTCAACGGTCGGCACGAGCAGCGACTTTATCGTGCCCGATGGGGAAACCATCGTGGCGGTTCTGAATGAGGGACTCTCAACGAGGAATGCACGGGATGGCCAAACGTTTACCGCGACCGTACAGCAGCCCTCCAGGTTTCAGGGCGCCACAATCACTGGGCGGGTGTCAAATCTCGAGCGCAGCGGCCGTATCACTGGAAGGTCGGAGATGACGCTCACGTTCGATAGTATTGCTCTTCGTGAGGGAAGGTCCTACCGATTTGCTGGAATCCTCCAGTCGGTACGCACTACGGACGGAGAAGTGGTGAATGTAGACAATGAGGGATCCGTGAGGGATGACAATCAAACCACCAAGACTGCTCAGCGAGCCGCCATCGGCACCGCATTGGGAGCCATAATTGGAGCCATCGCTGGAGGAGGGAAGGGCGCTGCAATCGGCGCGGTCCTCGGTGCCGGCGGCGGTGCTAGTTCGGTGTATGTCCAGGGTCGTGACGATCTCGATCTGAATTCGGGAACGGAACTGACGATTCGTTCTTCGGGACCAAGGTAGACGCAAGTTATTCCTGAGCGGTTAAGAGCCTGTAACGTGGGTTGCAGGCCCTTAATTGTGCCCTCGTTTGAATGTCTATGTTATTATCCTCGCCTCCCAGAAACCTCACTCGCCCAAATTGGTCTTTTCTTTAGGTGGTCACTTGCCCTGCTATCAGATGTCTCTTTGAACATTACGTGGGAGGGTGGAAGAATGTCCCTGGTCCTGGTGGTCGACGATGACGTAAACATTCGCGACACGCTTTACGAACTTCTCTCCGAGGACTACCGGTGTCAGACAGCTGAAACTGCCGAACAAGCTCTAGCGAGATTAGACGTTGAGTCTTACGACGTAGTTCTTACCGATATCTCAATGCCCGGGTTGAGCGGCCTGGAGCTTCTGGGACACATAAAGCAGAAATATCCAGATACACCCGTGATCATAATTTCTGGAATAAGCGACCAGGAGCATGCCCAGGGAATGATCAGACTGGGAGCTTTTGACTACCTACTCAAGCCGTTTAGTCTGGAAGCGGTTGCGAAGAGCGTAAGGCGAGCGTTAGACCACCGCGGACGATTGCCTGGAACATCCCAGATCTCCCAAGTTGCAGATCAGGAGCAGAAGAATACTCAAGACGAGGCCACCGACTGGAACATCGTGAAAGACAAATCTTGAGATTGTTGGGTTTCCCGCAGCAGCCTCATCCGAGCACGACTACGCGGCCACGACGGATAACGTGGGCCTCGTGTCTTCAATTTCCCGTTGGGCAGCGATCTCGCGAACCAGTTCGAAAATTCGCTCGGCGGTAAATGGCTTCGCGATTACCCAGTCAACGCCGGCTTCCTTCTGTTCATTTGATCCGACTGCTTCGCCCCAACCAGTGACAACTGCGATGGGAGTCTTCTGGCTCTGCTGCCGAATGGTACTGGCCAATTCCCAGCCACTCATACCTGGCATTCCCACATCGGTGAAGACGGCATCAAATTCTCGAGACTCGAAGAGCGCCAGCGCCTCACGGCCGCCGGCGGCGGTCGAAACCGCGCAGCGTTCACTCTCGAGAAGCTCACGCAGCAAGTCGCGCACGCATTCTTCATCGTCAACAACAAGTATTCTGAGTTGATTGTGGTTCTGGGCTTGCATCAGCGAGCTGTTCGACTGCGCGTTGAAACTTGTCAGTTCCGAAGCTGTTACGGTAATCAGTGACCCGTCTGCGGCTTTGGCCGCGGGTAGCGAGATGCGGAAAGTTGTGCCTTGCGATACCTCTGAATGGACTGTGATGGCCCCCTCATGACGCCTGATAATACCGAAGCCAACCGCAAGTCCAAGGCCCATCCCGGCTTTGCCCTTGGTGGTGAAGAACGGATCGAAAATGCGCGAACGAATTTCAGGAGCCATGCCGGATCCAGTGTCGGCAATCGAGATTACAACTGAATCGTCGACGTCTTCGGCCGAGAGAGTTAGCCGGCCGCCTATAGGCATAGCGTCGACGGCGTTGGATACCATGTTCACCAGCACTTCGCGGAGCTCCGATTCGTCGCCCATAACTTTCGACTTGGACCGTATTTGCACATCCAGGCTGATGTGAATTCCCGACGCCTCCGCTTTGTCTTTCCAGCGTGGTCTGGTGATCTCGCTTACGTCGAACAGTATCTGGTCCACTGAAACCGGTTCGAAGTCATGATCCCGTCGTTGACGCGCAAAGTCCTGAATTCGCTTGACGGTCTTCGCACCATCCTCCGCGGTCTTAATGATGATGTTTAGCCCGCGAGTGATCTTTTCAGGATCGTTCGTGCGGAGCAGTAGCTGAGCCCGACCAAGGATTCCGGCGAGAGTGTTGTTGAAGTCGTGTGCTACGCCCGACGCCAACTCGCCTAGCGCCGACAACTTTTCTATCTGAGTGAACTGTTCGCGAATGCATTCCTGCTCCGCGATATAGTGTGAAAGCTCCAGCGCGTGTTGTTCGGCTTGCTCAGTCTGGGAAGCTGCCGCTTCAATATTTTTCAGATACGCACGGTAAGTGAGAAATACAGCGGCGATTACTGGAAGAGTGATGAGGACCGCGAAGAACCCGCCCTGGACGGAGAATAAATACGCCAACCCGCCGGCGCAGATAGTGAGCCAGGGAAATAGATCCGAGAGTCTTTTGCTGTTGTTTGCTGATTTGGACATTTTGCCCTGGCGACGTCCCCGTGCGGCAAACGTTAGCTGTGGAGTTTGGAGCGGCCAGCTCTTCCTGAACTGCCTGGGGGCAACGGGCTAGTGGCTCTGGGTGGGCCCGAATTGCTATGACGCAGTGAAGGGTGCGTGCAGATCAGGGTTGCGAGTTCCGACAATGGTGAGGAGGAGGGATCCTCCTCAGGAGTCGGATTGTCCGAAGTGACCTAGCAACTCTCACTTGAGGAAGATCGTGTCGTAGGCAGCGCGCAAGCTGAAACCAGCCTTCTGATAATAACGCTGCGCCCTCTTGTTCTCCTCATTCACGAAAAGCACAATGGATTTGGCGTGGGACAGCAGATTACGCGTTAACTGGGACATGCAGCGTAAACCATAGCCGGTGCCCATCTTCTCCGGAGAGATCCAAACGCCCTCGAGGTAGACTGCGTCGGGTGTGTCAGATATCACGTCGGCTTTAAAAGTGAGTTTGCCTTCCTCAACGCAAACCCAGCTTCGACCTTGTTCGATACGACGTGCGCACCGCTCACGAAATCCCTCAGGATCCTTTTCCAGCGGATTGATACCACTTTCCTCGAATGCCATCTGAGCATGCACTGGGAGGACCAACTCAATGTCACTTGGTGTAGCCACACGCAGCTCGAGAACTTCTTCCCGAACCTGCACGGGCCACCTCAGTTCTACCAGGAACTCGCGGCAAGCAAGACGCATCTCTTGTCCGTCTTCGGAATAGTAGTTCCAGCTCGTCGATACGCTCTTCCTCGCCCATGATTAGATGAGGAGTCGCACTCTGACGCGCTAGATCCGCAAATGCCTGGAGTGCGCGATCCGAACGTGTTTCCATCAGGGTAGCGTGCCCAATCAGAGCAACTCCTTCAAGTTTTCCCTGTCGGTTGCGGCAGCCGTAAAACATTCCGCGGTTAAGTTCGCTGACCAGGCCGTTGTCGCGGATGAACCCGGTCATCGCAACTGTGTGCATGGGACGCTCGGAGAGGAAATCCAGCACTTCTGCTTCGAACTCGTGGGTGAGCTGAAGTGTGACCACTTCGTTCTCCGTATAGCGGACCGGAAGCGGCGTGGTACTGATTCTTGCTGTTGCAGTTTGACGATACATGGCGATTGTTCCTTGTTTGCTAGTGAGTAACATTAGGATTAGCAAGAGTTAGTAACCTAGGAAGTCGTCTCCCAGATCTGCTTCAATGGGCATTGTCCCAGTAGGATCGCCACCTAGCATTGCGGAATAAGCCTGGAGGATCGCATCGCTCAGAAGAACGCCGTTGCCAAATAGAACGCTGTCGCTCAGCAGGACGCCATCGCTGAGGAGTACCCCATCACTAAGCAGCACGCCGTCGCTGAGTAATACCCCGGTGCTGCTGAAATACGCTCCACTTGCCATGGTCGTGCCATTGCTAATCAGGATGCTATCGCTGAGCAGGACGCCTGATGACGTCATCGTGGAATCAGAAAGCAATACGCCGTCTGACAGGAGTACGCCGTCGCTAAGCAATACACCCTGTCCATAGATCCCTTGGTATTTCGTAATCAGATTAATACCGGTTCCGAAGGTGCTGCCCATGATCACGCCCTGTGACCATGTGAAAGTATAGTTCTCAATAGTCGATTGCGGGTTTGGTGCGCTGGTCGTTAAGAGTGAAAAACCGAGCACTGCGCTCAGAGCATCGGTGCGCATGATCTTCGCCAATCGAACTGCACCGTCCACGTTAAGTTCGCCAGCACCCTGCTCAAACATATTGAAGTTCGGGATCTGCTGAGCCGTGTACATGAGAACCATTTTCACCATGTTCGGCGTGAGATTGGGTTTGGCCTGAATCATCAAGGCGGCGGCACCTGCTGCCAGCGGTGTGGCCATTGATGTGCCGCTTAATTTCATTTGTGCGCGCGTGACGTTAGAACCTACGCCAGCGTCGAGAGCGGGGTTGTTCTGCGCCAGGAGGTTATTCGGCGACTTCGCAAAAACCAGCTTGTTGCCAGGAGCAGCGAGGTCCGGTTTGATTAGATTGTCATAGTGCTTGACGCCGATTTCGTCGGTCCACGAACTGCGCGTGGGTCCTCGTGAGCTGTAGGTTGCGATGCTGTCATCGTCTCGCCCATTCGTTCCCTTAGTATCGACAGCACCCACAGTGATCACTGAAGGATCGATACCTGGGGAATGGACATGACCGTAGGTCTTTTCGCCAGCTCCATTCTTACCGTTATTCCCAGCGGCGGCGAAGACAACGACTCCAGCGTCCACCAATCGCCGCGACGCCAGACAGATAGGATCATTCTTATACGAGTTTATGGCCGGCATACCCAGGCTCATGTTCACCACGCGGATGTTGTAGTTGTCTCGGTTGCTCATCAGCCAGTCCAGTGCGCTCAGAAGGCCAGACACTGATCCAACACCCTGGGAATTCAAGACCCTCAGGTTGATTATGTTTGCTTTAGGGGCGATGCCGACATACTTGCCACCCGAGACCAAGCCATTACCGGCAGCTGCAGAAGCGACGTGAGTGCCATGGCCATATGGATCGTCTGTACGTCCTTCTCCAGTGAAATCTACGCTCTTGACTATACGCGAACGTGAAGTGCCGGCCTTCAGAAAGGAGACGTGGTCTGGATAGATTCCAGAGTCCACGATGGCGATACCAACGCCAGCTCCGTCGAGGGGGCCGCTAGTGCCAAGCGAGCGAACGTTGTCAGCGCCTGAGGTGCGCGCCACATGGCCGCCAAGCGATCTCACTTCACTGTCTACGGAAACGAACTCAACTTCTGAGAACGAACCGAGGGATTCAATCACACTGGCCGGTAGCTCCAGCGCGAGTGTGTTGAAATGTTTGAACTGTTTCCTGACGCTCACGCCATTGCTTCTGAGAAGCGCTCTGAGTTCAGTGCTTGGCTGGTCGTTCAGCTGCAGAATGACTTTCAGGCCATTCGCTCGAGGCTCTCTGCGCGAATGTTCTCGAAGATCACTGGCGACCTTACGGTGCCGTCTTTCGGCTCTGTTGCGCCTGTCGTTTTTGGCGCTAGCCTTATCCGTCACCAGAATGCCGCAACATAGCGACAATACGAGCGATACGCATGCCAGCCAGGTTAGTGCCAACGACCGTTTCGTTCTTTTCATTTCAAGCCTTCCTCAGTTAACAGTTACTTAAGCTCGTGCCCGGCAAATGCGATTCGGGCACAAACTCATTTGGCAATGACCGTGCCAACCCTGTGCTTTATCGCAAGTCCTGTGATTGATGGTTTTAGAGGTTCCGGTAATAGCAGGTCTTAGGTCATCAGGCCGCTGGTTCGGTCAACCTGATGAGCGACGTTCATCAATCTGATAGGATTCCAAGATGTCGCAGGGTCAGGATCTTCCGGAACTTGTGGAGGTTTACCGCGATCGCGTTTGGCATCGTGAATCAGAAACCCGCATCGAAGACGCCCTGTCCGCGGAGAGATTCATCGAACGGGTAGGTTTCTGCAGCGCCATGACAGACTGCCGGCGGCCCGGACCTTCTCTCTACATCGCGGTTTGTGGTCGTCGTGACGCGCACATGCCTCGCAACGTTCAGAAGGACCCCGAGAGCAGGCTCGCCTGGTCTATTAAGGACGATTTGATGCGGAGCGGCCGGGTCTATTACGCGAAGCTGAAGAACGGCCGTTTAACCTTCATTGCCCGCCGGCTGCTTCCTTATTTTCACGCACTCTGGGGCGTTCCTGTGGGAAAGGAGGCTGAGTTTTTGTCTGACGACGCCAGATCGGTATTGCGAGTTTTGCGCCGCGAGTGGGAGATGGGAACCAGAGACTTGCGACTCGCAAGTCGTATAGACGAGCGTAGTCGTTTTAACAGGGCAATTGATGAACTTCAGAAGACGCTTAAAGTGATTCCGAGCGACGTGATTTACAAACCGACGTTTAGTTATATTTGGTCGCTAGCGGACAGTCGATTTCTTGATGAGTTAGAGCTCAGATCGAGCAGGGAAGAGGGGCTGAAAGAAATTGCCCGTGCTTACTTGAGCGCTGCCGGGATGACGCTTCGTGGCGAGCTGGCCAGCGTCACCGGCTTGTCCAGGCCGGACGCGGGTTCCGGCTGCTGGTCTCTTGTAGACGATGGTGTTGCTCTGCGCTTGGAACAAGGAGTTTACAGCTGGCGGGAGTTGGCCTAATGACGGCTTAAGCCAGGACCTCCAGGGGTGCCCAGTGACGATTCACGTTCCATGAGATCCCTTTCGGCCTCCTGCAGAGTTTTCCGCTCCAGCTGGTCCATCTCAATAACAAGTGGCAGGTGATCTTGCGTCGCGCTCAGCCGCCGTAGCATCGCCTGAGTTTCGGCCTGATTAAGACTCCTGCTCGCCGCTGCCTCAATTGTCTGCAGGCGAGCTCTGGTTTCCGCCAATCGCGCGTTGGCCTCAGTCTTAAGACTCTGCAGCTGCTGTTGGTCTGCCTCGAGATCAATCACTAGAGTTTTTGTATCGGCCCCTGCTAATGTACGAGCGCGATTTATTCTGGATCGGACTTTTACTAACTCTTTATCGGTTGTCGCGATGATACGACTTGCGGTCAACCGACTTGCCAGGGTTTCACGGTAGGCGTCCTCAAGCAGCGGGCTGTGTTTACTTGTCTCGACTAGTGTTTTGCGCTCAGCCGTAGACAATTCCTGTGTGAACCAGGCGACTTCGCTAGCAGTAATTCCATCCGCCGCCAGCTTGTCACGCAAGCGCCGCAACCAGCGCGCGCGATAGATGAACAGAAGTATTAGGACCAGTCCACCCGCGAAAGCGCCCAAGGCCAGCCCAACCCCCGCTAGAAGAAGATAGACGGCCGCGGTGTCGGTAGCCGCTGAGGTAAGGAAGAGAAAGAAAAATACCAGTGGGAAGGGGAGCGCTATTAATGGAAACGCGATCCAGGGAGTCCAATGGAAGAAATTCGCGAGTTTTCTATCTTTGGCGGTCAGCTTTCCGGTCGTTTCTTGAATCATATAGTAGTGCAAAGGATTCCAAGCCGATGAATAGTTCTGGCCGGCTGGCACAACCGTAAGCGCTTCATCCGCAGGATCGCCAACTAGCCTGAATCACTTTGGCGCGTCAGTCAAGACACCAAGGGGTCAGGGCGCTTTGTCTTGGATGGCTGTATAATGCGCGAAGCTCTTCAGGACTACTAGGAGTAACAATGAAAACAGTTTCACTACTCGCAGCAGCAATCTTTATGGGAGTGATCTCCTTCATGGCTGTGAGTTCCAGCCGTCAACCTGCTTTCGCTCAATCTCCCGCGGTCACTTCCGCGAGTAGATCGCGTGCGGCCATACCGATGACAATTCCTATCAGTATTCGGGTCAAAGGGGTGAAGCCGGAACCGGAACTACAAATGATAGACCTGACGGTGACTGAAGACGGCGAGCCTCAGACAGTCCTCTCGATTCGGGCAATTGGAACCAACTCCCCCTTAACGATGGCGGTGCTGATTCAGGACGACCTGGTGTCATCAATCGGTCTTGAGATCAGACCGCTAAGAGATTTTATAAATCGACTGCCGCGCGGTTCCAGAGTTCTTGTTGGTTATTTGAGAAGTGGCTCGCTACAGGTCCGTCAGAAGTTTACGACAGACCTGGAAAAAGCGGGCGAAGCACTCCGACCCCCTGTGGGGTTCGCGAGCGCGGCGCCTTACAATCCGTATGTCGAGGTTATTGAGGCCATCCGGCGTTTCGATTCACAGCCTTCGGGTCGAAGAGCAATACTTCTCGTGTCAGATGGTCTGGATCTCTCACATGGTACTGATTCGAGTTCGGCGGGCCAGAGCATAGATTTGCAGCGCGCCATTACTGAAGCGCAACGTCGAAGTATCGCCGTTTATGCTTTCTATGCTCCTACAGTAGGGGGGCGAGATCCGATCCTGGCTGCGAATGCTCAGGGGTCGTTACTGAAACTTGCCGATGAAACGGGTGGAAGAGCGTTCTTTCAAGGCACAGGCGCGCCGGTGAGTTTTGATCCATTCATCAAAGAGTTGACAACCTCACTGGACAAACAGATAGCCCTTACTTACCTCTCAACCCATACCGAAAAGGGCTTTCATCGGATACAAGTACGTTCATTGTCAGCCGGAGTGCAAATAGACCATCCCTCGGGATACACGCGTTAGCGTCTGGGCAGGGTCGGTACTCACGAGTTAAAGCCTTACTGAACGGTGGCTGCCAGCAGGGAACCACGTCGATCAGATGCAACGGCCCACCCTTCTGCAAGGCTTCCAATCATACCGTGAAAGTGAATATCAGTACCTGAAAGAACTAACACGACGTCACCTGCGTGATAGCGCGGATCTACTAGAGGGAAACGAATCACGGTAGCCTGGCCATTCTCTTGCTCCAGAGTCTCAAAGGAGAAATCGTCTGCGTCAACTAAGTACGTTTGCGAATTGTTGGCGACTCTTTGCTCGTCTGGCATCGTCATTCTCCTCGGCTGGATGTTTTGCTCTTCATCAGATCCGTTTAACTCTTCGACTCTTATGGGG
>JBPCMM010000211.1:0-8097 GCA_051002255.1 Pyrinomonadaceae bacterium
TTCACGCCCAACAATCCGCATTACCATTGGATGATCGGCCTGCGACTGCAAAACCTCAGGATGAACGAGCTTGCTGAAAAACATTTTCAACGAGCGAGCCAACTCGATCCGGGTTTCCAAGTACTTCAGAAGAGGCGTCTTCAATAGATGAAAGTTCGGATAACTAGCGCCGGAGGCGCTGGTTGAGCTGCCCTCACTGAGAAATCACGTTCCAGTTAGGAGGAGCTGCTGACATGAGCGTACTCTTCTACAGATGTGAGTTGCACGGGAAACTTTCGCAGCGTTTCCTGCATATCAATAACGCTGCCCTCAGCGTAGTAAAGCATCAGGGCGGCAAACGATTGCTGTAGCGGATCGGTTGCGTTCTTCTTCTGCTCCTCGAGTGCGTCCTCAGATACGTGCTCCACTGCAAACAGACGACCTTGGGACTTCTCAAAAATCTTCACTACCTCCAGCGGACTCAGTGCCTCTGGGCCACCTAACTCGATCACCTGTTTACGAGCCTCCGGATGGTCCAAGGTAGCCACGGCAAACTTAGCCACATCTTTGAAAGAGATCCAGCTGACTTTGTTTTCTCCAGATCCATAAATCCGCGCTTTGGCGTTAGCAGCATCGAATCCTAAAGCAGGCCCGAGCCATACTTCCATGAAACAGGTCGGTTGCAAGATGGTATAACTCAGGCCACTATTCTTTAGGTGTTCTTCGACGGCTCGCTTGGCAGTTTGCAGAGGGAATTCGTTACCAGCCGGCGGGAAAGAGATCAGCACGAAGCGACTGATATGCGTGGCTTTGGCTGCATCGATGAGATTTAACTGTCCCTCGAGATCAACGGTCTGAATGGAGTCACCGTCAGCTCGTGAAAGTGTAGAAGAAGCGGTTGAGACAACTGCCGTCACGCCCTGACACGCTGCTTCCAGAGAAGAGCAGTCTTTCAAATCACCGCGGGCGATCTCCAATTGGAGACTTTCAAGCTGGGCCACTTTTCCGGGGTCGGATGTGGACCTTACCATGGCCCTGGTTGGCTTTCCTTCCGTGGCAAGCAAGCGACAGATCTCACTTCCCAACAAACCGGTTGCGCCAACTACAAGATTCATGATTCCACGCTCCAGATTTCTGGCTGACTAATTCTCTGCTTGGCTTCGTCACCACTTTGTTCACCCTGAGATTTATCGTAATGATCAGTACCAAGTGTCCACGACGGCGGATCGCTCGCTGGGAATGTATCGATTAAGTTCAGGTCTATCTCGCCCTCACTCATGCCGCCAGCGTCCTCTTCTGGTCTGTCCGCCTCTGCTGGTTCTTTATCTTCCGCCATAGATTGGCTCCCTTCTGTTCTACCAGGCGACTGCGTATCTTCCCCGCCGCGGATCGGCGCCCGCAGACGAAACTCCGGTTTGTGGGTTGTAGACGATTACCGTGGGCGCTGAAAGCGTGCCCCACTCGGATTGAACCTTTACCTTGTGGCCGCGTGACTTGAGTTCGGCGATTGTCTTCTCATGGATTCGCGATTCAACATTCAATGAGCCGGGTAAGAACTCGTGATCGTCGAATGAGCTGACGTAGTGCTGCGTATCAAAGCGAGGCCCTTCGACCGCTTCCTGCGGGTTCATGCCAAACTCGATGATGTTGAGCAAGACTTGCAGCAGCGCCTGGTCCTGATTATCCCCTCCGGGCGTGCTCAAAACCATGAAAGGCTCGCCATGCCTCAGTACAACCGTCGGCGTGAGAGTAATGCGCGGGCGTTTGCCGGGCGCGACAACAT
This sequence comes from Pyrinomonadaceae bacterium, assembly GCA_051002255.1. Taxonomy (GTDB): domain Bacteria; phylum Acidobacteriota; class Blastocatellia; order Pyrinomonadales; family Pyrinomonadaceae; genus PSRF01. The sequence continues at coordinate 1,763 of JBPCMM010000211.1, forward strand.
TCGGACTGTGGGGATCCATCAAGGCTGACTGCAGACGTTGGCCCATCAATACTCCGGTATCGCCGGCGACCACCGCGGGCAGCCAGGCGCCGCTGGGGGTAGCACTGAACAGATTCCCGTCCTTGTCGATTACGTTTACGCAGGTGGTATCGTTAGCTCGCTCAACCTCCGGAACCGCCGACGCACGGCTGACACGCTGTGTCGCGCTCGCCAAGACAGCTTTCATGTTGAGCGGATCGCCTGGTTGCTGCGCCAGGGAGGCTTGTTGCTGGTCGATCAGCGAGCGACGCAAAGCAGCATACTCCTTAGATAATAGTTGGGTCGTCGGAATCTTCACAAAGTCCGGATCTCCGTAGTAACGATCACGGTCCGCCAACGCCAGCTTAAGGGCTTCAGCAAGGGTGTGGATGTAATCCGGCGAATTGTGGCCCTGCTTCTTGAGATCGTAGCCTTCCAGTAGATTGAGTGTTTCAACCAGGGCTGGCCCTGCGGTCCAAAAACCTGCTTTGTAAACTTCGTAACCGCGATAGTCTGCTTTCACGGGCGCGCCCACCTTGGCGTGAAAGCGTGCGAGATCTTTGGCGGCGATTAAGCCGCCATTCTTTTGCATGTAGGCGCCGATGCGCTGGCCCACTGGTCCACGGTAGAAGTAGTCACGCGCGGCAGTGAGGCCGACGTGACGCTTCTCTCGGGCGTTTCGGGTGCGCCGATACCCTTGCTTTTCAGCGTTCACAATCTCGCGCAACGTGCGGGCCAAGTCGGCTTGCACGAAGATGTCTCCCACCTTCGGCACCTCCCCATTGGGCATAAAGACTCGTCTGGCATCTGGCCATTGTGAGAAAATTGTGCCGCGCGTCTTGATGTACTGCACCCGCAACTCGTCGATAGGAAAACCGTCGGCGAGTTCGATTGCGGGTTGGATGACTTCGGCTAGAGATTTTGTACCAAATTGATCGAGCGCCATGACACAAGCGTCAAGCACCGCCGGAACCGTAGCTGGGAGCGGGCCGGTAGAAGGAATTGCTCCTGTTTTCGCTCCCGCCATCGTCGCCATTCCAGGGCCCGCCTTTTTTTCGCGATTCACGAAAAACTCGCGTGTGGCCTTCATCGGAGCTGGGCCCATGCCCTCGACAACGCTGACATCCTTACCCTTCATTTTGATGAGAATTGGCACCTCGCCGCCAAACGAAAAGTGGGAAAACTCGATCACCGAAGCAGCGAGGATAGTTGCCACGCCGGCATCCGTAGCGTTACCGCCTTGCTGCAAGATGCGCATACCTGCTTCAACCGAGAGCGGGTGGCCTCCCGCTACCACGCCACGACGGCCGCGCACTACGGGTCGAAACGTTTGGGCGTCAGACCCATGCATCGGAAACGAGGCGAGCATTAAGGCAAAGGCGATTAGGATGACGAGCGATCGGTGCATGGCAGCTAACCTTTCACGCGGGATTGGTGTGTGCGAATTGTGATCCCGTTTTACGTTGGAGTCAACGGATTGCTTGAGGACGGGCCCGTCGAGCTGAGGGGATAATATTAAGGTGTCCCTAGACAAAAAGAGAGGGCGTCGACCTCCCCCAAGACCGACGCCCTTGCCTTTATCTCAGTTCTCCCATGGAGAATTAACGATGAATAATGTTAAATCATCCCTAAAGCCTTAGGTTGCAGTTATCTTGCAAAGCCTTAACGAGGATGTAACAAAACTTTCGCAAAGCGGTTGGCGGTAGCGTACTCCCGAGCACCGTGCGTGCTACTTTTGATCTATGCTCTGTCCGGCCAATTCTCATTCCAGCAAGGACCGCTTAAAAACCTTAATGCCTGAACCAAAAATCGCACCCTATGGCTCCTGGAAGTCTCCTATTACTTCGAACTTAATCGTGAGCGGCTCTGTCGGCCTTAGTCACCCGACCATAGATGGCCGGGACATTTACTGGCTTGAGATGCGGCCCTCAGAAGGCGGGCGCAGCGTAATAGTGCGACGTGATGCCTCGGGAGCAGCAACTGATGTCAATCCTCCGCCATTCAACGCCCGGACGCGCGTACATGAATACGGCGGCGGCGATTATGTCGTAAGTGATGGCGTGATCTATTTCTCAAACTTCGCCGATCAGCGTCTCTACAAACAGCTCCCTGAGGGAAGGCCTCGTCCCGTTACACCCGAAGCTGACTTGCGTTATGCGGATGCTACTGTCGACGTCAAACGACGACGATTGATCTGCGTGCGAGAAGACCATACGGTCGCCGGACGCGAAGCGGTCAACACGCTTGTGAGCATAGGGCTTGACGTTGTGAACGACAGCGGACAAGTGCTGGTTTATGGAAACGACTTCTACTCATCACCACGCGTGAGTTCCGACGGTACCCGACTCGCATGGCTTACCTGGAACCATCCCCAGATGCCCTGGGATGGCACTGAACTGTGGACGGGTGACTTTCACGCAGACGGTTCACTTACCAACACTCAACTTGTTGCCGGCAGCATTACGGAATCAATATTTCAACCCGAGTGGTCCCCCGACGGCACTCTCTATTTCGTTTCGGATCGTAACGGGTGGTGGAATCTATATCGCCGCCGGGCCGACGGGGAGATTGAGTCTGTTACTAAACTAAAATCAGAACTCGGAGTGCCCCAATGGATCTTTGGGATGAGTAACTACGCCTTCGAATCGGCAGACAAGATCATCTGTACTTACTACGAACGCGGCATGTCCAAACTGGCCTCGATAGATAGCCGCACTCGGAAATTACAGCCCATCGAGACCAACTATACGGACATAACCTTCTTGCGGGCGGCGCCGGGTCAGGCTTTGTTTCGGGCAGGCTCACCTGCTGAGCCACCGTCGATCGTCAGACTTGATCTCAATACCGAATTCTTCGAGGTCTTGCGCCGGTCGAACAATCTGGATATCGATTCAGGATATTTTTCCAGTGCCCGGGCCATCGAATTCCCCACCACTGATGGATTAACTGCTCACGGGTTTTTCTATCCGCCTCAAAATCTTGACTACCGCGCGCCTGACGGCGAGCGTCCACCCCTTCTGGTGAAGAGTCATGGCGGACCAACATCCGCGGCCGCCACAGCCTTGAGCCTGACAATTCAATACTGGACCAGCAGAGGGATTGGTGTGTTGGATGTGAACTATGGCGGCAGCACCGGCTATGGTCGAGCTTATCGGGAGAGGTTAAATGATCAGTGGGGCGTAGTGGACGTTGACGACTGCGCGAACGGTGCGCGCCATTTAGTGTCGCAGGGCGAAGTCGACGGCAACCGTTTGATGATCACCGGCGGCAGCGCCGGAGGATACACAACGCTTTGCGCGCTTACTTTCCGAGACACTTTCAGGGCCGGTGCCAGCCACTATGGGGTGAGCGATGCGGAGGCGCTAACGAAAGAGACTCATAAATTCGAATCGCGATATCTCGATGGACTATTTGGTCCTTATCCGGAAAGGCAGGAAATTTATTTCCAACGCTCACCAATCAATTTCACGGATCGGCTGTCGTGTCCGACGATCTTTTTTCAGGGACTCGAGGACAAGGTCGTGCCACCTAACCAGGCCGAAGTGATGGTGGAAGCATTACGCAGGAAAGGAATTCCCGTGGCTTACGTACCTTTCGAAGGCGAGCAGCACGGCTTTCGACAGGCAAAGAACATCAAACGCGCTTTGGATGGAGAGCTGTATTTCTATTCAAGGGTTTTCGGTTTCGAATTGGCTGAGGACGTTGAGCCAGTGCAGATCGACAATCTCCGCTAAGAGGGACTATCCGCAGATTACGCGGATTTCACATCGCAGACGTTAGCTGCAACCAAAGGGACGATCAACGAAATCCTACGAAAAGGCACTGAGGGCAATTCGTGTTAGTTCGTGTGATTTCGTGGATCGTTTCCTCCTCCTCTAATCTTATCTGCACAATCTGCGGACAGTCCTTACTGCACGGGCTTGTCGGCGACTGTGGCGACCCCACCTCCATGATCGGCTCCTCTGAGCACGCCACTTTCATCAATGAAGAACGACATTCGACCGGTCTTTCCGTATTCGACCGGAACAGCACTGGCCTCGAACTTGGTTCCCACCACTCTCAACTCGATCTTGTATCCGTGCTTCTCTAGAAAATCTTTGGGCACCAGCCCCTGTTCCACCAGTTGATCGAGCGTCCCATAATTTCCATCTCCCTTTGTTGCCTGGTACGTGGCTTCAGCGCTCACAACCATTCTCAGTGCACTTTGCGCTATTGCTTCGTTTCTCGCCAGCGGAGGCTGATTACTCTCGTTGGCAATTCCAGCGATCATTAACAAGACCAGATTCTTGGGAATATGGAGCTCGTGGAGCGGCCCCAGCCCTTCATTCGAAATGGCGTAAGTAACCGGCTCGGCTGTCGGGCTCAAGCGTGAAAGGAAATCTCGAAGCGCATCATTAGTAACGAGGTTAATGTCCTTGCTGAAACCACTATAGCTTTCCATCAAAGCGGGCGAGACATAAACCTGGCCCAACACCTGCCGCGGTTGCCAGCGTGTGGAGTTTCTGAAACTGCTGTTTCCCGCCAGAGTCTGATGATTCACATATGAATCGACGACGTGGCGAACGGCCTTAGTATCAGGAGAGACAATCAGAAAGTTGCCGATGAAGGCATAAGCAATGGCATTTGCATAAGTGACAAGTTCAGTATCGTCGCGCTTTTCAGTTTGAGCTAATTGACTCGCACCTTTGAAGCCAACTGCGTCGATGATCTTTGGTATTAACGTCCGGACCGCCTCCTTGTCTTTTATGGAGACAGCGATCACTGGCTGAGGTCCCGATGTTGTCGGCGCTGTTTGCGGGGGTGATCCTTCACGGGTTGGTTCCGGAGTGGCAGACGGTGAGGAATATGGCCCGCTCACACCAAAGGTTTTAACCGGTACGCTCAGCGCTATCTCATTACCGAAGAGCGGCAACAGATCCTCCTTGATCTTGAGCCCTAGCTTTTTCTCATAGACGGCGAACGGTGACTCAGGCTGATTAGCCTTGATGGTTTGTTCGGTCGGCCCGCTCATCTCGTTTTGACGCGACAGCGTGTTTAGCGTGCCTTCATAGATCAAAGGAAGGTCGAGTGATAGCGTCACCAGCAGTTCCGTGTTGGCAGGCAATACTGAGGAGGCTTCCGGAACCAGCGGTGGTCCAGAAACCAGCTGCGGAGCAAAGGGGATGGCATTTCCCTTCCCTTCAGGCCCATTGATCAGAAGCGCGCGGACGATGTAAGTGTCGGCATCGAAAGTGATGGCTACTCCTACTGCTTCCGGCCATTTCGGTCTTCCAAAAAATAATGAGCTGGCCAGCCGGTCCAAACCAAAGGAACCTCCGACTGCCGGTTCCTGATGTGTATCACTCTTCAACACAAGTTGAGTTGTAAACTCGTCTTCAGCAGGCTGCGGAGGACCAGGTTCGGCTGGAGGCGGCTCCTCTGGTACGACCTCAGGCATGATCTCGTCTTCTGAACGCTTTGCTGAAACCGCAGCCGGAATCGGATTGGCGGCCGCGCTCTCCTCCCGTTTCTTCTCTTCTTCCTGCATCTGGAGAATGCGTTCCTGCTGCTCTTTTTCTGCAGAGGCCACGTCGAAATAGAGAAAGACGGATTCAGAACTAAGCCGGTCGTGTATCTGGCGGAAGTTGGGATCCTCAGCAAGCAACTTACTCCCCGTTGGTCTTAAGGCCTTGAACGTAAATTGCGAATCGCTGATGAAGACCAGCCCGCCTGACTGCTTCAGAACGTAGGGCGGTGGCGGTGATGACGCCTCCTTTGGCTTCGCCTCGGGAGCTCCTTTCTTTACGGGGCTTGAACTCGCGGAACTTTCCGGCGCGGGCGTGGGCAGAAACTTCGGCAGGAACTCCTTGAGTTGTGGTTCAAATTTCTGTGCTTCTTCAGCCGAAGAAAACTCAATGACGACCAAAACTTGAGGAAGTCTGGGGCGTGACGGCCAACCCGCAAACATCAGCCGCGAAGTCATCAACGCATCGGCGTGAGAGTTGAGCCACCGCACCAGAGTTTTGAACTCTTTCGGTGGGGCCGCCAGCTTCATTACCGGGTCCGAAATGTCGTTAACACCAGTGGAGCGGAGCAGCTGGCCCACTCCTCTCACTTCGCCGTAAATCTTGTAGCTGTCAGCAGCGAGAAGCGTCTCAAAGCTGAGCGCGGCCTGAGCTGCTTTAGCTGGCGGCGACGGTTTGGGCGCGGGCCGGCGGCGCTGTGCACTGAGGGGTGCGGCAATTAAGAGCAAAGTTAGGAATAGGCGGACGGAGACTGCGGCCCTCTCGCGTATGTTCATGAGTATCTACCCTCTCAAGGCTTCAAGGCGTTACTGC
>JBPCMM010000212.1:0-6786 GCA_051002255.1 Pyrinomonadaceae bacterium
TCAGGATGTCGTTTTTGGTGACCCGACCGCTTAGCCCGGTTCCATCGAGCTTCGCTATATCCACACCGTGTTCCTGAGCAATCTTCCGTACCAGGGGACTCGATTTGGTTTTGCGTAGCTCTTCTGCAGTAGCCGTGCTGCTACCATTTCCTGCGAGCTGGGTGGGGGCGGGTTTGGCTTTGACCGCGGAGGTATCGGCCGCAGTTGCAGCTTGAGTTGGCGACTCCTGCAATTCCGGTGTTACCGCGTCAGCCTTAACTGGTGTGGCGGCTTTCATCTGAGATGGCGGCAGAGAAGATGGCGGTGCTGCCGCGGGAGCGGCTGGAGCTGTGGGAGGCGCGGGAGCCGCCTCACTCTTCGGCGGTTCCGCGACTGATGGAGGCGCCGGTGCCTCGCTCGCGCCTGCGCCAGTACCATCAAGCACAGCAACCACCGTATTCACCTCGACCGTATCGCCCTCGTTGAATCTGACTTCGGTTAACGTTCCTGCAGCGGGCGAGGGAATTTCCGCGTCTACCTTGTCTGTCGAGATTTCAAATAGCGGTTCATCGCGCTCGACACGCTCCCCAACCTTCTTCATCCACTTTGTGATCGTTCCTTCCGTGATGGACTCTCCCATCTGCGGCATTACTACTTCTGTGCTCATAAGTTCTCTCCCAGCGCGAATCGTAAATCGTGAATCGTAAATCGTGAATCGCGGTCCGGAGTACCGACGCGGTCACTGGACCACCATTTACGCTTTACGATTCACGATTTACGATTTACGATTGATTTACGCGCTCTTTCCTTCCGCTGTGCCTTCCGCCGTTGTTGGATCGATAACCGACTTGATCTCAGACACTAGATTAGCAGGAAAGCCGCCCTGCTTAGCATGTTCTCTGATCATGTCTTCATTCGGCGCAATGTAGACGCAGTAGATCTTGTCACCGGTCACATAGCTTTGTAGCCATTGAATCCGCGGGCCCAGCTTCTGCAAAACTCCGCAGGATGTCTGGGAGATTGCCTGCAATTCCGCTCCCGACAAATTGCCTGCCCCGGAAATTTCTCGTTCAATTAAAAATTTCGGCATGGTCATTCTCCTTCGAAACAACGTTGCTGTTAAAAAGCTGCCAGTTTCCGCGCCGCGTCCACCACGTCTTTCGTCTGCGGCAAGTAGTAGTCCTCGAGCGGCGGCGAGTAAGGCACCGGCGTGTCGATCGAGGCGAGCCGCACTACGGGTGCGTCCAGCCATTCAAAAGCTTCTTCGCCGATCAGCGCCGCTATCTCACCACCAATGCCGCCGGTGCGCGATGCTTCGTGTAGCACTAGCGCCCTGCTGGTCTTCTTGACACTTTCCACGATTGCTGTTTTATCGAAGGGCGCGAGCGTGCGCAGATCGATGATCTCGACGTCGAGACCTTCCTTCTCCAGCTCCTCGGCAGCATCGAGCGCAGTTAGCACCATGGCCCCAAACGTTATGATCGTAAGATCCCGGCCTTTGCGGACCGTGCGGGCTTTGCCAATCTCTACGATGTAATCGTCAGCAGGAATCTCTTCACGCAAGCGTGGCAGCCGGTAGAGTTTCTTGTGCTCGAAGAAGAGCACCGGATCGGGATCGCGGATAGCGGCTTTGATCAGACCCTTCGCGTCGTAGGCGGTGGATGGTTCGACCATCTTCAGGCCCGCAGTGTTAAGAAAAAACGATTCCGGATTGAGCGAGTGAAACGGGCCTGTGCGCAAGCCTGAGCCGCATGGACCACGAAAGACTGCCGGAATGCCCGCGCCCCAACGATAGCGGCACTTGGCAGCGTAGTTAGTCAGCAAATCAAATCCGGCTGAGATGAAATCGATGAACTGAAATTCGGCAACCGGCCGCATTCCCAGGAGTGCCGCGCCACAGGCAGCGCCGACAATTGCGCCTTCTGAAATGGGTGTGTCGATGACCCGGCCCGGGCCAAACTCATCAATCAGACCATCCGTGACTTTGAATGCACCACCATAGGCGCCCACATCCTCACCGATGACGAAGACAGTCGGGTCGCGTTCCATTTCTTCCCAGATGCCCTGACGGATGGCCTCCACCAGGGTCACCACGCCACCACGCTCGGGGCGTGCCGATTTGTGCTCTTTTTTGATTGCGGTGGACATTATCAATCAAAACTCGACTTGTTCCCTCCGACCCTACTCGTCACTCAACCTCGATGCCTCGCTCCCTAGCGATACCCCGTGCTTTCATGACTACATCATCGTCGACGGGTTCGGCTCCACCCGTCCAACCTTGAACTTCTTCGATCGGTCGTCCCAAGGCGATGGCCAGTTTCTCATCGCTTCCATCAAAACCATTATCGCGCAGCCGAGTGAGTAGGGCGCGACCTTCCGTTTCATTCGTCCCGCGATCATCGACCGGCTGGTTTGTTAGTTCGTTCTTAGCTGTACTCATTTTCTCCCCTGGGTTTTAGGTTTGCTTGTTGTGGGGGCTCTCCATAAACTCTGTTTGGCGTTACTCTCTTTACTTAGCGTACTTGGTCGCGATGTCTGGGCTCCTGGGATTCACGATTAGCCGCTGCTGTTTCGGATCTATTACCACGTCCAAATCCTCAAGAGGAATTGAACCCAGCAACGGCTCCTCCGCACCGGGCAAGACTACAGCTCTGACAGTAGTCGACCGGTTTTCGAAGCGTATCTCAACTGGACCTACGACTTCACCCGTGACCTCGCTGTCGTCAGCCAAACGAAAGAATTGCTCCTGTATCAGAGGCAAGTCGAGTTGTTGTCTAATATGATCGGTGATGACCATCATGTAAGAACCACTGTCGACCATTGCTCTTATCCGCATTCGTTTGATTTTGTCCTTCGGCAGTAGTCTCCGCCGATGCAGTATAAGATCCTCAGTGCTTATTAGTTCGATTTCGGCATAAACGAGCCCCATCTTCGATCCTCCGGTGGGTGAGACAACCTTAGGAACTTCTTCAGAACTTCTCTTGTCGGCGGGTAAAAGCATAGTTAGCCCTTCAGAACCTGCGGTCGAAATGCCGGTTCCACGACACTGTTGTCGAACACTCTATAAGCGGCTTGCTCCGGCTCGGGCATCGGTGAGGATTCTGCCCAGGCACAATCTTCTTCAATCTCGCGCACGACGTCTGCAGTGATTCCTTCCAACTTACCCTTATCGGCCAACCCCGATTCTGTTAGAAACCTTTCGTAGCGATCAACAGGATCGTTGTGCTTCTCCCACCACTCAATTTCGCCCGGCTGGACGTAGCGCTGATCATCGTGCTCGGCGTGACCCTTGCGGCGATATGTTTTGGCTTCAATCAAAACTGCGCCACCGTCCCGGCGCGCGAATTCCGCGGCACGCTTTGTCACTTCGTAGCAGGCAACAACATCATTGCCATCCACGATGTGTGCGGGAATGCCATAACCCGCGGCCTTCTCGGCCAGATTTTTCACGGCAGTTTGCAGGCTGGTAGGCGTGGAATATGCGTAGTGGTTGTACTCGGCGACGACAATCAGCGGCAGGCGCTGAACAGCGGCAAAGTTTAATCCTTCATGAAACGCGCCCGTGCTCATACCGCCGTCGCCGATGTACGCGATAGCCACGGTGGATTTCTTTTGCATTCGCGCGGCCAGCAGCACACCCGTCATCACCGGGATCATGTCCCCTAAGTGGGAAATGGGACCAATGAAACCTTTCTTGAGGTCGCCGAAGTGTATATTCAGATCGTGCCCGCCTGATGGTCCCCAGGCTTTCGCCATGTACTGAGCAAATATCTCTCGAGGCTGAATGCCCTTCACAAGAACGGCGCCGAGATCCCGGATTAAAGGCGTGATGAAATCCTTCGAATGTAGAGCATAGGCGCTGCCCACTGCAGTCGCTTCCTGCCCGAGTGAGCGAAAAACACCGCCCACTACTTTAGTCTGACGGTAAAGATTCACCAGCCGTTCTTCCACCAGACGCGTCAGTTTCAAATATCGATAGAGCTCAAGCATCTGCTCGGGTTTGAGCGTGGTGTCACCGGTGCAGCTTAATGGTTGGCCGTCTTGCGGTTTGCGCGGCGCATACTTAGTAAAAATCCGCGGCTCGCTGCGCGACGGGTGAGGCCGACGGCGGCGCCGATCCCGGCCCGCCGGACGGCGCTCAGTTGTTTGTGGTTTCTCTTGCTCCATCAGTCAAATACTTAGTATCGCTATCTCCGTGTACTTACCTCAGAACCCGTTAAAACACGATCCACGAAATCACACGAAATAGCACTAAAAAGACTTCGGGCTAGTTCGTGGATCGTTCGTCGTTAAAGCCTTGAGAATACATTCAATGTAAACCTGGACTAAGCACATTAAATATGAACCGCTAACCCGTGCACACCTTCTGCTGCTTCCATGACCGCCTCCGAGACTGTGGGATGCGCGTGCATTGTGCGACCAAGTTCTTCAGAGGTCGATTCAAGCTGCATCGCTACGCACGCTTCGGCGATCAACTCAGTAGCGTGTGGGCCAATGATGTGCACACCTAAGATTTCGTCATACTTTGCTTCGCTAACGATCTTAACGAATCCTTCTTCCTCGCCGAGGATGCGCGCTTTGCCGGAAGCGGAGAAGGGAAACTTGCCCAGCTTAACTTCATAACCCATCTCTCTCGCTTTCGCCTCAGTAAGACCAACGGAAGCAACTTCGGGATCGCAATACGTGCAGTTGGGCACCAGTCGCAGATTGATCGGCCTCACATCCTTATGACCAGCGATGTGCTCGGCAGCAACGATGCCTTCTTTTGAAGCAAGATGCGCCAAAAGCGGTGTGGGCACCACGTCGCCAATCGCATAGACACCCTTTTCACCGGTCTGCTGAAACTCGTCGACCTGGATGAAACCTTTCTCCATCTTGATCTTAGTTCCTTCGAGCCCCAGACCTTCTGTGTAAGGCATTCGGCCCACCGCAACGAGCAGCATTTCCGCTTCCAGCTTGATCGCTTCACCCTTCGAGGTTTTTCCAGTTACCACCACGCCCGTATCGCTCCGCTCAAGTTTCTCAAGCTTCGTATCGACTTGAGACTTGAGACCGCGCTTGCGGAACGATTTCTCCAGCTCCTTTGAGACTTCGTCATCTTCGAGCGGGACTAGCCGTGGCAGCAACTCTACCAGCGTCGTTTCTGCACCGAACCGTGAATAGACAGACGCGAACTCGACACCCACAGCGCCCGCGCCCATCACGATCAGCGACTTGGGAATCTCTTTGAGCTCCAGTATGTGATCGCTGTTAACCACGCGCTGTCCGTCCGTGTCGAATCCGGGAATCGGGCGCACCACGGAACCGGTGGCGATAATAACGTTCTTGGTATTAACAGTTTCTTTCTTGCCCTCCGCAGAGGTGACTTCGATCTTGCCGGGCAGTGCCAGCTTTCCGGTGCCGCTGAAGGCCGTGATTTTATTCTTCTTCATCAGGTATTCAATGCCCTTTGAATTCTTCATCACGACTTTGTCTTTACGCTTTTGCACATTTGCGAAAGCGAGTTGAATTCCAGTAGCTTCAACGCCGAAGTCAGCTGCGTGTTGCATCTGTTCGTAAACGTGGGCCGACATCAAGAGTTGTTTAGTGGGGATGCAGCCGCGCAACGTGCAGGTGCCGCCTAGCCGTTTATCCTTCTCGACGATGGCCACCTTCAAACCTAATTGCGCGGCGCGAATTGCCGCCACATAGCCACCCGGGCCACTGCCGATAATTGTTACGTCAAACTGTTCGTTAGCCAATGGTGGGAGTCCTCTCAAGACATTGAATTATTATGACTGAGTAAAAACCTCCCGGTATTACTCATCTCTAAGCCAGTGATCACGGCATTCTGTAGTGCTTTGCTGAAAGACGGCCATTATAATCATTTGCCGGTCGTACGGCCAATTGGGGCGTCTGGTTGGACCGGTTCGTTGGAGGCCGAAAGTTGAGAGTTCAAGCTTTAGCTTGTCGGTTCCGCTAGACCGCAACCTAAAGGTTGAACTCTCAACTCTAGGCTTCCAAATCAACCACTACCGTCTGGTTGCACGGGGACCAGGGCTTACTACCGCGCCCCGCCACTTTGAGGAGTTCCCACATGAAGCATTCCGAAGGATTTCTAAAACTTGTCAACGATGCGAAGAGTCGTATCCGCGAAGTGACGGTAGAACAAACGAGAGAACGGATGGATACCGACCCGAGTGTGAAGCTCATCGACGTACGGGAGGACAACGAGTGGCAAGCGGGCCACGCCGCCGGCGCCAACCATCTCGGCAAGGGCATTATTGAACGCGACATCGAGGAGAAGGTCCCCGATAAGTCTACAGAATTGATTCTTTACTGCGGTGGTGGTTACCGCTCCGCGCTCGCCGCCGCCGTGCTGCAACAGATGGGCTATAAGAATGTCTTTTCAATGGCCGGTGGTTGGAAGGCCTGGAAGGAATCAGGCGCTCTCCGATCACTTCAGAATAAAAAAACTACCCAGCCACCCTGACATCGGGCGCGAAGCCGTACCGACGATAAACAATCTTGGAGATCAGTGTCCCCTGCAAAAGCGCGTGGCGAGCGCCCAAATCCCGCGGTTTCATGGCTTAGTGTTATCATTACAGTGGGCACTCGTCGGGAGGCGATGGAAATGTCTCAAGAAGCGACTGAAAAAAAGGTAAACACCCGGGTGGAGAGCGATTCCATGGGTGAGATTGAAGTGGCGGCCGATAAGTATTGGGGTGCGCAGACCCAGCGTAGCTTGCTCCACTTCAATATCGGCGACGACCGCATGCCCCGCGAGATGATTCGAGCACTGGGCATCCTGAAAAAAGCTGCCGCCCT
>JBPCMM010000213.1:0-9606 GCA_051002255.1 Pyrinomonadaceae bacterium
CTTATCATGCGACGGTGCTCGCCGGAACAAACATTGGTGACCACGCGATGATCGGCTCAGGTGCGGTAGTGACTAAAGATGTTGACCCTTATCACATTGCCTTAGGGATCCCCGCTAAAACAATTAAAGTGAAAATGCCCCTTGCCCGGGAACCCCTGATCCCTGACTGAGACTGCCACTTTCTTGAATTTTAGAGAGAATCCTTGCGCCTGAAAGTCTGGCGTCTCCCTTCCAGAAGTAGTACAGTCAACTCGCCAAACGCCTTTTCCAAGTGACCTTACTCCTGTTGCTGCTTAGGTTAAACCTGTTAAATTAGCAGTTGACATTGTTGGACACCTAAGGTAATCTCCCTCCTGACGGGGACAGGCATACCGCCGTCAGAGGTGCTCGCCAGATTCCTCTATAGCGGAGAATGTTCCAGGCAAATCCGCTCCTCTTTGAAGTCAAACGATAAGGCACGCCTCGCGTGAGCGAAGGTCGCAGAGTCAACGGAGTTGGCTCAGAGAGCCTTTCAACTTGGCTGAGTTTCCGAAGCATGGCTTCATTCTTACTCCTGGCTCGCCAAGGTGAGCATCTTCCACAACCGAAATCCACGTCGCTGCATTAAGACACCTCTAGTTTACTTGGCCTCGATAGCTTGTGCGCTGGGTAAGGACGCCGTCCTTGAAAACCGCCATCACTCATAGCCGACCGAAACTCGTGAATACCCGACTACCAAGAGCGCGAAAGGCTCGTGCTCGCTTACGCCGACAGAACAGGATGCGTGCTCTCTCCGTTGTGAGGAATAAATAATTATGTTCAAACAAGTCAAAAAGGGCCTCGTGGGACTCGACATTGGTTCCAGTTCCGTAAAGGCAGTAGAACTTCAAAAAAAAGGCAACAGCCTGCAACTATTGAATCTTGGTTTCGAGAACCTCCAGCCGGACACAGTTGTCGACGGGCAGATTATGGAGCTCAATAATGTCTCGAACGTGATAGCGAGCATATTTAACGAGCATCAGATCAAGACCCCAAGAGTTGCTGCTGGTGTGAGCGGTCACTCCGTGATTGTGAAGAACATCGTTCTTCCACAAATGAGCGAAGAGGAGCTGCGGGAATCATTCAGTTGGCACGCGGAAGAGCACATTCCTTTCGACATCGCGGACGTTAACCTCGACTACCAGCTCACCGGTCATACATCGGATACCATCCAGGTTCTAATGGCGGCGTGCAAGAGCGACAAGATCGCCAACGTCAGACAGGCGATTCAGCTCGCCGGCAAACAACCCGTCATAATTGATGTTGACGCGTTCGCCCTGCAGAATTGTTACGAACTAAATTATCAGCCTCGCGCTGGCGAGGTGGTTGCGCTTTTGAACATCGGCGCGGCTACTATGAATATCAACATCCTCAACGGTGCTCGTTCAGTGTTTGCCCGCGACGCATCCGTTGGAGGCAGTCAGTACACGAGCCTGTTACAGAAGGAACTAGGTCTCACGTTTGAACAGGCAGAAGCCGTCAAGCGTGGTTACCCGCTTCCGGACGACGTCGAGGCACGTCCCATTAAGCCCATCATAGAAACGGTCTCAGACATTCTGGCCTTAGAAGTACGTAAGACCATGGACTTCTACCGAGCCACCGCAGAGCAGAGTAGCGAAGCTATTCAGAAGATCCTGATTGCGGGCGGCGGTTCGAAGCTTCCTGGCCTTACTGACTACCTGGCGAACCGTTTCGAGATTCCGGTCGAAGTATTTGATCCTTTCCGGCAGATACAGGTGGATTCGGGAAAGTTCGATCCTGATTATATGCGAGAGATTGTTCCGGAAATGGCTGTTGCCGTTGGGCTCGCGCTTAGAGGAGTTGATGCATGATTAAAATCAATCTACTAGAGTCGGTGACGGATCGGCCCAGCGGGGCCGCCATGGTCGAAGACAGAGTATCGAGTCCGCGTGTACAGACGCTTCTCTTGGCGCTGACTGTGTTCGGTCTCTTAGTACTCGGCGTCGGCTACGACTATGTCAGTGCAAACTCAGCGCATCAGGCCGCGCAACATGAGCTTGAGAATCAGCGGCGCATCAATCAACAGATGCTTGCCGTCAACCAGGAGCAGGCTGAACTGGAGCAAAAGAGTAAGGACATCCAGGGCCGCATCGACGCCATCAAAAAGCTGCGTGAATCGCAACAGGGTCCCGGCGCAGTTCTTCGCGACATCAAGACTCGCTTCGATAGCATTCCGGGTCTTTACCTCCAGAGTATCGAACAGCAAAACGGTGAACTGACGATCAAGGGTGAATCACCTAATGAGTATTCAGTAACTCGCTTCGGTCAGAGTTTGGAATTCTCCGCCGGGTTGTTTACCAATCTTAATATCGAAACACAGCGTCAGGCGGGAAAGACCAGCGCTCCATCGGTCTCTGGCGACGTACCGGTCGCTACCCCTGAAGTTGTTGCCTTCACGGTAAAGTGTAACTACGCAGCGCCGAAAACCTCCGAACAAGGAGCCTCCGCACAAGCACCCGCGAAAGGAGCCACGAGTCAGGTTGCTTTGAAGAAGTAACGGGTTGGATACAGCAAATCCACGGAAACCCCAACCATTAAGCTTGGGGAAGGAAATAAAATGATGAGAATCGGTAACCTTCAAACAATGCCCTGGTACCTGCGTCTAATGGTCTTCGCAGCGATTGCGGTGTTTATGTACGGCGCCTTTTGGTACTTAGTAACCCGGGGTACGCGGAACGAGACGGCCACGCTAAACGCGGAGATCCAGCAACTGTTGCCGCGCAACGCCCAGGCCCAGATCGCTTCACAGAGACTCAATGAATTTCGGGCAGTCTACGCGGCCAGACAGGAAGAATATGACGAGCTTAAGGCGCTCCTTCCCGAACAACGCGAGTTGACCCTGGTGCTGCAAGGCATTCAGGATCGGGCCCGCAACAATGGACTCGTGCTCCGGAAATTCCATCCGAAAGAGGATGTTCAGCAGGACAACTACAGCGGCAAGAGGATCGAAGTCAACGTCACTAGCTCTTTTGCCTCGCTGCGCGCGTTTTTTGAGCAGCTTGCTCACTATCAACGCATCGTTTCCATTACGAATTTCGGACTGAATCAGCTCGACAAGCAGTCGAGCAACCAGACTGTAAATGCGACGTTTGATTTGACAGCTTATTACGTGTCGGCAGAGAAGCTGCAAAAGCAGAATAATCCGAAACCGCCGCCAGCTGCCAAATAAACCTCTTAGCTACCGTCCGAACTTGAGCGGCAAGGAAAGTAAACCACCATGCACTTTACAAAGATAATCAGATACGGCCTCGCAGGTATTGTACTTGGGCTCTCTGTTGGCAACGGAGGGTTCGTGGCAACCACTCACGCCCAGGGGACTGACTCCACGAAACCAGCCGCTACTAAGCCCGTTCGCGAGGGTGGTCGCGATCCATTCAGAAGGTATGAGCTTCCTCGTGCAGGTGCCAAGAAGGTGGTCATGCGGGTTTCGACACCTTCCATTCAGGAGCGGATAGCTCAATACAAAGCTCAAAAAGTGGCCGCGATGAATGCTCGCATGGCCGCGCCGAAGCCAACCACGGCATTGCTGCTTGCCGAGCTGCAAGTAGTTGGAATTTCGCGCACTCCCCGTGGGTACGCCGCAATAGTAGAGGCAACACCCATCAAGTTGTCCTATGTAATCTATCCGGGCGAACGTTTTTATGATGGCCATTTAGTGGCCATAGAAGACAACCGCCTGGTCTTTCGTCGCGAAATTGTTCTAAGCGACGGACGACGCGAACGGTCAGTTGAAATCAAGCCGTTGCGGCAAGCCAGCAACGTGAATTTGATGTCGGTCGCGAAAACGGACCCTGCTAGTTCAGATTCTGAAAAGCCCTCGGAGCAGCCTGCCGCCGCTACGAAGCCCGAATAAAGTTCCTGGTTGCGACTCAGTTGCACGCCAACTAGGCCAACCGTTTCCCGCCGCGCATCAGGCCTTTCAAGCATTATCGAATGCCTCAATTTGCGCAGTTTTGACAATTAACCCCGGACGCTGCCGCATGTGCGGCGCGCGCTTAGATTGCAACAGCAAATGAGCGTAGTGCGTGGTGGTATCGTCCAGAAATTCCCTTTAAGGAGGGAAAGATGTCTTATCAGCCTCGGAACATTACAGCCATACCAAGGACTGCGCCCGTCCTGCTGGTTTTGTGCCTCTTTGGAAGCCACGGTCTGGCTGAAACAAAAAAACCACCCGCAGCCGCGGGTATCCGGGCCACAACCACAGGTCTAAAATTGACCGGCCCCGTGGAAAGCACTGGTCCCCAGGACCCGGCGATGCGTCAGCAGTCTCAA
The DNA here is from genome assembly GCA_051002255.1 of Pyrinomonadaceae bacterium. Classification (GTDB taxonomy): domain Bacteria; phylum Acidobacteriota; class Blastocatellia; order Pyrinomonadales; family Pyrinomonadaceae; genus PSRF01. Next base: position 4,312 of record JBPCMM010000213.1, read on the forward strand.
GCGTCGCCTTCACCCACCCCTCGAGGCCTCCTGGGTCCTTCAGCCGACCGGATGACCCAGTCGGAACAAGGACGGCAGTATGGCCAGCCAGGTTTCATCGGAGAACCAATCAATCTTAACGTCGTCAACGCAGACATTCGCGACATACTCAACTACATTACAGAACAGTATAGCGTTAATTTTGTGATCGACTCTTCGGTGGGCGCAGTGCCGGTGACCGTTAACGTGCAAGACGTCCCCTGGAATATTGCTCTTGACGCCGTGCTTAAAGCGAATCGTCTTGGTATCGAAACCAGCGGCAGCATTCTGCGGGTGGCTACCACCCAAGTGCTCGCTACCGAGGCTCAAACGCAGAGGGTCATTGACGACTCACGACTCGATTCCTCTCCCCTGGTCACGGAATTCATCCGCCTAAACTACGCGCGTGCCTCTGGAACTCTGGCCCAGGCTGCGGGTTCCACTGGAGCATTTTCGGGCGGTTCCACAAACTTGAGTTTTAGTGGCGGCGCAGGCGGCGATGCCACGGGCGGCAGCGGCGATCAAGGTTTACTCCCGATCATTTCGCGCCGGCTGTCCCGTCGCGGCTCGATCGAGGTCGATGGTCGCAGCAATACGCTCATCATCACCGACGTTCGTGAGAACATCGGTGCCATTCGCCAACTGGTTGCAATTCTAGACCAGCCCGAACCGCAGGTCGAAATCGAGACTCGCATCGTCGTCGCCACGCGCAACTTCAGCCGTGACATGGGAGCCCAGCTCTCTGCCGGCGTTCTGAACCTGAATCGTGGGGGGTTGGGTAATATCTCAACGCTGCCCTCGAATCCTCCGGTGTCTGGCACAGTTCCGCAGGGAGTTTTCGGTGGACTGGTCGGCACACCTCAGCCTATTAATTCGCTCGGCGCCACTGCCGCAAGCACCATAATTGGTTTGAAGACCGGAATCTTCGGCACCGCTCAGATAAGCGCGCTCATTACTCTTGCTGAAACAAGAGGCACGGCTAAGACCGTTGCCACACCGCGCGTTACTGCTCTGAACAATCGGCCTGCGCAAATCGAGAGTGGTTCGCAAATTCCCGTACAGACTACTCAAGCCGCGAGTGGGACGGCAATTGTGACAACAACTTTCGTCTCCGTTCCTTTGCGCTTGTCCATCACGCCGCAGATAACGGACGTGGGTACTGTGATTCTTCGTGTAACCATCGAGAACAACACCATCAATACCGGCATCGCCGTCGGAGGCGTTCCCGGCATCGACACCCAGCGCATGCAGTCTGAAGTGCTGGTTCCCGATGGAGGCACGACCGTGATGGGTGGAGTGTTGGCTGACACGGAAGGCGAGACCCGGCAACGCACGCCTGGCTTAGCGTCGATCCCCGTGTTCGGTAATCTTTTCAAACGTAAGCTAACGACACGGTCTAACAGCGAAATCCTTTTCTTCATCACTCCGCGCATCTATCGACCTGACTACCAGGGCCGTCCGCTGCCGGGTGCTGCCAGCACAGGACCACGCATCACAACCATTCCGCAGCCCGTTCCATTGGGCAATCCACAAAGCAATACTCCAACTCCCACGCAGTTGCAGCAGGAGCAGAACCGGCCCCAGGCACCGACACCGCAGGGGTTGAATGCTCCAACGCCAAATACTCCGGCTCAGGGTGCCCAGACGGCACGGCCTGGCACCTTGGGTGGCACACGCCCGTAAGGAAGGTTTGGAATGTTTAAAGAACTGCTTGAAAGCATCATTGAGCGCACCGAGGGAACCCTCGGTGCGCTGATCATGGGTCTCGACGGAATTGCCGTTGAGAAAGTAATTGGTGAGGCCGGCAACGAAGCTAATCTCGATGTCGCAGCCGCTGAGTTCACATCTCTTGTACGCGGTGCCCAGAAATCTGGGAACGACATTGGCCTGGGAAACCTGAGGGAGCTAGTGGTTTCCCTCGACCGCGCAATTGTCATGATGCGATTGCTAGGGCGAGACTACTTCGTTGTCCTGGCACTTAGTCCCGAGGGCAATCTAGGCCGCGGTCGTTACGAACTGCGTAAGGCAGAACTTCAGTTAACCAAAGAATTCGCTTTGTAAGTCTTAAAGGGTTCCACAGTCCGGAGACAATTTGAAATGCGTTCTCACTATATACGCCAGGCTTTCTTAAGCCTGGCATTTTTTCTTCTGATCGCCGGTTCAGCGACTGCCGGAACGTTGTTCGGCACCGTGACGGAGATCCATGACGGTGACACGATTACGATTATTTGTCTCAAACGCCCCCTCCAGGTTCACTTGATGGGGATCGTCGCGCCTGAAAAAGAACAGGCGTACGCGGATGTTGCCCGACAACACTTGTCGGATCTGATTCTAAACAAGCAGGTGGTAGTCGAGTACTCAGGTCTCGGCGACAAGGCCCTGATTGTGGGGAGAGTTTTCCTGAAAGAGACGGATGTGGGCGCTCAAATGATCCGTGATGGTGTTGCCTGGTACGACAAACCTTACGATACCATCCTCAGCGAGAACCAGCGCCAGATGTACGCAGCCTGCGAAACTGCCGCGCGAACTGAGCATCGCGGAATCTGGCAAGACCAGAACCCTATTCCGCCCTGGAAGTTTAAAGAGGCCAGGCGGTTGGGCGAGCTCTCCAAGTTCAGCCCGAGTGTGCAGGCGTCGCCCGTTGCCCAAACGAAGAAAAAGTCCGGTCTCACTAGTGAAAGCCTCTCGCCTTCATTCGCCAGCACCGGAGCGTTTTCGCTGGGTTCCTCGGAGGCGGTACCCATAAGTTCGGACTCACGATGGACCAGATTTACCCAGCCTGACGCGAAGGTTTCCCTGCTTTTTCCCGGCGATGGGACCAAGCGCTCAACGAAAGTATTACTGGGAGATGGACGTGTCGTAAATTTGAACATTTACCTGGGGCGATTTAACAAGACAACCTATGTGGTCGTGTCTTCGACAGGCGCAAACGCAGGGGAGTCGGACGCAGTGATTCTGGACGGCGCAATCAGAGGATTCGTTGCCGGAATACAGAGCGACTGGCAAAAATTGGGTACGACGTTCGAATGCTACCCGGATCTTGACCGAGAGTTTTCAGTTAGTGGATACGCGGGCAGGCAATATGATCTCAGTGGGTGCACGGTACCCGGAAGAGCTCGCTTCTACACTCGAGTTGTAAACAATGTCCGCGAGCTGTATCTCACCGCTGCTTTCTTCTTTGGCTCGTCCGATGATCCTAATGCGCGCCGTTTCTTGGATTCCTTCGCCGTAAGCCTGCCAGCCGGCTCGGGTGGCGGTAAGACTAACCCGGCATTGTCTAAAGGCTCCGGCAATCAGAAAAACAACTAGGGCAATCTAACGTAAGGTATACCGCGCAAGATGATTCGTTGTCGTCGTGCCACACGCCGCGGGTTCACTTTCGGATTGAAAACGGTGCGCGGGTTAGGGATTATCGCCGATAGAAATGCTGCTTCGCTGGCGCTTAGGCTGGCCGCCGACTTGCGAAAGTAGTGTTGCGCCGCCGCCTCTGCGCCATAGATACCGTCGCCCCATTCGATCACGTTCAAGTAGATTTCCAGAATGCGTCGTTTTGTGAGTAGGCGCTCCAGGAAGACGGTAATAATGGCTTCCTGACCTTTGCGAATGACAGTTTTGTCGGTGGACAGATAGAGATTCTTAGCAAGCTGCTGTGTGATCGTTGAGGCGCCACGTTTGAAGTCGGGAAGGTACGGGAGCCAGTCTGACTCATTGTCGCCTTCTGCTTTTGCTTCGTTTGCTGCGGCACGCTGGGCCTCGTCCCAGGCTTTCTGAAGCGCCTGATAGTCGAAGCCGTTGTGGGTCACGAAGTTCGTGTCTTCGCCCGCCAGAACCGCACGCTGAAGGTTTGGAGAAATCCTATCGAGAGGAAGCCAAACCTGTTTGCGTCGGGGTTCTTGGCCTTGGGCCTGCGTTTCTTCTGCCCTCGCATTAATCAACGACGTGGTTGCCGGGTTTTCGGAACGCAGCCGGGTCACACGGGCTAGCAGAATCAGCTCGTACCCAAGAATGCCGATGCCAACGCCCAGCCCCATTAAGACGAACAGCCGGACCATCCTGCGTAGAATACTCTTTCGCCTGGCCCGGGCTTTTCTCATCTGCGGTTTATCCCAGCCACTCGCTGACTAAGAACTTCTTGGCGCCTCTCGTAAATTGCTTTCGCCGTTCGAATGGTGTTGCAGTGGATCTCAACTGTGTCGCTGATATTCTCGCCATAACCGCCTGACATAACTGTGACCGCTGGAATATCTCGCTGGTAACACTCGTCTAATACCAACTCGTCTCGCTTTCGCAGTCCTTCGATTGAGAGTGCCAGCCGGCCCAGCTTGTCTCCGACGTACGGATCTGCACCGCCCAGATAAAAGAGAATATCCGGGTCATGCTGGAATACGGAGGGAAGATGCTGGGCCAGTGTCCGGAGATAAGATTCATCGGCGGTGCCATCTGGCAATTCGATATCGAGGCTCGATTCGGCTTTGAACAAGGGGTAGTTCTTTGCCCCATGCATTGAGAAGGTAAACACATCCGGGGCACCCGCAAAGATCGTCGCGGTGCCGTTGCCCTGGTGCACGTCACAGTCTATTACAGCGGGCCGGCGGATCAGACCATCGCCTCTAAGCACGTGAATCGCGACTGCTACATCGTTCAGCACACAGAATCCCTCGCCGCGATCGGAAAAGGCGTGATGGGTTCCACCAGCTAAATTGGAAGCAATGCCTTCTTCCAACGCCGAATACGCAGCACCGATCGTTCCGCCCACAGCGAACAATGACCTCCGCACAAGCGATTCCGACCACGGCAAACCGAGTCGTCTTAACTCGCTGCTTGTTAACGTGCCTGCGCACAAGCGTGAGACGTACTCTTCCGTATGCACCAGGTGCAGATCTGCTACTGAAGCAGGCTCGGGCTCGACCAGATCCTCTGGACGCAAGGTGCCTTCTCCCAAAAGCCTGTCCCGCACCAATTCGAATTTTCGAATAGGAAAGATGTGGCCGTCGCCAATGTCAGCGTAGTAACGAGGTGTGTAAAAGACTCGCATTGAAGGCAGCTCGATAATAACTCGCCTACGATAATTGAAAAAGCGACTACGGAACCGCGAGCCGTAGCGACCGGATCCAGATTCAACCCGGTTTCTGGACTAGATCTTGACGTCGAAAGCGATGAACGTATTGAGTGTAAGTTCCGGTCGCATCCACCACCCCAAGCATGCTGCCCGCTTGTGGACGCCGGTTCCGCTCGCGGCTCCGTATTGGAGTCGGTTTGTTTGAATAAGTCTTCAAC
>JBPCMM010000214.1:0-4630 GCA_051002255.1 Pyrinomonadaceae bacterium
GTGTCACCCGGATCCTGAAGTCCAATCTGTTCTTCGAAGTCGAGCCACCACTGACGGTCCTTCGGTTCGATGCCCCGCGGAATTCCGGCGGGCGCGTGGACCCAGGACATTTGCAGTTGGTCGGCCAGTTCGCGCGCCACATGATGGCCGCCGGTGCGGGCCGTCCCTTTATCGGCTTCCTGCAGTGCTAGAATGTCGACCGCCGGCAATCGTAATCCTTCCGAGAAAGCGCGTGCTGCGAGCAGGATGTTCTCACCCACTGTTTGGGAGCGATTGCCGGGCGGGTTGAAGCCGGCCTTGCGCAGGAGACCAGTGGAAATCAGGAACTGGCCCACTGCGTACCGAATGTTATAGGAAGCAATTATCAGCCGTGATGGGGTATCTGCGCCGGTTTTCCGCGGGACGGTTGCGCCAAATTCGATTTCAGCTGAATCAAGGAAAGAGGGCGCTGCAATCTTCTCGGTGGTTGCCATCGCCGACTATATTAAACTTATGGTCCGCACTGTCATAGCAGCCGTTGACGACATGTTCTTCATATCGAAGATCCGCACCACAGCGGAGCACCTGGGCATCGATGTTCGCTTCGCGCGCAACTCTAGCGCTTTGCTTGCAAGTGCCCGAGAAAACAAACCCAACCTGATCATCGTTGACCTGCATGCGCAAAAGATCGATCCCCTAGCGCTGGCTACGGCATTGAAAGCTGACCCGGAACTACAAACAATTGTGCTGCTGGGATTTTTCTCACACGTGCAAACTGATTTGATGCGCGACGCTACAAACGCGGGCTACGATCGAGTAATGCCGCGTTCGGCCTTTGCAAAGGACCTGGTCCCCATCCTCACTGGATAGCCGGTTGCTGCCTTTCAACTTTTTGGAGGACGGCTCAGGCCCGCTAATTTGCAGGAAGGTGGGCAAAGCGCAGCGCGCCCCCGCTCCAGCGTAGCGTCTTTCGCTGGCTAGAAAAAGCGTTGATTCCTTCTGCACTCCGGTCCACTGTAGTCTTGGGAGAAAAATAAAGTTGGTGACGCTACGCTGGAGCGGGGGCGCATTACGCTTTGCCCACCTTCCCAACCTGCAAATTCCTCCAACTTGCAGGATTTCTCAAACCTGCAAATTACTATAGGGACTTTTGGGTTTTCACACAGCCTCCAGACCTAGAGGAGCGCTCAACTTACCGGTGCTGGTGCTATCACTTCATGGATCGCGCGCACTTCGCTCACAAGCTGTTCATACTGCTCCAGTGTCAGCGCTTGAGCACCGTCGGAGAGCGCTTGCTCAGGTTGGTCGTGAACTTCAACGATCAGACCGTCCGCTCCCACGGCCACACCGGCACGCGCGAGCGGAGTAACCATGAAGTTTTTCCCGGTGCCGTGTGATGGATCGACAATAACCGGCAGATGAGAAATGCGTCTCACGGCTGGTATTGCTGCCAGGTCGAGAGTATTGCGCGTGTGCTGGGCAAAGGTGCGGATGCCACGTTCGCAAAGAACAACCTGATAATTTCCTTCAGCCATGATGTACTCGGCAGCCAGCAGCCATTCGTCGAGGGTGGCCGAAAGCCCTCGTTTCAGTAAAACAGGCAAAGACGAGCGCCCAACGCGTCGCAGCAATGAGAAGTTTTGCATGCTGCGTGCTCCGATCTGAATGACGTCGGCATAGCGCTCAACGAGATCGACACCCGCTTCATCCAAAGCCTCGGTTACGATCTTAAGACCGTAGGCTTCACGAATTTCCGCAAGAATTCTCAACCCTTCCTCGCCTAATCCCTGGAACGCGTAAGGCGAAGTCCTTGGTTTAAATGCGCCGCCACGAAAAAATCTCGCCCCGCTTCGTCGTACGGCCTCGGCGACAGCAAAGCCCTGATTGCGGCTCTCAATCGCACAAGGGCCGGCGATGATGGCCAATTCGTCCCCGCCGATCGCTGCGTCTCCGACGCGGACGATGGTTTTCTCCGGCCGGAGATCCACTGTTATCAGTTTGTAGGGCTTGCTAACGCGAATCGCTTCAGCTACGCCGGCTAGCGTTTCAAAGTGAGAAGGATCCACGGAACCCTGATTTCCGGTGATACCAATAGCCGTGCGGGTGGCTCCAGGCATTGGGTGAGGCTTGTAACCCAGGTCCTCGATGACACGCACTACCGCTTCAATCTGGCGGTCGGTCGCGTCCGCTTTCATAACGATCAGCATGCCTTCTCTTATACTCTCAGCATTTGTTAAATGTACAGTTCGGACGATGGTGGGGTTAGTTCGAGCTTGAAGTAAGATTCAATGTATTTTCACATCCCTCCGGGATGAAGTGCGTAACCGAACGGACCGTTTGATACGATCCACGAAATCACACGAAGTGACACTAAAGGGAAATCGTGATGCTTCGTGTCATTTCGTGGATCGTTCCTGTTTCTACATCCTCTCGGGGACACTTATTCCTAATGTCGCCAGGGCCGAGGTCAATTGGCGCCGCGCGATGTTAGCCGCGGTTATCAACACCGCTTTTTTAGTCAGGTCCTCCTCGGCGATGATCCGATGCCGGTGATAGAAAAGGTTGAAGGCCCGCGCCAGGTTAAAAGCGTATTTTGCCAAATTAGCCGGCTCGGCAGATGCCGCGCACTGGGCGACAACTTCGTCAAGCCTTTCCGCCAGCATTACCAGTGACCAAATTTCTGTGCCCGCCTCGCCGCCGAGAGCTTGAGCCACTTGCCTGCGAATATCAGAATCGCCTCCTGCGCGCTGAATGAGTTTTTCAGCAGCCACATGTGACTCACGGTTAAGTTTTCTAAAGATGGAATTTGCGCGCACCGCTGCGTACTGGCAATACGGACCGGTCTCGCCCTCGAATGAAAGCGCTTCTTTGAAATCAAACGCGATGACCGAGTTGCGCGTGAACTTCAAAAGAAAATAACGCATCGCGCCCACGGCAATCTCGTTGGCGGTGGCCGCTTTCTCCTCAGTGGTGAGTTCGGGATGGCGTGCCTCGACCTCGTGCAACGCATCGGCCTCGAGCCGGTCAATCAGGTCATCGGCCTTAACGCCCAATCCTTTACGTCCGCTCATCTCGATGTAGGGCTTAGCGCGATCTTGATCGCTGAGTTCAAGGCCTAACTCAGCGCAAGCGCTTGGCGACAACGCCACCATCTCGTACGCGAGATGCACACTCGCGTTTTGCCCAAACTCAGGCACCAGGGCGGCAACGCCGCGGGCCACGATCTCCTGCGGATACGACTGACGCGAGTCAATAACGTTGTAGACAGTAACCCCGCCGCCGAAATTCGGACGCGGCACCTCCGGGAGTGTTTCCGAATTCGGCTCTGTCGTCGTTACCCAAACCACGTGTCCGTCGGCATATTTGCGGAAAGGCTTGTAATTGAAATCAAGACCCAGATGGCCCAGTTTCCAGAGTTGGTAAGCGATGTCTTTGCCGGTATAAGTGACGGTTCCGTTTGACCGCACGATGATCTTGTCGGACTCGTGCTCGTCCGTGCCGGTATGTGACTCAAAAGGCATTACCCAGCAGCCTATGTTCTTACCCTCGGCTTCCAACCGAATCACGCCGGCGCCTTTCATAAGCTGGAAAGCTCGATCCCAAAAGTGCAGGTGAAGAATCTCAGACTCTCGCGCGAGCAAGTCGTAGCGAATGCCCAGACGTTCCATCGTATCGAGAATGCATTCGACGTTTCTAGTGGCAACGTAGTCGGCAAGTTCAGCGGTTGGATTGTTTCCCTGCTCGAGGGCATGAAGGATGTCTGTCCGTAGTTTCAGCTTTTCCTGGTTCGGTTGTCCGTTAGGATCGTCATCTCTATAAAACAACCCGACCTTCGTATAGAGATCCCAGCAGTAGTAATCAAACGGACGATCTTTGGGAAGGGAACGGTCGAGGTTCTTGATCTCATCGAGTGTCATCTGTTCGATGTGTTTGAAACCGACGACTACATCCGCGACTTGAACGCCGGTATTGTCGATGTAATTCTGAACCTCAACTGCATTGCCTGCAGCTTTGAGAACCCGCACGAAGGTGTCGCCGAGCACTGCGTTGCGCACGTGGCCTATATGCGCGGCTTTATTTGGATTGATACTGGTGTGCTCGACCATTTGTTTAGGTCGGCTGGCGACAGATTCAATTGTCGCGTTGGCAATTGCTGGAGGCGGTGTCGCTGCGAAGACCGACAGCAGTTGGGCCCGGTCAAAGAAGATGTTTAAGTAGCCGGCGCCGGCCACCTCGATCCAAGATATTTCCTCGTTTGCCGCGAGTTTCTCTTTCAACTGTTCTGCTATGCCCCTCGGCGCGACTTTGGTGCCGGTGCTTTGTTTGATCAGTTTGGCGAGCTCAAAGGAAACAGGAAAAGCCAGATCGCCAAACTCCGGTTTTGGCGGAGTCTCAGCGCTGACCTGTTCCAAGCTTACGCCGAAAAGCTCCAGCGCCGTGGCTTGGATTCGTTGCTTCAATTTGTTTTGAAGGTCGACTAGGGTCACAGTTGCAAATTGCTGACGTAAATTATAGGTATTGGAAAAGCGGAGAGTATAACTTAGAGATGCAAGCTCGTGCTAACCAGCAGCAAGCGTGTGTGTCAAACTCGGCTCAACTCACAGAACCGGTTGGGGTGGGCAACGGGTGGAGAAACTCCCCCCCCTCTGTT